>DAOOQW010000023.1:0-1439 GCA_035388945.1 Flavobacteriales bacterium
ATTCGTAGATGCAGGTGTAACATTCACTTGAACTGTATCAGCCAAAATACAACCAGCATTATTCGATTGTACAATGTATTGGGTTGAAACTGTTGGACTAGCAACTGGATTGAAAATAGTTGTTGAACTCAATCCTGTAGCAGGTGACCACGAGTAATTACTTCCTCCAGTGGCAACTAATTGAACGTTTTGTCCCGGACATAAAGTCGTTAAAGCCGGTGCAGCTACTAAAGCTCCAGGTTCAATCGTAAAATATGCATCCGACAAGTCGAAATTCGTTGTACTACCAGCTTGCCGAACACGTAAGAGCACCGTGGATGAATTGATATTTGGAACAACCCAACTGTATTGATGACTTGTAGTGGCATAGTTGGTTACAATAGCTGTCCATGTTGATCCTCCATTCGTTGAATAATGTAAATCATACGTTCCAAACGTAGAAGTTTCGCTCCAAGTCACCAATTTATTCGTACATCCGTGGAGCGTATCGCTGATTCCATTTGGTGTTTGAAGGGTTATTGGCGGAGCTGATGAACTAATGATGAATGCAATGTCAGATGTATCTGATTTACAATTGTTCACATTATCACGCACCCAAATACGACAGTTGTTCGAAGGAATTGCAGGTACATTCCACGTATAAGTATTGTTGGAAGTATTATAACCCATCACAATATTGGTAAAGCTCGTACCACCATTGGTTGAATAGAAAATGTCATACAAATTCGAAATTCCATCCGAAGTCCATTGGATATTATAATTCGTCCCCACCTGCATGATTCCTCCAAAATTCGGTTGGATTATCGTTACAGGTTTGCGAATAGTGAAGGTATTATCCGATTGATCAGCATATATAGAATAGGAAGTAGGATAAACCCTGACAAGTGTTGGTACATTATTCAAATTCGGCATAGTCCAATTATACGTTGCCGGATTAGCTGTAGTACTCCAACTAGCTACAACCAAATTCCATGTACTACCTCCATTTGTAGAATATTCAATTCGGTAATTGCTCCAAGCTGGTGAACGCTCAAAAGTGATAGAAGTAATCGTACATCCGCCCCAAAGAGTAGTTCCATCGTCACCATTAGGTGTTAGGATAGTAACTGCTGGCTTTATCGTAAAGACGGCATCCGAAACATCCACAACCGATAAATCTTGATAATTAGAAATGCGCACCAACGCAGTTGTACTAGAGACATTCGGGCAGTTCCAGTAGTAATATCCATAGTTAGAAGCTCCGTTGACGATGTTTACCCAAGTAGCACCATTGTCAAGGGAATAATCCAAACGAGCGTATGTGTATAGCGTGTTTTGGTTCCAGGTGATTTGATAATCCATACCCGAATAAAACGTCTCCCCTCCATTTGGATAGGTCAAAATCGGCGTAGCCGGCGACACGGTAAAGTTGGCGTTAGACACATCGAATTTACACTGGT
>DAOOQW010000023.1:1539-5223 GCA_035388945.1 Flavobacteriales bacterium
TGTTTTGGTTCCAATTAATCTGGTAATCACAACCGATGTTGATGGTCTCACCACCGTTAGGAGTGGTAAGTATAGGCGTAGCCGGCGACACGGTAAAGTTGGCGTTAGACACATCGAATTTACACTGGTTCTGATAGTCGATAACTTTCACCAAATACTGAGTAGATGGTGAGTTGGGAACAGCCCAGGTGTATGAGTTTCCAGTAATGTTCGTGGCAAGTGTGTTCCAAGATGAACCTGCGTTAGAAGAATATTGCACGGTGTAAAATCCGGAAGCCGATGGCAGGTTAGTCCAGGTGATGGTGTGGGAAGAAAGTCCAATCCAGTTCTCTCCACCATTGGGCGAAGTAACAGTAATGTCGTTGGAAGGAATGATGCTGAACACAGCGTTCGATTGATCACTAATGCTGGTGTAGTTGTAGCTTCTTACCCGAACAAGCACTTGAGAAGAAGTGATACCGTTAGGAACAGTCCAGTTGTAAGTCTGGTTAGCATTACCGTTATCGCTTTGATTAGCAATATCGGTCCAAGTAGAACCATTGTTGGTCGAGTAGGCAAGGTTCCAAGTACCGAGACAGGTTGTTTTAGTCCAAGCAATGGAAGCCGTAGCGCATCCAACCAAAGTCTCACCACCATTGGGTGAAGTAACGGTAACAGGAGCAGGAATGGTGAAGGTCGCATTGGACACATCCCAAACGGAAAGATCTTGGTAGTTCGACAAGCGAATCAAACAAGTAGTAGAAGGCGTGATGGAAGTAGGAACGTTCCAATAGTAATATCCGTAGTTGGAAGCTCCATTGACGATGTTTACCCAAGTAGCACCATTGTCGAGAGAATAATCTAATCGTGCGTATGTGTAGAGCGTGTTTTGGTTCCAATTAATCTGGTAATCACAACCGATGTTGATGGTCTCACCACCATTTGGTGTAAGAATAATCGGAGTGGAAGGCGTTATCGTAAACGGTAAATTCGAAACATCCATCATGCAGTTAGTTACCGCATCCATTACCCGAACTAAACAATTGGTCGAAAGTGCTATTGTTGGAACTGTCCAAGCATAAGTCGCAGAAGCGGTACTGTAGCTACTTACAATGGTTGTCCATGTGGAACCACCATTGGTAGAATAAGCAATGTTGTATGTATTAGAAGTTCCTTGGGCATTCCAGGTGATGTTGTGAACTGTATTTCCTTGCCAAGTTTCACTTCCATTGGGTGAAGTGAGTATAACCGGAATGTTAATCGTGAAATTTGCATTACTCTGATCTACAGTCGTTGGATGTTGTGCATCGTAAATCCGCAGCTTAACTGTCGATGATTGCACATTAGGAACAGTCCACAAGAAAGTTCCATTTGTACTTAAATAGTTACTGGTAACCGAAGCCCAAATTGTTCCACCATCAAGTGTATAATCGATATTCCAATAGTTCGAGGGCGAACCTGTTTGAGTCCAAGTAACAGGATACTGCTGACAAGAATATAAGATTTCACCTCCATTGGGTGCTACTACTGTAACAGATTGCGTGTGAGCGACTAAACTTGCAAAAAGTAAGAAGCAAATGGTTAAGAACTGTTTAATCAGTTTCATATTGAAAATAGCGGTTGTAGCGTGTTTGTTTTTTTTGAAAAGGGACGTAAAATTAGTCATTCACACCCATTGTTGTTTCTAAGGTATCGATAGAAAATATCTATAATTGGTAAGGTTTATGGCGTAATGATTTAGGAATTGTCTAATCAAGTTTCTCTAGTTTGAATAGATAACAAATCAAAGGAATAATGTTCATCATCATACTCCTTTGTCGCTATGAGTTAATGCCTTAGGTGTCTGATAATGTGTTAAGTTATACTTTGCGAGCATAATGTAATTGGACCAATCCACTCGAGTAGGTTTTGCTTTCTTTTAATTCCAAACGACTTGAAGAGAGTGTTTCTCTGAATAGACGAATACCTTTTCCCAATAAAACTGGAATAATGGAAAGGATGATTTCATCGATTAGCTGTAATTCTAGTAATTGATTCGCTAATTCGGCACCACCATCGCAGTAGATGTGCTTTCCTTGTTGAGTACGAATTTGTTTTAGGAGTTGAACTAAATCGCCTGAGTAATAAATGCAGTTTCCTTTTGCAGGAAGGTTTTGTCGGGTGAAGATGTACACAGGTTTATCGAGATGCGGATATTCAAAACCCATATCAACAACTTTATCGAACGAGCGTTTTCCGATAATGACGGTATCGATTTGTTGGCAGAATTTAGAATAACCATAATCTTCCCCTTCCATTTCGACCTGTGATAGAAAGTCGAGTTCGTCGTTTGGCCCAGCTATATAGCCATCAAGACTCATAGCTATGTATAGCTTCAATTTTCGAGTTGGGGTAGAATGCATAATCTAATTTACACGAGTTTTAACGAACATTTGCAGCTGTTGAAAATTTTGCGTGAGCGGTAGAAATGGAAAGCCCGAAGTTTATGCCGAAGCCTTGGCGAAGGCATACAGGAGGACTTGCAATGTATAGCGCGACCGAAGGGCACGCCCAAATAAAAAAGGACAAGCCATTGCTGACTTGCCCTTCACACACAAAACAATTCGATTATGGCTGTTCCTGAACGGTTTTACCTTTTGGATACTCGACGGTGTAACTGAAGCGTATTTTTTTGCTGTCGTTCGGTTTAACCGTGTAATTCCAGAAAAGCTTACCAAATTCTTCGGTATACTCAGCGCCTTGCTTATCGTTGAGCTCAACTTTGATCTCGTCGCGGCGGCTAAGTGGAACCTGATCGAGCACTTCGATGTCGATTGGTGTGCCTTTATTATTTCGAATGATCGTTTCCCAGGTGTAGACATCTTTCTGAGAATCGGCAATGAAACGTTTGGAGTTTTTATCTAACACTCGGATTCGTTTTACTACGATTCGTTCGTCACGCCCGAGTGAAACCAATAATGTATCGCTCGAAACTTTTGGATTTAGGTGTGTTTGACCAATGTACATATCGTCGAAGAAAATGTTAGCTGGTCCTGAAAGCATGTTGTATTTACCGTAATCAGTGATTTTTGCTAACAAGAATGCAGCTTGTTCTAATTTAGGCACAGTGTGGTATTTGTAAGTCGCAGGTACTGTGTATGATTGGATAGCGCAAATATGTTCTTTCCCATCGGACTTAATAGTTTGACGTGCATCAATGGCAAATTCTACATTGATTTCGCTTTCACTAACTTCTGCATTGTAATCAAATGCATCTACGAAGCTATCTTCTTGCTCTTTGTCTTGTGCGTCTTTTCTCACTGGGGAATTAATTTGCATCATGTTCATGCTAATTCCTGCTGATAATGGCACTGTAGATTGAACACGATACACATAATAGTCGATGTACCGCGGATTCATAATAGGACGATCGTTATTAACACTCGGATTGGCAGTTGAAATAGTGACTTTACAATCTTTCCACTCGAAACCTGTGTTTTGAACGATTTTAGCTTTGTAAAGAATATTCACCGGTTGAGCGGTATTGATGACTTTGATATCGTACATCGGCGACCAGCTAGCATTATTTACTAAATACGTTGGACGAATAGTTAAGGAACCACCTGTTTCGGATGAAAATGTAAGGACGATTTCTTTTACTGGGTTGATAGGTTTTTCTCCCATCTCATCGATTTGTCCTTGATATTTCTGGATTTTCTCGTTTAG
>DAOOQW010000023.1:5323-6822 GCA_035388945.1 Flavobacteriales bacterium
GTTTTTCTCCCATCTCATCGATTTGTCCTTGATATTTCTGGATTTTCTCGTTTAGTTTTTCCTCTTTATTAGTGAGGTCGAATAGCTTCTTGCGAATATCGGTTTGTCGTGTACGATAAAAATCAAGTAAAGTGATGAGTTCGGCAGGTTTTAAACCTTCTTGTGTACTGCCTAATTTGGTGTTAGCTGCGAAAATGCTCATTTCACCGTTGAGCACAGCTTTTTGTTCGTTGATCCAAGCTACGTCTTTGGAGAATACAAGGATAGAATCATTTAAGCGAGTGAGTTTAGGATCCTTAGGGATTGAGTTTTCGGTTTCGAAATAATTAATCCGCGAAGTAGCAGTAATAAGTGTACCCGGACCTTTTACTGAAACCTGCAAACTTTGATCAATCATTTCGAGCGAGATGCCCGATAAAACAACATCGGAATTACCTTTTGGAATCGTAACGGTTGCAGAGCGGGTTTCTTTTGCCTGACGGAGAAATACGGTTACGTCGGTGATTTTGGATGTAGTCGGAATTTCGTCTGCTTTACTGTAAAGTCCAGCTAATAGCAGTAGCACGAGTGCAAAATGTGATTTCATTTTCTGAAGATTTAGGTAAGGCCGAAATTAACAGGTTGTGTGCTTTTTGCGGCGCGCGCCCTTGTCAAATTCTAAGCCAGAAAGTTTATACCGACCACTTTGCCGATTAAGAAAAAAGGTTCACTTGACCTGAATAGAATTGAATACAATCGACTCTAAAAATTCAACAATTTTATTGTCTTTGTCCTTGATGGTGAAGTCGGTAAGTGCTGGCAAATTTTCTAGAAAAAATTTTTGTGAGTGCGACATTTCTAAGACAGTACTCGCCAAGGAATGTGCAAAGGGGTAGTTCGGATTGAATTCCAATAATATTTGAGCAATATGCTCGCATAAATCCTTGTAAGGCTTGAAAAACCGATCTTGATTATCTTGAATTACATGACGTGTGAGATAGGATTTTGAACCTTCCCAAATAGCTAATTGATAGACATCCTGTTCGGAGATAAAATCTGAAGTAAATCCCGCATTTCGAGGTTCTTCTACTAATACCCGAATGATGTTTTTAAGCTTGATTGCTGGATCTTGAATGTTGTTGATGGTGTAGGAGACTTTGTATTCCAAATAGCTCCAGTACCAAGTAATTAAGTAAACGAGAAGTCGGTGCTTATTTTCAAAGTAGCGGTAAATACCAGCTTCGGTTGTTTCGATTTCGGTTGCTAATTTCTTAAACGTGAAATTTTCAAAACCAAGTTTGTTGATGAGCAGCAAACCATGATGAACTATTTTTCTACCCAACACAGTCTCTTCCGGATTTCTCAGGAATAGCTTTTCATTCATTTTAATTTTAAGTTCGTGCTCCATGAACAATTCAGAATAATTATCGTTTTTATTTTACAAAGATAGCAATACTATCATTAAGAATATAGTTACTATCTTTGCATTTGAATTTTAATATGAATCCATCTCAGTTAGC
>DAOOQW010000023.1:6922-20662 GCA_035388945.1 Flavobacteriales bacterium
CTAAACCATTTCTTTGAAGTCGTTACCCTGCAAAAAGGTATCAGTAAAATTGTACTCGATTTTTCCTTCTCTATTATCAGTATTGTTTTCGGGTTAATCATTTTGCCTTTATACAATACCTGGTTTTTTGTTCTTACACTTTTACTTGGAGCGTTTTTCTACTTCATCATTCGGTATTATGGTAAAGCTGGAATTGAAACCAATATTCAAACTTCCAATCAGAAATACCGCCTCATGGATTTGTTTCAACAGGATAAACCTCTTGAATCATCGGACCAATCTGAATTCCTTTCTTGCATCGACGAAACATTAGGCGCTTATTTCAAAGAACGAAAAGGTCATTATGGAGTGCTCGAAAAACAATATAAAGGCATCGTATTTTTTAAAGTGCTTTTTATTGGAATTCTCTTGTTTCTAGGAGCTTTGCTAGTTCAACAGGGTAAATTAAATATTGGTCAGTTTGTCGCTACCGAAATCATCATATTCTTAGTGATTAATTCCATCGAGAAATTAATTGTTAGTTTAAATAGCTTTTACGACATTATTACAGCCCTATATAAACTGGAGAAAATAGTTGCTGACTCGCCCGAATATTCTCTGTTTAGCAAGAAGAAATTCCATTTACCTAGTTTCGAATCCATTTACATTCGTCCGTACTCTAGGGCAATTAAATATTTTATTTATGCTATTTGTCTTTCAGGGCTTATTTTACTGTGTATGCCTTGGACGCAAAACATCGAGTCAACTGGTACGGTTAGTACTTTGAATCCAGCTAGTCGTCCGCAAGAAGTAACTTCTCGTATTTCGGGTAGGGTAGAAAAGTGGTTTATTCGGGATGGTGATCGGGTGAAGAAAAACGATACAATCGCTTATATATCGGAGATTAAAGAAGAATATATCGATCCAGAATTAGTCTCTCGTTCCGAATCACAAATTCGTTCGAAAGAATCTGCTATGGAATCGTACGAGCAGAAAATAAATGCAGTCAATGCTCAAATTGATGCCTTGAATCGATCGCTTCGGATGAAATTGGAGCAGGCTAGAAATAAGATTGTCCAAGGTAAAATCAAGGTTGTATCGGATAGTATTGAAGCACATACTGCTCAAGCTAATTTCAAAGTAGCTGAAACACAATTAAAACGTTACGAGGAATTATTGAGCAAAGGGGTGATTTCGCGCACCGACATGGAAAATCGTCGCATAAAACTGCAAGAAGCCTTGGCAAAGAAAACCTCTGCTGAAAATAAATTCTTCGGTACTAAAAATGAATTACTCAACACCGAAATTGAGTTTAATTCCATTCAACAAGAATATGCCGAAAAGTTGATGAAAGCCGATTCTGAGAAATACTCGGTGATGTCGGCTTTGTTTGAAGCAGAAGGATCACTTACCAAGTTGCAAAATCAATTGGTTAATTACAGCATGCGACAAGGGTTTTATTATGTGCTAGCACCACAAGATGGTTACATTCAATCCACTGCAATCAAAGGAATTGGAGAGATTGTAAAGGAAGGAGCATCCTTATGCAGTATCATTCCTGATCAATCGGAACAAGTAGTTGAATTGTATGTGGAACCTATGAATTTGCCATTAATTCGAAAAGGACAGCATGTACAATTAACGTTTGATGGCTGGCCTGCATTTGTGTTCTCTGGATGGCCAGGAATGAGTTACGGAACGTATACTGCCGAAATTGTAGCATTTGACCGATCTATTTCAGCAAATGGAAAATTCAGGGTTCTAGCTAAAAGCATTGGCGAGCCTTGGCCTGATGCTGTTCGGATTGGTAGTGGAGTTCAAGGATTTGCTTTACTTGGAAATGTGCCACTGTTTTATGAAATGTGGCGACAAATCAATGGATTCCCGCCTGAATTCTATACTCAATCAACAAAAAAGGACCAAGATGTTAAAAAGTAAATTTTGCTTTTCATTTCTTTGGGTTTTGTTGCTTTTTCCCTCGAGTGAAGTTGTTTCTCAAGTGCTTATCAGTTATGAGAAGTTTATGGATGATGTAATGAAATTTCATCCATTATCGGATCGTGCAGAGAATTTCAAAAAGCTCGGAATGTATCAGTTGCAAGCCGCTCGTGGTTCTTATGATCCTTTTTTGGAAGGAAATCACGAGAATAAATTCTACAACGGAACAAATTATTATTCGGTCTCATCCGCTCAACTTAAACAAGCTCTTTTCACTTCACAATATCTCAAAGCAGGATATGATTATGGCTATGGAAATTATATAAATCCAGAGTTGAAAACATCTACTGCAGGCATTCCATATTTAGGAATGGAAGTCTCCTTATTACAAGGATTAGTTATAGATAAACGTAGAGCAGAAGTGCTTAAATCGCGTGCTTATCTTAATTATTACACAGCAGAACAAAAGAATCAATTAAACCAGTTATTCTTTGAATCATCGCAGCAGTATTTCGACTGGTTATTCAGCTTAAAACAAATTTCTTTAAATGCTTATTTCTTGCAATTAGCGCAACAACGGTATACCGGAATTGAGTCACTAGCCGAAGTAGGGGAAAGGCCTGCTGTTGATACTGTTGAAGCATCTTTATTTATTCAATCTCGTTTGTTGGATTTGCAAAATGCTGAATTGGATAAAATTAAAAGTCAGAATCAATTAGCATCATTTAATTGGAATGAAAATGGAAATGCTTCTCTTCAATATTCCTTTATACCTTCAGATAGCTTGGATGCCTATTTTGAAAAAGCAAAACAAGTTATCGGAAAGCTCATGTTCCAGGATTCATTAAGCAATCCGATCATTAGTAAATACACTGCTTTTCAAGAAGTTTTGAATGTGGATAAACGGCTGAAACGCGAATTTATCAAGCCTAAATTGAATGTAAACTACAACTTACTTGCTGGGAATACCAACGCTTCTAGTCCAATTTTTACAACCAATAGCTATAAATGGGGACTTAGTTTTTCGATGCCATTGCTGTTACGTACTCCTGTTAATGAATACCGGATGGCTGATATTTCGAGTAAGAATAATTCATTGGAATTGTCGAGCAAAAACAATGAGTTGATGTATAAGCTAAATCAAGCTTCTCAATCAATTTCTGTATTATCTCAGCAGTTATTAAATGCTCAAAAATCGGTCGATTACAGCAGAAAATTAGTAGATGCTGAAAAACAGAAATTCGAGGCTGGTGAAAGTTCTCTATTTTTGATCAATACACGCGAATCCAAATGGCTTGAATCGGAATTGAAGCTTGCCGAATACAAGCTAAAATTTATTAAATCGACTCTACAAATTATCTATTTGAAAGGTAATTTGAATTATGTGTTTTGATTTCAGTTAATACGCCTTTGTCCAATGAAAATGCTCATTCACTATTTGTGTTTTATTTTCTTTTAGATGATTTAAAAAGGCTTGAGCTACATAGCTGTGTTTTTTACCTTTTAACCAAATCAAATTCCAACTGGTTTTTATTGGAAGTCCTTTTACAGGCAGAATCGATAAATCGCCGTTCATTAGTTCATTCTTAATACCTATTAGCGGCATTATCGAACAACCTAATCCAGCTAAAATTGCTTGCTTAACTGCTTCATTTGAGGTTAGTTCAAGCTTTTTTCGAACGTATAATTGATTTTTTTGGAAGAACTGTTCCATCGATTGGCGAGTTCCTGAACCAAGTTCGCGGTAAATCAAGGCAAGTTCTTCTAAGTAATTCGGTGATTTCGGTTTTGAGCTTGGGGAATAATCTTTATTTCCAACAAGAAATAGTTTATTCTCCATTAATTCTAGCTTTTCTGTTTGGATTGATTCGGGTAAAATGGAGACTAATGCTAAATCGGTTTCATTCCTTTCGAGCTTTTCTAGCACTTTTACTTTATTCGATACATCTAAATTCAACTCAATTCCCGGGTGTTTTTTAAAGAAATCACTTAGAATATACGGCATGATATATTTGCCTGTAGAAACAATTGAAATTGTAAGTTTTCCACTTAGAAAGCCTTTGTATGCTAGTGTTTTGTAATTAATTGCATATACTTCTTGGAGGATTTTTTCGGCTGCTTGTGCTATCTCATTTCCAAATTCGGTCACGTATAATTTCCTGCCAATAATCTCTGTAAGCGGAATTTCAAATTGATCTTGGAAATTCTTTAATTGTATAGATACAGCAGGTTGTGTCAGATGTAATTCCTCTGCTGCTTTAGTAATACTAAGCGTTTGAGTTACTTTTAAGAATACCTGTAATTGGTGAAGTGTATACTGCATTGATTCGAATTTATATTCTTAACATTTATTGTTTATAATAGTTCATCCGTGTATACTATTTTAAGGATTACAATAATTGCAAAACATCGGATCAGCTTTTTCATTCGATGTTACTAAATCAACTTCTTGATTGAATCCACAAGTTAAACAGGCATATATTTTTGATTTTATTTGATTACTTGGCATTCCACAGTGTGAACATGCTAAACCTGTTTCTACTCGAGTGATAACAAAACCAGGCGTTTTACAACTTGGACATAAGCTATTTATCTTCTTTAATAATTCCTCACAAGCCAATTGAATAGATTCCATTCGTGTTGGATTGTGCATAGCTCTCATATCTGTTTCTATACGTACTTTTCCAGTACGAATATTCATCTGCCTAAAGAGTTTCCTAACTTTCATTTCATCATGAAGTCCTTTGTATATCTCAGATTCCGATTTCAAAATTATTCCATGACTAGGGAAATGAACTTGATTTAAAAAACTACTTAATTCACTTTCGGATTTTATTTCTTCAGAGGCAAAATTAGTTTTTGTATGAATGATTCGAGCATATATTTCCCATTTATTTTTATCGTCTATTAGTACAATTATTTCCTCATTAGCTGGAATAAAGAGATAGCTTGGATGCGGACCAAATGAACCTTCACTGGCTATACCTAAATCACAGTTAGTCAATTTCATTGCAGCCAAGCATTTTTCTCGCGCTGTATTCAGTGGTGAATTATTTCGTTCAATTTCGCCACTAAATGTTCCATAAACATCCGAATTAAAACCATCCGGGAGAAAGCATTGCACCTGTAAATGTTGTTCCAATATAGGGGCAATAACTTTCTCCTTATGATGCATTGTTGCAATCACTAACGGACGGTTTTTAAACGCAGACATTATTTTCGGACAATATTCAACTCGGACTGAAGTTCCACTTTACCATTCGATTTTTCTATCTCTTTTCGGATATCATACAAATCTTTTTGTAAAGCCTGAATGCGTTTTTCTCTCATTTTTATGTCCTCTTCATTCAACAGATGATTTATTTTATTCTCATGAAACCTTATTTTCACATGAATCATCTCGGTTATTAATTGCAAGGCATCTTGAGAGCTAAAATGACCCGAAATCAACTGCTTTTTCATGGCTTTTTTATTGTCCTTGTCCTGCAGAATAGGCTGTTTTTCCATCAAATTCATATAGATTCTCGGTTTTAATTGTGTCGATATTTTTCTTGAATGCGTGTTGAAGTATATCAATGATAGATTCTTTACTAATACTCGCAGATTCATTGGAAACAAAGCGACATCTCCAATGATCGGTACAGAAAGTTTCTTTGAATCCTTCAGGCCAAACTTTTATTCCTCGATTGGTTATCATCGATAAATGCAATTCCTGATTATTTAATTCCGAAATTTTTCCAGCTAATTCATCCGGATTACTTCCTCCCCAATGCACAAATACATCTACTCCTTTCAATTCTTTAAGTGCAGATTTTTTTCTCGCATAAACGGGTAATTCAAGTTTTCCGGTTGATTTGTATTCAACTGGCTGAAAAGTCTTTGGTTTTTGTCCAAGATTCTTTATAACAGCCAAGGCAAATTCATGTGTGCCAACTAGTTCGCTGCTTACTCCTTCCTTAAAGATGTCATAGGTATGAATGCCATCTTCTAAGGTTTTAAGCCAAGCATTTTGAATTTTCTCAGCTATTTCATTTTGACCAATGTGATTTAATAGGAGAATAGCGCCTTGCAACAATCCCGATGGGTTAGCTTTGTTTTGTCCAGCTCTTCTCGGTGCTGAACCATGAATAGCTTCAAACATGGCACATTCTTAACCTATATTAGATGAGCCTGCTAAACCTACCGAACCAGCTATTTGTGCAGCAACATCCGATAATACATCACCATATAAATTAGGCATCACAATCACATCAAATAGTTCAGGTGTATCAGCCATTTTAGCTGCTCCGATATCAATTATCCAATGCTCATTTTCAATTTCAGGATATTCGGCTGCTATTTCATTAAATACCTTGTGAAACAAACCATCTGTCTGCTTCATGATATTGTCTTTCGTGAAGCAAGTCACCTTTTTACGCTTGAAATGTTTCGCATACTCAAAGGCATAACGAATTATTTTTTCACATCCCGGGCGACTAATTAACTTCAAGCATTGAACAACTTCATCCGTTTGTTGATGCTCAATTCCGGCATATAAATCTTCTTCATTCTCTCGTATGATTACCAAATCCATTTTAGGATGTTTGGTTTCAACGAAAGGATGTAAACTCATACAAGGACGAACATTCGCATATAGTCCAAGGAATTTACGTGTTGTTACATTTAAGCTTTTGTAGCCGCCGCCTTGAGGTGTTGTGATAGGAGCTTTTAAGAAGATTTTATTTTTTCGGATAATATCCCAGGATTCTTTTGAAATACCGGAAGTGTTTCCATTGAGATACACTTTTTCTCCTACTTCAATTTCATCCCATTCGATTTTAGCTCCTGCAGCTAATAAGATATTGAGGGTTGCATCCATGATCTCTGGACCAATTCCATCTCCTTTGGCAATCGTAATTCGCGTCATCATGCTGATTAATTTTTCAGCAAAACTCAGCACTTGCTTTCATTAATTTTTATTTTTTGATTTTATAGTTAGGATAAATAATATTTATACATCGAGAGCTTTGTCCTGTTATTCCGCGAATTCATTTCGAAAATACTTGAAATCTCTTGCTTAAAATTCCTTGGTTTTGAGAATATAGTTCTATAAAATACATCCCATTATTTATGTTTGGGAGTTCAATTGAGAAGGAAGATTCCCCTTTTAATATTTTGGATGAAATCAATTTTCCATCAATCGAATAAATCATCCATTTCTGAATTTTTATAGATTGATCTAATTCAATTTTTAGTTGATTTTGAGCAGGTTGTGGATAAAGTTTAATGGGGTCATACGAACTAGTGGATGTGTTAAACACTAATGGAAATTCTTCTCTTACAGCCAAAGGTACATAGGCAATATTCTCTTTTAATAGCAAATACAAGGGAATATTAAATCCTCGATCACCTAAAGTATTAAATACACCACTATTCCAAATTGCCCAAATGGCATCAAACCAATTCGAATGATTTTCATTTTCGTAACGGGCGATTTTCCAACAAGCTAGTAAGAGCGCATGTGGTGTGTCAACCCAGCCCGTTTGATTCGTTTCCATTACTCCACGCTGCAAAATCTCCGTAGCTAAATTATCTGTCACCAACAAAGCATAAGGCTTATACTGAGCTGCTAATGCTATATCACCACGATCACGAAAAGCTACATAGGCTTCAGTTAATGCCCAAGCTATCATGCTTTGATACCATGGTTGTGCATTATGTGCATCCCAATTCCGACCTGGTGTTTGCGCTGATGCATATAAACTGCTAAATGCAATAGTGGTATTCATATTATCCACCATTCCATTTTGATCCCAATCCGTCAATATACCCGGACATAAATTTCGATCTAAACGGTCGATTAAAGCAGCTTTAAAATCGGATCTACCTGTCCAGGCGTACAATTGCGCTAAAGCCCACACGAGTTTTGCTGTGTAATTATGGTTGGTTACTAAAGGATGTTGAATACACCATTCTGCACCTAAAACGGCTGCATCACGATAACGTTGTTTGACAATCGGATCGGTTTGTTGAATCGCATTTTCTACTAAAAAAGCAACAGCCCAACCTTGATCGTATCCTGCGCCACCAATATCGCCGAGGATGTTTCCATCTTGGATAATATGATCATTTACGACGAATGTTTCACCACTATATAATCCAGCATTGTAAGGAATACAATAGGATGGAACAGCGTTGCAAAATTGGTCAACACTAGTGCCAACCACACCGCTTAGCTGACAAGGATCACCTGTTAGTCCATGGTAATATCCAAACATTCCCGCATAGGTAGCAAGTGGTTCAGGAGCGTGTTGTGTTGAATATTGTTGGGCTTCAAGCATGTTGCCCATTTGTTCGAGTGACGTGAGATTGCTGTAATATCCTGCCATTCGTGCATACAGGGCAGCAAAACCATAGCGTGGCATTCCTCGAGCTGGTTCGGGACAAGCTGTTACATATGCTTCTAATGTTGGTCGATATCCCGAATTCCACACATTGGCAATGCTGCTAAGTGTTGGTTCGGTGATATTGGGTGCATTAAATGGACCATATTCTACTTGTGGGCAACCTAAGGATATTCCACGCGTTTCTTTGGCTTGTTGAATGGCCGTTGCAACATCACTTACAGTTCCAGTAAACATTTGCTGTTGAATGTTAGCTCGATTTACATCGCTACCATAATCGTTACCACAGGGCGCAGTTACCTGAGCATTGAGCAAATAAGCTTGTTGCAATAACAGGAAACAAAGAATGTGCTTCACCGGATTTAATTTGATGCAATTTAAGAATTAGGCCGATTGATTCAGTTTAATTGAAGGACTTTAAACAGGTTAAGCCAAATGAATTGCGAATGGATTTGATAAAAAAAGGAGCTTTCTCATATTCCATCCAGCCAGTCCAGAATAGTGAATAATAAGGACAAATTGCAATATGATTGTTTAAGCGAAATGTATAACCAGCTTTTAATCGAATTCCAAAATTGGCAAAATAACTATAACGACTATATATTTTATTTAAATCATAATTGGTTGGTGGTTTAAAGATAAATGAATTATGAACGTAACCTGAAAATTGCTCATTTATCAAGCGAGAATACTCGAATCCAACTTGAAAGCGAACATTTTTTCTTATTATTCGAAATGGGTAAAGTACAATTCCGAGTGTTGATTTAGTAATATCTACTTGAGTAGATGTGCCACCTGCTAAACCACTATGAATTGCTGAAAAATTTGTGTTGTATTGATTAAAATTAATGGCAAAATCGAGCCGCAACCAATCAAGTATTGCACTGTCAATACCAAGTTCTATTGAATATCCAGGTGTTGTTTTATTACTTGTGAATCTGTCAGAAGAATTTTGATTGCTGATATAGGGATGATTAAAAATAGTTGCAATACTTAAATTAATATTCCGGCTTTTTGAAATCTGAGAAAAGCATGGAAAAGCTAATGTTAAAGCAGTTAATAAAAATAGCAAGATTATTCTATTTTGCATTATAGTATTTTTTGATTGCAATTAATAATTTTAATGAGATGGTTCAATGTGAATTAACACATGACCTAATTGCGGAATTGTATTTCGTAAATGATCTTTTAATTGATGCGCTAAAGTATGTCCTTCATTGACACTTATTTTGCCATTTACCATGGCATGTAATTCCACATGATACTGCATACCAGCTTTACGAATGAAACATTTTTCTGTTCCTAATATCCCATTTACTTCAATCGCGTGTATGCGGATTTCTTTAATTAAATCATCATTTAAATGTTCATCCATAATCTCACCTAATGCAGGACGAAATATTTTATAACTATTCCATAGGATAAAACCGGATGCAAACAAGGCTGCCCAATCATCGGCCGATTCGTAGCCTTTGCCCATGATTAAAGCAATAGAGATGCCTATAAATGCAGCAATGGAAGTGATTGCGTCGCTACGATGATGCCAGGCATCTGCTTTAAGTGAACTACTATTAGTTTCTCGACTTTTACGAATTACTAATTGGTACGAAATTTCTTTCCAGAGAATTATTCCTCCTAAAATCCAAAGTGTGTAAGGCTTGGGTAATTCATGCGGAGTGCCAATATTTGCAACACTTTCGTGTGCAATATAAAAAGCAGAACTAATTAAGAACCCAACAACTAAAAAGGTAATTAAAGGTTCAATACGACCATGTCCATATGGATGATTTTCATCAGCAGGCCGAGCCGCATATTTAAGTCCAAGAAGCACTAATATGGAAGCGAAAATGTCTGTAGTTGATTCAATCGCATCTGCAACAAGTGCATACGAATTACCAAAATATCCTCCAGCACCTTTTATTAAGGCCATAGCTGTATTTCCTGCAATACTAAACCAGGTTGTGCGTACAGCGGTTTCTTGATGCGACATTAGTTGGATTGAATCGCATGCAAGTTAAGGAAGAATTAGTCCTGCTTCTTTGTAAAGATGAGTATTGCGGTGAGCAAAGCTGTAATTGCTGTCAATGGCGTCATAATCCATTTTTCGGTGCTATTAAGCGAAAGCAAATTCCCAAGGGTATTTAAAAAAAACATAATCATAATTACCCATAGACCAATTCTAACGGCTTTAGGAGATATATTCCAGGCTAGAATTTGAGCTTTTTTCAGAATTATTACTAAAAAAATAATATTCGAAATTATAGAGAATGTCTCGAACTGAATGAGTTGCTCACGATTTTCAATTCTTCCACCCCAAACCATCTCATAAGGAATTACATTACCTAAAACTAGAAAGTGAAATAGGAGAGAAGCGCTGAAAAGAAAAATTAAAATACCAGATGCAATTCGTGTTAGATACATAGTTTTTAGAGTTTTATCTCAACAATAGTATATTACCTTGTTTAGTAGTTTCATCCGTATTGCTAAATTTATATTTCAATAAATAAATGTAATTACCATCAGGACAATCTTCTTGTTGATTTTTACCATTCCAGTATTCATTTGAATCGGTTGATTTATATACAACAACGCCCCAACGATTATATATCGATATTTCAAATAGTTCAAATTGGCAAAGAGATTTTATTTCTAGAAATTCATTTTTTCCATCATTATTCGGAGTAATTACATTACTTATTTCGAAGGAACATTTTTCTGGATCTATTGGATTTTGTTTGGATTGACACGAATCAATGTGAATAGTACGAATTAATGTATCTATTCCTGATGAAGTGCTTATATAAACAGTTATATGATAATATCCTTTATTAAAGAATGTATGGGGGGCTGTATTTCCAACGCCATAGTTATTGGTTCCGCTGCTCGGATCATCAAAATTCCAATCTACATATTGACCAGAAACTGGATTTGTGAGTGAAAATTGAATCATAACTCCTTGACAACTATCTGTATATTGAATTTCGGAAGATTGTGGTGCTAGAATACCGCTTGGGAATTTCTCTAATAGACTATTTCCCAATAGGATATTCGATGTAAATGGAAACATTAGTATAAGAAAATATAATGATTGAATTCGCATGATATAGCTCATTAAATAGTCAATTTAGAACATTGAAAGTTAGTGCAATTTAGGAATTCATTTTGGTTAATTTCATGAATATATTTCTTTACACTTTACAATTTTTCTGTTTTATGCCAGCATTGGATTGATATACATCTAGCATTTGAGGCGTTAATTTAATGCCAGTTTACTCCGATTAATAGATTAAATGCTAGCCCTGTACGATTGCCTGTTGGATAATTTGAAAATCCATATTGCATTCTCCCTTGTATGTCTACTGACATCTTTCCTTTTTTGTAAAATTCGTATCCAGTTCCAACTAAAACAGATGGACCAAAATAAAATTTTCGTTCTGTTTCATCTTTGATATCGTAAAATGCAGGAGCATCGAATGTTAATCCAGCACCTCCTAATACCCAATAACGATTGCTAAACCAATACTGGTAACTTGGAATTATACCCTCAAACCCTCGATCTCTCGTTCTTCCCATATGTTTTTCTTGGTAGATCGAACCCGGTAAACAAAGTAAAATAGCTGAATGATCACTTAGCATTTTACCAATTTTGATATTTGGAAAGGACAATCCGATTTGTTGTTCATTCCCAATTGCTTTAGAGCTTAGTTGAATACTTGAAATGCCTGTTGACACTCCAAAGAAGAAGCGTCTTTGTTGTAATTTTGTTTCATCGTTTTGTGCGGAAACAAAAAGCTGACAAATAATGAGTAGTAAGAGAATCGTGTGTTTCATATGATTTGAATAACACGACAAAGTTCTCGAGATCGTTAGGTATAAATGTTACCACATGGTAACTTCTATCATTGAGTAATTTTTTTTCGAATTCTACTTAGACTTTGTGTTGTAATACCTAAATAGGATGCAATATGCTTTTGTGAAGTTCTAAGAATGATATCGGGATGTTTACTTAACATTTCTCGATAACGTTGCTCAGCGGTTTTAAGTAATAAATCGATTTGCTGCTGTTGTTTATCGACAAATGTTGATTCAGCAGAAATGAGAAACAACAGTTGCCCCATAGGTGTTTGTTTTAGTTTCTCGATATTTTCCGATTTAATCTTAAGCATTTCGGAATCTTCTAAAGAGATTGTTTCTAAAGGAGAGGCTTGGTGTGTAATGAGCGACATATAATCGGCAAAGAATTGATCCTCATACATGATATCGAGGCATACATAATTGTTTTCTTTCCAAACAAATACTCCTCCACTTCCTGAAAGTATGAAATAGCCCGCTTTTTCTGCTATTCCAGCTTGCTTGATGATTTCATTTTTTTTGAAAGCAACAGGCTCACATAATTCAAGAAACTGTTCCCATGCTTGAATTGGAGCTTTAAAATAAGGGTCAAATGACGATTTTAATCGTGCTGCTAACATATTAATTCAGTTAAAATTTGTTATACCTCAAAAATTTACATCGATCTTTTATTTTATTCATTTCCGATTTAAGTATTTATTTTTTCCAAATCTGAATATCATCCACCCATATTTCCATGTCCGAATCATGTGTATTGGCTGTTATGCCGAATTCTATACTGCTATACATACCTTTTGTTCCTTGTTGAAAATACAGTATATCTTTTGGTAGCGTTTTCCAATTAGATTGATCAATAATTAAAACATCATCTTGCCAAACTTTTACATAACCTTTTTTCTTTTGAGATAATTTGGTTTCAAACTTTATGTGAACCCATTGATTTCGTGGCATCTTAACTGGTGTTGAACTCAATTGCAAAATATCCGGATTATTGTATTTGTGTTCCACTCTAATTGCGCCATTAACCAATTCTAAACGCATTCCCGGCCCAGCTCCAATAGCTGTTTGTTCTTCTAAATCGAGCAGGAAAAGCCAATTAGCGGAATCATTTCCTGCTAAGTAATACCATCCTTCAACGACCAAAATCTCATTTTCCCAAAATGCCATGTTTTGTTTAGCAATACTGGCTTTTGATGCTCCGTGTTCGTTGGTAGATTTGGAAGCTTTGAAATGCATGCTCTTACTACCAGTATGCGCAAAACTAGAATCTACTTCTATTAAATTCCCTGAATAAGTATTCTGTGTAAACGACCATTTAACATCATTATCAAATAGCATTTCATCGAGTGTTTGATAACTCTCGAAATCATCATTGAACGAATCTGGTCCATCAAATAATTTTTCTTTATTACAGGATGAACCAAGTAAAATGAGAAGAATACCTAATAGCTTTTTCATTTCTTACTCGAAAGTTGAAATCCGTATGTAATTCCCGCCCAATGCTGCCATTGAAAATCGATGATATAAGATACAATTGGAGTATATGCAATCCGCCAATAATGTCGCTTATTCTCAGGTTGAAAACGAT
>DAOOQW010000024.1:0-20250 GCA_035388945.1 Flavobacteriales bacterium
ATGCGTGAATTTAAAGACGCAAAAGACGGTAAAACCGAACTTCCTGAAGCCAACAAAGAAAAACAAACTCAGATTAATTCCTGATTACTTTTTCTTCTTAGGAACGCGTGCTGGTGTAGGACGATATTCTTCTAAACCACCAATATCGCGTAATACTACACTGGCAACCGTACAGCCAAATACTGCTGGCATGTACGACATCGTGCCAATGAAACTCTTTTTTACATTGCCCTCTGGAGCTTTAATAATTAAATCTGGATTGGCTAGCTCAGGTGAATAAACCACCTTGATGCCTTTGTAAATACCCAAAGCCTTCAAGCGCTTACGAACGTATCGTGCTAAATTGCAATGTTTCGACTCTGAAATATCGCCCACTCGTAATTGGGTAGGATCAATTTTTCCACCAGCTCCCATTGAACTCACTACTGGAATACCTCGATCGAGACATTTCTTGAGGTAAAATACTTTGGGAGATAGTGTATCAATACAATCAACTGCATAATCAATCTTCATTGTATCAATCAATTCCTCGGTAACTCCTTCGCGCAGATATACGCTATGAATATGCAAATCTAAGTCGGGGTTGATATCCAGCAGACGCTCAGCCATCACTTCCGTTTTCAATCGGCCTTCGGTACTTTTTAATGCTGGAATCTGTCGGTTACGATTGGTTTCGTCTACCACATCCGAATCAATAATGGTGATTTTTCCAATGCCACCGCGGACTAACATTTCAGCACATATCCCACCAACGCCACCTAGTCCAGCTATAAGCACATGACTATTCATCAACTTCAAAATAGGTGTTTCACCGGTCATTAACTGCATCCGGCTAATCCAGCTTGGTACTTCAGTGTGCTTCATGAGGTTTTAAAATCGCGTGCGAAATTAGTCCAAATGACTTCTTTTAGCATCTCTACTGGCATATTTCTCAATTGAGCAGCATATGTGTATTGCGCAACTATATCGATAGGCTTCGTGTCTGTTTCGAGGTAGATAAATTCGGTTGGTATGTTGCAGAATGTTTCTTGAATGTTTTTTTCAAGCATTAAGCGTGGTCCAAAAGAAAAGCGTGCTCCTTTTTTGATGAGTTGTTCGGCTTCTAAACGATTGCCTTTAAAACCATGAATAATCCAGGGGACTTGAATGTGAGCGGAGTAGGCTAAAATGTCGGAATACGATTTCACCAAATGTAAAATGAGCGGTTTCTGATATTTATTGGCTAATTGAATGTGTGCATCAAAAACTTCTAATTGCAGTTTCCAGTCAGCAGCTTTAATTCGATCCAATCCACATTCACCCACAGCTATAACCTGACTTATGTTTTGCAAATTATTTTCGAGCTTAAGAAGCTGATCTATCCAATGGATATTGATTAGCCAAGGATGAATTCCACAACTTAAAAAATAGGGCAGAGGAGCTAGTTTCGACCGATCCAAAACAAAGGCATTCCGAATGACTTTTTCATCAGTCAATTGCGGTTTACGATGAGAATGGAGGTTGAGGAAATGCATGAGGATTTTGTGTAATGAATACAATGATAATTAATAAAAAAGGACAAACTCATTTTGGGAATTTGTCCTTAAAAGCTCAAATATTATGAGGTTTAGCTTAGTAATTTAATTATTTCAAAATTATAGAAATGCGGGTATGAATCACATACAGCTGATTTATTTCTAAAATAAAATGAATTAATATTTCATTAGTTCAATCACTCTAATCCGATTCCCAATTTCAATTTTTGCATAATAAATACCGTTTGAAAACTGACTGATATCTATATGAATTTGTGATGATTGGGTTTGATTCGAATAAATCACTTCACCCAGTATATTGTATATTGTTATTGTTCCTAAATGATTAGAAAACTCATCACATTGGATTGTAAATTCACCTGAAGTAGGAGATGGGAACAACTCTATTTCATTCACGTTAATCATTTCTTTTATTCCTAAACATGCATCCACGACAATATTGTCTGTTGCATAACTAATACACGAATTTGAATCGGTGTAAGTGTAGGTGATAGTATGTGTTCCTAAGCCTGCCAAGGATGGTTCAAATTCAGTTGCATTTATTCCGTTTCCAGAAAATATTCCTCCAGCGGGTAAACCACCATTCAATGCTGTTGCAGAAGTATTTACACACAATAAATTAGGACTTAAATTCAAGCTTACAGCAGGTAAAGGATTTACTACTACAGTAAATGACTGACTACTTGAAATTCCGCAGGCATTTTCAGCTTGTACAGTGATATTTCCTCCCGTTAGTCCAGCTAATGCATCAATACTAATACTATTAGAAGTGCCTGTCCATCCATTGGGTAGATTCCAAACATAGTTAGTTGCCCCAGAAACAGAAACAATGCTATAGGTTTGATTGCTTGACTCACAAAGATTTGCAGGTCCAGTAATTGCTCCCGGTGCAGAAGGTTGAGTTTCAACTGAAACGGCTAAGGTTGTTGCTGCACTTGGTCCGCAAGAATTGTTCGCGCTAACTGTAATATCACCACTCGTGGAATTTGATGTTGTTGTTATACTATTGGTTGTAGATGTGCCTGACCAACCAGAAGGTAGTGTCCAAGTATAAGATGTTGCTCCTGATACAGCTGGAACAGAATAGGTGTTTGAACTAGCTGAGCAAATTGCTGTATTACCCGAAATTGCTGATGGAGCGTTAAGTAGGGTACAATCAGATAATTTCAACAAATAAGCATCTGCAGAAGCATTATTGGATACTACATTAGTTACACCTGTACCTGGGTCAAAATCTACTGTATTCACAAAGTAGCCTGTGAAATATAGATTTTGGTTATTGTCAATTTCAATACTTCGTGCTTCATCACCACTGGATCCTCCCCAACTTATAGCCCATCCAAAATTTCCATTGATATCCAATTTACAAGCATAGGCATCCGTAATCGCTGAAGCAGTGATATTAAATACTCCTACACCTGGATCAAAATCTGCAGTTCCAGCAAAAACTCCTGTGAAGTATACATTCTGTGCATCATCCACAACAATTGAATTCCCTATGTCGTTGCCTGTTGTATTATCAATGATTGCTTTTGCCCAAACAAAATTCCCGTTTCCATCAAGTTTGCTTACGAAGATGTCGCCACCCAAAGTCGTTGACAAATTATACGTACCAGCACCTGGATCAAAATCGATAGTTCCACCAAAATAGCCCGTCGTGTATATGTTTCCTGCTGGATCTAAATCAATACAATGGCTATAGGTATGACTAGCACCTGCAAATTGTTTGGCGAAGACAAAATTTCCAGATGCATCTAGTTTACTAATAAATGCATCGTTTGGACTCCCATTCGTGGTCATGTTAAATGTACCTGCACCCGGATCAAAATCCGCGGTATTGCTCCAATAGCCCGTTGTAAATACATTAAAATTGGCATCAATAGCGATTGACTTTCCATATTCCGAATCGATACCGCCCATTCTTTTCGCCCATATATAGTTTCCATCGGCATCGTATTTTGCTACAAACACATCGGAAGAACCAGCCGATACTAAATTGGCAATGCCTGCTCCTCGATCAAAATCGATGGTTCCCATGCATTCTCCTACCACATATACATTCCCTAAATCATCTACCTCAATTCCATTTCCTCCTTCAGTACCGCCCGGAGATCCGAAAGTCATTGACCATTGTATATTTCCAGATGAATTGAGCTTATAAATTAGTAAGTCGCTTGTGCCTGTTTGCCCTGTAGCGTATACATTTCCGTTCGCATCAGTGGCAATTCCATTTATGTAATCATTCCCTAATCCACCAATTTGATAGGCCCACAGGAAATTTCCATTCGCATCCATTTTGGTAATAAATCCGTCGCCATACTCAATAGATGTTAAATTGGTAGTTCCTGGTCCTGGATCAAAATCCGTAGTTCCACTAAACAAACCAGCTGTCAATATATTTCCGCTAGCATCTACTGTAGTAGCATAGCCTAATTCATTTCCAGTTCCCCCAATACTTTTTACAAATGAGAAATTAGGATTTTGAGCATAAACTGATTTTATACAAATTAAAAGAAAGAATAGAAGGTGTTTTTTCATTCCTATATGCGTGTTTGGGTTAGGAGAGCCAAGAAATAATTCAAAGTATAAATTAATTGCATGTCCCATATAGTGAGATGACTAATGCAACTTTTTTGAACATTTCTTAAGTCCAAACTTCAAGCTTTTTGCTCAAAATTCAAAATGGTATAATTCAATTGTAATCTTTGCGACGAATTATCTAACTCCCTAATTGAATCAAGTGCTTGATCTAGTTCTAAACGTTGATAAGGGTTTCATGATTAAATTAAAAAGGGACAAACTCCTCGATTGGAATTTGTCCCTTCGGGTGGAGCCGGCGGGAGTTTCAAAGAAGTTCCCTTGCCTTACTCATTGCAAATGCCCGATTAAAATCGTTACACGATTTCCATCCAACAGCACAAACGCAAAACTCAAGCAAGCTTGATTTTGGTCTGAACTGTTGAATGTTCCTGCGGAATAATCAGGCATTCATTCGTGGAGCCGGCGGGAGTCGAACCCGCGTCCAAACAAGGAATTCACACGCTTTCTACATGCTTATTTCCGAATCAATTGTCGGAAGTGGGAAGGAACGGAACAAACCAGCCCTCTTCTTAGTCCCGATCGTTTTCGGTAATTCATCAGGACCCTGAACTACCTATCTCAAACTTTACGATGCCTCATCGGGGACGACTTGAGAAAACTTCCCCGGGAGACAACTAGTGTTTACCTATAAGGCAAACGGGGTTAATCCTATCGGATTAAGCTGCTAGTGCGTAGTTGTTTTCGCCAGTTATAGGCGCGCGGATTGTTTTAACGGGTTAACCTCGCAACACCCGGCATGCTTACTTGCTAATTGCACTCGCTGTCGATACCATGACGGCCCCATGATGTAAAGAACTCCCGCAAAGATACATCAGTTTTTAGCCTTTTCTGCTTCTGTTTCGTGCTTTTCAGTAAAAGGACTTCTTCCTTTGAAAGGGCTTACTAACTTTGTCGCATGAGAACTATCGGCTTAATTCGCGAAGGCAAGAAACCATACGACAAACGAGTAGCACTTACTCCCACTCAATGTAACGAGCTAATCGAACGTTTCCCTGATGTTCGAATCTTGGTGCAACCCTCTGATCATCGCTGTATTGCCGATGCTGAATATGCTGCTGCGGGTATTGAATTGCGCGAAGATCTTTCCGAGTGCGACATACTTTTAGGCATCAAAGAAGTGCCAATTGATGAACTCATCTCGGGGAAAACATACCTCTTCTTTTCTCATACCATCAAGAAACAACCACATAATCGCAAACTCTTGCGTAAAATTCTTGAACTGAACATTAAAATGGTCGATTACGAAACCCTCGTTTGGGAAAATGGTAGTCGAGTGCTCGGATTTGGTCGTTATGCAGGAATAGTTGGAACACACGAAGGTTTCCTCACTTGGGGAAAGAAAATGAAGCAGTTCGACTTAAAACCTGCTTGGCTTTGTCGCGATTATAACGAGATGATGGAGCAATACAAACACATCAATCTTCCTCCAATTCGTATTGCTTTAACAGGTGACGGACGAGTTGCGCATGGTTGTTTGCAAGTACTCAAAGCCTTGAATATTCGTGAAGTTACTCCAAATGAATTTTTACACGATTCATTTGATGTTCCCACATATGTGCATTTAGTTACTGAGGACTTTTATGTTCACAAAGACGGCGACGAATGGGATAAAGCCGATTTCTACCAAAATCCAGAGAACTATGTTTCCGCTTTTCGTCCTTACACTAAAAGTTGCGATTTAATGCTCAATGCCATCTTTTGGAACGAACGCATTCCGCGCTTTTTCTCGCGAGAGGATATGAAAGCCCGCGACTTTCGTATTAAAGTAATTGCCGATATCAGCTGCGATGTAAATGGTTCTGTTCCAGCAACTGTCAAAGACACCACCATCGAAGATCCTACATTTGGTTTTCACCCATTATCAGAAACGGTTGAAGCTCCTTATTTGCCCAACACCATCGATGTAATGGCTGTTAGTAATCTACCTTGTGAACTCCCGCTCGATGCTTCCCAAGGATTTGGTGAGCATTTGCTCAAATATGTAATTGGAGGATTATTGCAGGCCGATGGTCATCCGATGATCAAACGAGCTACAATTGCTGAAAACGGAAAATTAACGGAACGCTTTTCTTATCTGAAGGATTACGTCGAATAAACTTCAGCACCCGATTTAATCAGTGAACCATATTTCACGAGTAAATTCCTGATTTCCTCTGTGTTAATGGGCTTACTCACATAATCATTCATGCCCGATTCGATACAAATTTCTCGGTCGCCTTTGAGTGCATTGGCGGTCATGGCAATAATCACAGGTTGCTTGCCTGTATATGATTTGCGGATGGTTTGAGTGGCTTCCAATCCGTCCATTTCGGGCATCATCACATCCATAAAGATGAGATCGTAACCGTTTTCTTGTAACATTTCAACTGCCTCAGCACCGTTATTCGCGATAGAAATCGAATACCCAAAAATCTCTAATACACGTTCAGCGAGTTTCTGATTGATCATGTTGTCTTCGGCTAACAAAACCCGCATTGGATATAAGCTAGCAACTTGTTCTTCGGCAATTTCTTTGATTTCTTCTTTTGCTTGAATAAATGGTTGCTCGCCTAAAATGGAACTCATTTTCTGCAAGAGCAAATCGTGACGAATTGGTTTATTGACGTGCGCTTTGAAATATTTATTTATATCGGTTCGCGAAAGCATGTGTCCAATCGACGAATACAAGATGAGCGGTAATTCGCGTTCGGTTTTTATTTGAAGCAGCTCTTTTCCAAACGAAATTCCATCCATTTCGGGCATTTTCATGTCGATCAAGCCCAAATCAAATTGTTTTCCTTGTTTGATGATATTGAGTGCAATGAGTGGATTATTATACGATTCAACCACCATTCCGTTTGTCTTGAACAACTGTTCTAGAATTTTACGGTTGGTCATATTATCATCTACAATCAGCACACGTTTGCCTTGCAAAACATCAAGATTATGCTCTTTTTTAATTTCTTGTTTTGATTCCTGCATTTCCACTTCAAAAATAAAAGTGGTGCCTTTATCCACTTCACTATTCATAGTAAGTGTTCCGCCCATCAACTCGACCAAATGCTTACTGATCGCGAGTCCTAATCCTGTTCCACCATATTTCCTAGTGGTTGAATTATCTACTTGAGAAAATGGTTTGAATAATTTCTCTTGCTTTTCTGCCGGAATTCCTATTCCAGTATCACTTACCGAAATTCTTAATCGTAATTCTCCTTTTTTCTTTTCAATTGGCTTCACATCAATCACTACTTCACCTTCATTGGTAAACTTGATTGCATTTCCAATTAAATTCACAATTACCTGGCGGAAACGAGTAACATCTCCAATTAATTGAAATACTTCCGAATTTTCTACTCGATAAAATAATTCAATATTCTTCTCGTAAGCTCTGCTACTAAAGAGATTCATCACCTCTTCAATACAAGAATTTAAATCAAAATCGGTATTTTCTAATTCTAAATGACCAGCTTCAATTTTACTGAAATCGAGAATGTCGTTGATGATATTTAATAAGTGATCACCCGAAACTTTAATTGTTTCTACGTAATCGCGCTGTTCCGGACTTAATGGTGTATCGGCCAACAAACTTGTCATCCCAATTACTCCATTCATCGGTGTCCGAATTTCATGGCTCATCGTAGCTAAGAAATCGGATTTTGCTCGAGTGGCATTTTCTGCTATTTCTTTAGAGTGAATAATTTCACGTTCGTATTCCTTGATGTGAGTGATATCACGTATGGCACCGTCATAATAAACGTTTCCTTCAGTATCTATTGAACGCATAGAGGATAATAATCCCCAGAAATAACTTCCATCTTTTTTACAAAAACGGACTTCCTCATTTGTGAATGAACCATTTTGCTCAATCAATTGAACGAGTTCAGCACGACGATTTGCATCGGCATATAAACTTTTCGATGGAGCTTGAATGGCCTGTTCTTCGGAAGCAAAACCAAACATTTCAACGAATGCCTGATTCACGTATATCATACCACGAGACGGTGTACTACGATAAAGTCCTTCTTTAATATTCCGATTAATGGAAGATAATAGAAGTTGATTTTGGTGGATAATATCTTCGGAACGTTTTTGTTCGGTACAATCGCGCACGAAAATCGAAACACCCGAAATACTTCTATTGGAAGAACGAATGGGATATAATTTAATTTCCGAAATAGATTCGTAAAAACCGAGTTGGAATTTATCGTAATATGTTCGCTGAAATCCTTGCAAAGCCTTGTCAATTCGCTCTTTCGATTTACGAATTAATCCACCATATTCGGGTGGCATCATGCTAAATAATTCACGTCCTTTTTCTACAAAAACACCATAACGTGCGTAGAAATTATTCTCGAAATTGGTATTGTAGTCAATTAATTCGTAGCGCTCATTTAACAGATAAATCTCATCATCGGTATTGTCTAAAATCGCACGTAAATTCGACTCTTTAATAATTACTTCTTCGGATCGCTCATCAACTTTATTCTTAAGTGATGAATTATTTGTTTGAGCTTGATCTAATTCTTCGTGAATTGATTTTTGAAGATTTTCTACACCTGAGAAAAGCACCGAAAATGGATCATCTTCAGGTATTTCTACCGGAATTGTTTTATTATTCTGATCATTAGAAACATATTCAACTAATTGATTTATCCGAGTTTGTTGAACGGATTTTAATTGTTGAATTTCGGCTTTTAATTTTTGAATCTCATCTTCCTGTATCGGTTGTATTTTATGTCCCGTTCCAGTAATTCCCAATCGTTTTTTCGATTCCTCAATACACACTAATCCTTCGGAAACACTTTTTACTGTGGTAACATGTTGAAATTTCCCTGGAGAAAACAAACGATACATCGTAACAATAGAACGAGTGGTTCCTCCAACTATCCAATAACAATGGGCATAATACGATCTGATTTCTCGATCATGATCTTCCATTTTACGTCGTGTAGCTTTATTTACACGGGTAATTCCACTTAAATGATAAATGGCGTAAAAAGGCTTATGACTCATCTCGGCGATGGCTTTCTTTTTACATGCTAAGAAGATATCTGCATTGGATTCATTTAATTCACCACGTACATATCCTAGTAAAACATCATCATTTAGATGGTAGAACCGACATTCAAAATCATCCGAATCGCTTTTATAATTCCATTCTGGATTTTCTTTTGTTTCCAGAATTTCTGGACGATTATACGAATGCGGGAAAAGCTGATCTAATAAATAATCAACCGAATTAACTGTGTTTTCTTTAGTTTCTATTTCTTCCCTAAAAAATAATTGTAGCGCAGAATGTTTATCTCTGTGGAAACTTATTTTAGTTTGATTTCTCAGATTTCGTGTTAAATCCAAAATTCGATTAAACCAAGCTGGTGCATTTACTAATGCGATTGTTTTCAAGCCCGAAGCATTCAATGCTGACTTGAATTGCCGATATAATGCAGGAGAGAACGTCGAATTTGAAACCGAAACATGTCCAATATCTAATACAAGTTGATCCGCAATCCGATTTTCATTCAAATAGCGAAAGATCGATTGCATGCTCGATTGAAATGAAGAATCGAGCTGACCTTTGAGTTGCAAAAAGAACAAACGATCTCCCATCTGCTCCAGTGATGCAGTTATAATTCCATTCGGGCTTGATTTGAGCAGAATCCTGTTCATCTCAAAACTCGATTTGAAGAATTAGTTGGCAGAATAGAATACTTCTTTTTCACACAGGTAAAATGACAGCTATTTGTGCAATTGTCCTGTTTATTTAGAATGAAGTCCTTACAGATGTAAGAAGGTGATGAATTTCAATTATAAATATTTTCTAAATCCTTGAAATAGTTGGTAATTATATATTGAGTATTAACGCATGGGGGCAAATACTCCTAATTCTGCACGTAAGTTTTTTTATTGTTGGAGGTAAAATCCAGTGAGAATTACCCAATTTGATGCTGCAATTCGATTCCTCTTTTCTTTAAGTAAGACAAAGATTCTGGACCTAAATTGAAAAGTAAATCATAGCAACTCAAATTCGCCACAAATCCTTCTGGCATTTCGAATGTTTGATAATAGGGAGATGAAACTAAAGAATTGATTTTTTTGGGTTGAAATAGAGACCTCAAATCAGTTGTATCGGTTGGAACTACTTCCCAAATTTTATTTTCATTGGGAAGTTCAAATTGAAATATCCTGCAAAAAATCCCTAATAAGCTATAATTAAACGCATATAGATTCTGATTTGGTTGAAGATATATCGCTTCAAAATGATGCTTGTAATACTCGAAATAAGCCGATTTATTGTAGCTACTTACTAAGCTTCTCCAATGTTGAACAGCCCAAGGATTTTTAGAATCAGTTTGTGCTTCTGTATACCGAATGGCTTCACCTTTATTGTGCAACACTGGAATGACCAATGGTAAAACTCCTTGTGATGTAAGCACATGGCAACGATTGCGAAAACTCTGCTTTTGATAGTTTTCCTGTGATTCAATTTGTGCCGGAATTCCTGTGGCAATTAAGGCCATTTGATCAACCAAAGGCGTGTAATTTAATTGCAGTAAAATGGGTTGATCTGAAACTATCATTCAATAAATCGGAATATACGGTTCCATCGGATATGAGATTTTCCTTCTACCGAAGCATTGTAGGAAAAGAATATCAACCAAGCTTTTCCAATCACGTGACTACGTGGGACAAATCCCCAAGACCGCGAATCGGCCGAATAGTCGCGATTATCACCCATCATAAAATAATAATCCTGTTGGATAGTATATGTCGTAACCGCTTGATTGTTAATATAAAACTTTCCTCCTGTAACAGATAATTCATTATGCTCATACTCCCGAATAATCCGCTCGTACAATACAATATTGGTGTCGTTTAAGGTGATAACTTGTCCTTCAAATGGTACTTGAACAGGTCCCCAATGATCATTATTCCATAGGTAATTGCGACTATGTGGAAAGATATACGCCTGATAATCACCTGATGCTTCCATTCGCATCGACATAGAATGAACGAAGGGATGTTTTTCGAGCACTTTTGCAATACTATCGGTGAGCGGAAATTCATAATCAAGCATATTCGAAACCAAGCCACCTTCGGTAATATCAAGCGAATCGAGCCATTGCTGATCAAGTGCAGTGCTGCATTTAATTCTTCTTAAAAATTGAAAATCGGGGAGATTATTTTGAGGTTTTCCGTTAATAAAAACCTGTTTAGCATCAATCCTCAAACTATCACCCGGCAAGGCTACGCAGCGTTTTACGAAATAGGTGCGTTTATCCACCGGTCGTTCTTGTTCCATGGGATAATTAAAAACGACCACATCTTGACGTTCAATATCTCCAAAACCTGGAATACGCCAATAGGGTAGTGCAACCCAATCGAGATAAGCCGGAGTGGAATTACTAAAAGGCATATTTTGGTGCATAAACGGAATCGCAAATGGTGTGATAGGCATTCGTGGTCCGTACGACCATTTGTTGATGAAAACAAAATCACCCGGCAATAAGGTGCGCTCCATGCTCTGACTCGGAATAAATGCACCTTGAATAAGTAGCGTCCGAACAAACCAAGCTACCAGAAATGCCCATAAAAAGGCTTTTCCCCATTCTTTCAAATGTTTGCGTAAATTCTTCATTCGATACACGAAGATACGCGCTACAGCTCGCTAGGTTCGGCTTTATGCCACTTTCTATCAACATTAGATAGCTCAATTCCTGATATTAACTGTCTATTATTTCTTTTCAAACCGCATTCAGCGCTTGTACATTCAATACTTTTGCAAAAAATATCATTTCATGAAGTCCTTCATTATTACCTTGTTGCTGATTCTTCCAATGCTTACTAATGCTCAGTTTTCGAAAGATCATAAGCGTTTGGCTTCACTCATGCAAGGTTCATATAGCAGCGAAGAACAACACAAAGCGGATTCTGCTTTTTTTGATATCCGACTTAAAATTGTTCCCATTTGGACTTCACGTACCGATGCATTATGGATGTATGTAGAACAAGCTGTTGCTGGGAAAGAAGATCGTCCATATCGTCAACGTGTCTATAAAATCACAGAAACGGGTGGTGGAAATTTCGAAAGTGCCGTTTATACCTTGAGTGCTCCATTGCGATTTGTTGGGCATGCTGAATTGGTGGAGAAAATCAATCCCGATTCGCTTCAATTACGCGATGGATGTTCGGTTTTGCTGAAGAAAATCAACAAGAAGAAATTTGTTGGAAGTACGGATAATAAAAAGTGTCCTTCGGATATGCGAAATGCAGCCTATGCAACATCTGTAGTTTCAATCGGCCCTAAGCTATTAGAAAGCTGGGATCGAGGTTACGACAAAGATGATCGTCAGGTTTGGGGAGCCGAAAAGGGAGGATATTTATTTCGTAAAATTAAACGCTAGGTTCATCCCAAAAATGAACTGGGCTGGGCTTTAGAAAAGTATAACCAGTTAGTTCAATTAATTTATCAGAATTAATTACTCTTAAAACAGGATTTTCTGAATTAGGAAGTTGAGGCGCTGCTTGCTTAACTGCATGAGCTCCATGTGCATAATAATCTCGTCGGAGCGGATGTTCGGGCGCGCACACATTGAATATTCCTCGGAAATTTTTGTGCTCTATAAAGTGCTTTATTACAGCAATAGCATCATCTCGGTGAACCATATTTACAGGTTCGTTTCCAGCAAATTTTCCTGTTCCATAGAGATAAGGATTGCGGTCGTAGCCTGCTAATCCTGCCATACGTAAAATTACCACAGTCGGGTGACTATTCATCACTAATTGTTCGGCAATTAAAATACAGGTTGCTGGTTCTGATTCTGAATCGTAAACGGCTTTCTCATTCCAATTGCCACTTATTTTGGGATAAACCGAAGTACTGCTAATTAGAATAATTTGTTTTACTGTATCGGCAGGCATTTGACGCAGTAAATCCTGGAGTTTGCTCGTATACGCACGATAATTTCCATATCTACCTGGCGGAATACAAATCACTAAAACTTCAGACCAAAATTCGGGTTGAATTGATTTTCTAGTATCTAATTCGATGTCGAAAGCTTGTAATCCGATCTGCCTAAAATGCTTCAGTTTATCTTTCGTAGTGGAAGAAATTCGAATACTGAAATTCTGTTTGATTAAGTCGAGTGCTAATGGAAATCCAAGCCATCCGCCTCCTAAAATACTCACTCCATTCATCGTCTTCCTCGTCTACCACCCGAACTTTTCTTACTTCCTGCCGCACCTGGGAAATAAGGTTTGTGACCCGGATTATTTCGCTTTTTTCCAGAAGTGGATGCACCTGTAGTCGAAGTAGATGAACTGCTTTTTCGGGTGCGGCTACTTTTTTCCTTGGAATGAGCAGTTGTGCGACTTTTTTCAGTTGATGTAGCTTTCCTTTTATCAGCTGATTTGGGAGTAGGATTACTTTTCTTCTTTTCCGGTTCCATGCTCGAACGACTGATCATTTCCTGAATTCCTTCCCGTTCAACTTTTGTTAAATCGCGCCAAGTTCCAATTCCCAGATTTTTCAAACTCACGTTCATGATGCGAATGCGCTCTAAACGTGTTACCTCATAACCGAAATGCTCACACATTCGACGAATCTGTCGGTTCAAGCCTTGAATGAGGATAATCCGAAACACTATAGCCGATTCTTTACTCACAAAGCACTTGCGAGTATTGACGCCCAGAATGGGAACTCCTTTACTCATTCCTTCCACAAAAGCGTCTGTAACAGGCTTGTTAACAGTCACCAAATATTCTTTCTCATGCTGATTCCCCGCGCGTAGAATTTTATTCACGATATCACCATTGCTAGTGAGGAATATCAAGCCTTGAGAATCTTTATCTAATCGACCAATGGGGAAAATCCGTTGTCCAAATTTAAGGTAATCGATGATATTATTCTTTACTGCTAATTCGGTTGTACAAACCACGCCAATAGGCTTGTTGAATGCAATTAGTATTTCTTCTTCTGTGGCACGCGATTCAATTTCTTGTCCGTTTACCATCACCCGATCACCCGGCTTAACTTTATCACCCACATGCGCTCTGCGACCATTAATTAGCACATGGCCTTTTTCGATGTAGGTATCAGCTTGCCGGCGAGAACAAAGTCCGCTTTCGCTGATGTATTTGTTTAGTCGTGTTTCGTTTGATTCGTTCATGATAAAATGAATTCGATTGACTAAACCCTTGAAAATTCAAGCTTAGTAGAAGTGATTGTTAGTTGAATAGGAAACTTAGATAGGTGATTTTAGATAATCCAGAAGTTTGAAATCCAGCTAAAACTTTGATTGCTGCTTTCTTATTCTTCGAACCACATAATCCGGGCATTCCACACACAAAAAAACCATCTAGTTTTTTGAAATCCGATTTCACTGTTTTGGAGCTCACGGATACTTTTCCAAAATTGAATTCCCCAGTGTAAGACTTCTCTACATAGTTTTTATCTCCATCCGAATTCAGCGTTACCGTGACACCGCGCAATTTCCCATTAATGGCAAGTACTGTAATTCCTAAGTCATCATAGAAAAATGCTTGTTCTCCATTTTTACGTTCACGCACATGTTTAGTATTTCCAATTTTAGCGGAAATATCGGTCACGTTCATGTCTTTAACGAGTAGTAAATCTGAAATGAAGAAGCTATAATTCTGCGTATTGAATTTCAGTTTAACCTTTGTTTCAGCACCTTGAATTATACTCGAAATAAACAGGGTTAAAACAAGCAGAATTCGGATTGGGCTAAAGAAATTAGTGAGCTTTATCATGTGCGCAAATTTCAATGATTTTTTCCAGTATGAACATGCTTTTCAATTGAAAAATATTTCGTCCACCAATTGGTATCAAAACCAGATTTCTTGTGCACAACGAAAGGTATTTACATGTGCATTCACAATATCCGAAATCCGTTCTGAATAACCTTCCCCTAAAGAAACGCAAACTGGAATATGATTAGAATGAGCAGCTTGAAACACCAGTTGATCACGCTTTTTACAGCCTGCTTCAGTCAAACCTAAACGTCCAAGTTTATCTTGTTTTAGCACATCAACACCGCTTTGGTAAAAGATAAATTCAGGTTTGAACGATTCAATGATGTGCAACAAACTACTTTGTAACGTGCTCAAATAGACTTCATCTGTTGTTCCATCGGGTAAAGGAATGTCCCAATCAGAAACTTCTTTGTGTAAGGGGAAATTGGAAGCACCATGCATACTGAATGTAAACACGCGTGGTTCATCTTGGAATATGGAAGCTGTTCCATTGCCTTGATGCACATCTAAGTCGATAATGGCAATTCGATTTACCTTTTTTTGATCCAATAAGTAAGCAGCTGCCACGGCTTGGTCATTCAACAAGCAAAAACCTTCACCTCGATCAGCATATGCATGATGTGTTCCTCCGGCACCATTGAATGCTATACCGAATTCTAAGGCAAAAAATGCAGCTTCAACGGTTCCTCCTGTAAGTCGTTTTTCGCGTTCAATTAATTCGGGTGAGAGTGGAAAGCCGATTTTACGAATCTCACTTGCCGATAATGAACAGGTGTTAAGCTTATGTAGATAATTTTTTTCGTGAACTAAGGCTAGGATTTCGTCATGAATTAGATGTGGCTCGAAGAAATTTTCAGTTTTTGCAATCCCTTCATAAATAAGCTGTTCGGGAATAAGAGAGTATTTCTCCATCGGAAATCTATGCCCGCTAGGTAAAGGAAGTGGGTAGCTTTTATGCCAAGCAATCTTGAACATGTGCGTACAAATTCATTCAAAGTTTGAAAATTGATGTTTCTCTTGTTAGATTTATCCCAAATCTTCCAACGTTTTGCAAAATCGTTACCCAACCAGATTCTTCAAATTAACTCAATTCCTGCTTAGCTTAACTGCTTTGATTGTTGTCCAATTTGATTTGGATGCTCAAAGCTCATCTTCTAAATCGTTTTTCCGCACCTATGGATTAACAACCAGCGATTATGGAACTTGGGTTTGCGAAACTTCCGATCAGGGTTATTTGCTTTCCTTTAATTCGCCCTATAACTCATTGGTCGCAGGCGGATTAGTTAAAACGGATTGCTCAGGGGAGATAATTTGGCAACATTTGTATTCAGCCAATAATGAAAATATCCTCACTAAGCAGGTAGAAGAAATTAATGGTAGCTTTTACGTATACGGAGCTGCAGGTAATACACTCAATAACGCTCAATTGTATTTTGCCCGCTTAAGTGCCGATGGAACTTTGCAACAAGCTAAGTATATCCGTTGCTCACCTTCTGATAATCCTGCTCGCTTTTTACATGCTTCCGATGGATCCTGGTGGCTCATCAGTACTGGCGACAATAATGTGGATTATGAAAATATCTGTGTAACGCATCTTGATTACAATTTGAATTTCATTTCATCCAAGAAATACTCACTTCCTCAAAAAGAACTTATTGTTGAATCAGCAGCTTTAACTACCGATGGGGAACTTGTTCTCTGTGGAGATTATTCTTCAGGTTCTACTTTCCGAAATGCTTACGTAATGCGGATTGGAGTAGGAGGTGAGCTTCGATGGTTTTCAACTATTAGTCATTCGTACGATGTGTTTTTGAATGATGTAGTTACCGATGCCGCTGGTTTCAGTTATGCGTGTGGTTATATGTTCGATAATGTTTCTGGTTGGGATGCCATTATGGTGAAATTCAACACCACAGGTGATTTGTCGGGACAAGTTCAGATTGATATTGCAGAAGATGATCGTTTTCGATCATTAGCTTTCAGAGATGCGAATTTGTTATTGTTAGGTGATTTCGGAACATTCGACGACCGCAATATTTTCTGGCTGAAAATCAATACGACAAATTCTTCTGTAGGTGATCCTGTTCAATTAGTATGGGGTGATCCATACACGAATTATCCATATAAAGTAGTAGCAGGCTCAGCTGGAAGCTGGTTATTTACAGGTGATTTTGCTGAACCTTCTGGAATTCGAAATGCCGGTTTAGTTCGCTTGGATACCTACTATCAACTTCCATGTAACACCTTAGCCATTGCCGATTTTAATCATGAAGTAGGAACTTTTACAGATGGAATCGACAATCCATCTATTCAAATTATTCAAGCCCAAGTAACAGATGCCAGCTTTACAGATATTCCATTAATCTATTCAACTACGAGTGTTTGTGGCGTTTATTCACCTTCCGCAGCAGCCAGCTTCGAATTACAGGAAGATTGTCCATTGAGTTGTGCTCAGTTTACCGACCAAAGTTTATGTAATCCTACATCCTGGTCTTGGGAATTTCCCGATGGAGATCCGCTTGTTTCTAGTGATCCTAATCCAACAGTTTGTTACAATTCTCAAGGACAAAAAACTGTCTATCTCACCGTTAGTAATGCTGATGGTAGCAGTTCAACCAGCTTTAGTGTGGATGTTAAAAAGGATTGTCCGCTGATTATTCCTAATACATTCTCTCCCAATGGAGATGGAATAAATGACCTATTTACGATTATTGGTTTGAAATCGAATAGTACGTTTTATGTGTATGATCGATGGGGGAAAAAGGTATTTGCTTCTACAGCGTACTCCAATAATTGGGACGGAAAAATTCAGGATTCATCAGGATCAGCATCAAATGAACTTATTTCTGCAGGTGTATATTTTTATGCTTTAGAAGCACCAGATGGCTCAAAAAATAACGGCTATATTCAGGTTGTACGTTGAGCAATCAATTTAAAAAGCATATCCAAAGCTAAGTCCTCCATAAGGCACAAATAGGCGACTTTGTAGCCAATTATCAGGATCGTAAAGCGGAAAAAAAGGACAAACAGTAGCTCGGAACAAAAATCCATTAGCTTTTTGATACCGATAGCCAAGTATGGGATTACCCATGAGGTAAGTACTTTCACCACCCATAATTCCGAAAGTATAAGTACGAATGGCATTAAATCCTACTTCTAACTTACTGGCTTTTTTTCCATAGGTAGCATTTAATCCTACAAGTGGAATGGCATTGATAAAAAGCGCAGAACCAACTCCAATTCGAGCATTGAATGATAAAGATTCATTCATCCAAAGAGTTCGTTCGTAATGTACCGATAGCAGGTATCCTGATCCTGCAATCTCACCATAAATACAATTCTTGGCACTACGATAATGCTCGTATTTTATCGTGTCAATTTGAGCATCTGCCAATAACGAAAAACCAAAACAAAACAGACTGAAAACATAATGAATGAATCGTCTGCTGGACATCATAATCAATATTAAACTTGTAAAACGCCTACATTGTAACGTTTCTCAATAGGAGCATGGTTGGCAGCCTCAATTCCCATCGAAATCGCTTTACGTGTATCTATCGGATCGATAATCGCATCAATTACCAAACGTGCAGCACTGTAATAGATGGATGTTGTTGCTTCGTAGTGATTAAAGATACGGTCGTAAAGTTCTTTTTCGTCTTCTGGAGTGATTAATTTTCCTTTCGCTTTTAAAGAACTCACCTCAATTTGTAACAATACTTTTGCTGCCTGAGCTCCACCCATAACTGCAATCTTAGCTGTTGGCCAAGCTAACATCAAACGTGGGTCGTATGCTTTTCCACACATAGCATAATTGCCCGCACCATAACTATTTCCAATCACGACAGTGAATTTCGGTACCACCGAATTAGCCATCGCATTCACCATTTTAGCTCCGTCTTTTATGATTCCACCTTGTTCAGAACGGGAGCCGACCATGAAGCCTGTTACGTCCTGCAAAAACACCAAGGGAATCTTCTTTTGATTGCAATTCATAATGAAACGTGCTGCTTTATCAGCCGAATCACTGTAAATCACTCCACCAAACTGCATTTCACCTTTTTTACTCTTCACCACTTTCCGCTGATTGGCAACAATTCCTACTGCCCAGCCATCAATACGTCCTAATCCACAAACGATACTTTGTCCGTATTTCTCTTTGTATTCTTCAAAATCGGAATCATCAACCAAACGATCTATGATATCGTGAATATCGTAAGGTTTTTCGCGGGTTTCTGGAAGGATACTATATAGTTCCTTAACTTCTTTCTTAGGTAATTTAGATTCTGAGCGATCAAATCCAGCTTGAGCAGGAGCGCCAACTTTATCCATGATATTCCGAATGCGATCTAAGCAATCTGCATCGTTTTCGCATTTATAATCAGTCACACCACTAATCTCGCAATGTGTTGTTGCTCCTCCTAATGTTTCGTTATCGATATCTTCCCCGATAGCTGCTTTAACTAAATAAGAACCAGCCAAGAAAATAGTTCCAGTTTCTTTCACAATCATGGCTTCATCACTCATGATTGGCAAATAAGCTCCACCTGCAACACAACTTCCCATCACCGCCGAAATCTGCAAAATTCCCATTGACGACATCACCGCATTATTCCGGAAAATCCTACCGAAATGTTCCTTGTCTGGGAATATTTCATCCTGCATCGGTAAATAAACACCTGCACTGTCGACAAGGTAAATGATAGGTAAACGGTTCTCGATGGATATTTCCTGAGCTCGTAGATTTTTCTTCGCTGTAATAGGAAACCAAGCTCCTGCTTTAACAGTTGCATCATTAGCAACTACAATACACTGACGGCCTTTGATATAGCCAATCACAACCACTACACCACCACTCGGACAACCGCCATGTTCTTCATACATGCCATCACCTACAAAAGCACCAATTTCAAGTTGTTCCGCTCCTTTATCGAGTAGATATTGGATGCGTTCACGAGCAGTCATTTTGCCCTTTTCGTGTTCTTTATCGATTCGCTTTTTGCCGCCTCCTAGCATTACTTTTTCCAACTTCTGACGCATGGAAGAAAGTAACAGCTTCATCGTGTCTTCGTTGCGATTAGCTTCAATCGATTCGCTCATGAAAATGGGAACTTAATAGTGGATTTATTCTTCAATGAAAGCTCCCATTCCAGAGAACTTCTCAATTCGTTTCTCGATGCGTTTTTCGGGTTTCATTTTAGTCAGTTTGTCGAGATGTTTTTTCAACTCTGCTTTAACTGTACTAAAAACCTCGTGATAATTGGTATGCGCTCCACCAGATGGTTCTGGGATGATGCCATCGATGAGTTTGTTTTTAAGCATATCCTGCGCAGTTAACTTAAGCGAGGTAGATGCCCGTTCT
>DAOOQW010000025.1:0-17768 GCA_035388945.1 Flavobacteriales bacterium
AAGAGAAACGGATTTCGGTAGAATTAGAGAAAGGGTTAGGATAATTTCCTTGAATCTCAAATGCTGCATTATCAATTTCGATGGTAGCAAGAGGTAGACAACCTGAAGCAGAACTTGGACGAACCTTAACTACATATCCAGAAACAGGAATAGCCTGAATACCAGGTATAGTAGTAATTTGAGAAAGCCATTTACCAGCCAATACGAAATTAGCTAATGTATTATCTGTTGAATTTATCTTCGCATCAACTGTAACAACTAATGGAAAATCGGCTCCATTAGGATTTGTGTCGATGATGCTTTGAACAGCAGATTGACTAGCAAGGAGCGACATACAACCTTGAACAGAAATATAATCAGGTACAGTGCCTTCATTATTCCAAGAAGCAGCATTTGGGATGTAACTAAAGCCTGTAGGCAAACCTGTTACACCATTTACTCTAAAAGCCTCTATATATGCAGTTACATTACCGAAGCCAGTTACGCTAACTGTTGTATCTGTTAATGTTTTAATATCAATAACAGTGTTATAACCACCAGCTTCGTCAGCAAATGCACATGGAAGATTGGTGATCGTATCAGGCCAGATTCCAAATGTTGAATCGTTATAAAGCGGATCGGGATTACACTGAGCAGATGCGATTCCATGTAGAGAAAGCACTGCAAAAGCAGCTAGAATGTAGCGTTTTAGCATAGATTGGGTATTATTCGTTATTCAGATCTTTTTCAATGGATTCCATAAACAAATAGTCGATTGCTTCGCTCACTGTGGGCACAATGTGAAGAACCGGATCTAATTGAGAAATGGTAATAAGTTTGCGAACGGATGGTTGTAGACCAACTAAAACCAATGTGCCATTTTCGTTTTTGCACAATCTGTTTCCTACTAAAACGGAAGATAGTCCAGATGAATCGCAATAGCGAGTATTAGTCAAATCAAGAATAATATTCACTACTCCATCTTTGTTTAACATGAGTAAATCGGACTTCAAATCAGGTGCGATTGTACTGTCGAGCTTTTCAGCTAGAACTCTCAGAATGGTATAATGCTCTGTTTTTTCGTGAGCGAATTGCATACTCTATAACATTTGTTCAAACCTACGTAAAAGGATTGAATGCTACAATGCTTCTTACATTTCATTAAAAAGATGAAAAAACGAATTATTCGTTGCGATTGGCAAGTAAGTAAAGTGCTGCCATACGAACAGCAACTCCATTCTCAACTTGCTGAAGAATAATCGAATGCGAGCTATCAGCAACATCCGAAGTAATCTCCACTCCCCTATTAATTGGACCGGGATGCATGATTACAATTTCTTTATTTAGGTTGTCGAGTAGCTCTTTATTCAAGCCATAAAGCATCGCATACTCCCTTAAAGAGGGGAAATATTGGATATCCTGACGTTCGAGTTGAATACGCAGCATGTTTGCAACATCACACCATTCAAGTGTTTTTTTTAGATCCGATTCTACACGAACACCTAAAGATTGGATATCACGAGGGATTAAAGTAGGAGGACCACAAACTACTACTTCGGCGCCCATCTTTTGGAGGCAAAAAATATTCGAAAGTGCTACACGAGAATGAAGAATATCACCAATAATAGCAACCTTCTTTCCTTCAATTCCTCCCAATTTCCGACGAATGGAAAATGCATCTAATAATGCTTGAGTAGGATGCTCATGTGCACCATCTCCAGCATTGATTATTTTGGCATTCACATGTTTAGATAGAAAGTGAGCAGCTCCTGCTTTGGGATGACGCATAACAACCATATCTACTTTCATAGCTAAGATGTTATTCACCGTGTCGATAAGCGTTTCGCCCTTACTTACAGATGAAGAAGAGGCACTAAAATTTATAACATCAGCAGAAAGACGTTTTTCTGCTAATTCAAAGGATAAACGTGTACGAGTTGAGTTCTCAAAAAATAGATTGACAATCGTGATATCCCGAAGTGAAGGAACCTTCTTAATTGGGCGGTTGATTACATCCAGAAAATTGTCAGCAGTATGCAAAATGAGTTCAATATCTTCTTTTTGAAGGTATTTTATTCCAAGCAAGTGGCGGACGCTCAACATAGTCAGGATTCCTTGTTTTTAAGTAAGACTTCTGCATGCGTTTCTTCCGAATTCCAATTAAGTACTACTTGTTCAGAGAAAATGGCATCAACTGTAAGTCCGGTATAATCGGGTTGAACTGGTACATGGCGACTTAAGCGACGATCTACCAGTACAAGTAATTCTACATTTGCCGGTCTTCCGAAATGTTGAAGTGCATCTAAAGCGGCACGAATGGAGCGACCGGTAAAAAGTACATCATCGATTAGAACTACTTTTTTTCCTTCCACCACAAAATCGATAGAAGTACTAGCAGGAACTAATGGTTTGATTCGAAAATCGTCGCGAAAAAAGGTCGTATCTAATTCTCCGTAAATCAGTGATTTCCCGAGCAGTTTACCGAGTTCATTTCGAATACATCGGGAAAGAAGAATGCCTCGTGGTTGAAGACCAATGATGACAGTGTTTTCGAACTTATCGTGATTTTCGATGAGTTGATAACAAAGGCGTTTTAAAGTAAGCTGGAAGCGTTGATGATCAAGAATGATCCGATGCGACATGCTGATATTGCTTGCGTCAAATATAGCGTATTCCACCTTTTATTAATCAGTTGTTATTTGATTTTCGTGATAAGGCAAAAAAAAACGTCCATCGGTTAGGATGGACGTTTCGATATAGTTTGAAATCAAAAATTAGTCTTTCGATTTTTTAGCAGCAGCTTTTTTCTCGCTTTGCTCTAAATCAGACTTCAAATTAGCTAATACGTCAAGATCTCCAAGAGTTGATTTTTCTTGGCTATCTTTTACTTTTTTCATTGCTTTCTTAGTATCGTCAGCGCGACTTTCTTTCGTTTCAGATTTCTCATCACGAGCACCAGCTTTCTCTTCTTCGTGTGTACGAGCGTGAGAAACGATGATTTTTTTGCTGTCTTTAGCGAATTCAATCACTTTGAAATCAAGTGTTTCTTCCGCTTTAGCAACAGAACCATCAGCTTTAGCAAGGTGTTTATTTGGAGCGAAACCTTCTACACCATAAGGAAGAGCAACAACTCCACCTTTATCGTTCATAGAAGTGATTGTTCCTTGGTGTACTGAACCTTCTGTGAAGATAGTTTCGAATACATCCCATGGATTTTCTTCCAATTGTTTGTGACCTAAGCTTAAGCGGCGATTTTCTTTATCGGTATCCAAAACAACCACATCAATGTCTTCACCGATTTTAGTGAATTCACTAGGGTGCTTGATTTTTTTGCTCCAGCTCAAATCAGAGATGTGAATTAAGCCATCAACACCTTCTTCCAATTCTACAAACACACCGAAGTTGGTGAAGTTGCGAACTTTAGCAGAGTGCTTAGAGTTAACTGGATATTTAGTTTCGATATCAGCCCAAGGATCAGGCATCAATTGTTTAATACCCAATGACATTTTACGCTCTTCGCGATCAAGGCTAAGGATGATACATTCTACTTCATCACCAACTTTCAAGAAATCTTGAGCAGAACGTAAATGTTGTGACCAAGACATTTCAGAAACGTGAACTAGACCTTCGAAGCCTGGCTCGATTTCAACGAATGCGCCGTAATCTGCAAGAACTACAACTTTACCTTTTACTTTATCGCCTACGTTCAAGTTAGCATCAACTTTATCCCAAGGATGTGAAGTCAATTGTTTCAAGCCAAGAGCGATACGTTTTTTACCTTCGTCGAAGTCAAGGATAACCACCTGAATTTTCTCGTCAAGCTTAACGATTTCTTCTGGGTGATTGATACGACCCCAGCTAAGGTCAGTAATGTGGATAAGTCCATCAACACCACCAAGGTCAACGAATACACCGTAAGAAGTAATGTTCTTAACAGTTCCTTCAAGTACTTGACCTTTTTCAAGTTTAGAGATGATTTCAGCTTTTTGTGCTTCAAGTTCTTCCTCGATAAGTGCTTTGTGAGAAACAACCACGTTTTTGAATTCTTTGTTGATTTTCACCACTTTGAATTCCATGGATTTACCCACGTACACATCGTAATCACGAATTGGTTTCACATCGATTTGTGAACCTGGAAGGAAAGCTTCGATACCAAATACGTCAACGATCAAACCACCTTTTGTGCGGCATTTCACGTATCCTTTGATGATCTCGTCGTTTTCTAAAGCTGCGTTAACACGATCCCAAGATTTAAGTGAACGTGCTTTTTTATGAGAAAGAAGAAGCTGTCCGCTTTTGTCTTCTTTTGATTCAATGTACACTTCTAAACGATCACCAACTTTAATTTCTGGATCGTAACGAAGTTCAGATAATGCAACAATACCATCGGATTTGTACCCGATATTAACAACTGCATCTTTTGAAGTCATAGCAACGATAACACCGTCAACAACTTCGTGTTCTGTAATTGAACTTAATGATTTTTCATACAGCGATTCCATGCGCTCGCGCTCAGATTTGCTGTAGTTGCTTGATTTTTTACCTACTGAATCCCAATCGAAATCTAAACTAGAAATAGATTCAATTGGAGTTTTAGAGGCTTTGGACGTTTCAGCAACTGCTGCTGGTGCAGTAGTTTCTGGTGTGTCCTGATTGATTTCTGACATTACGTCAATAATTAAAAAGGTTAAAAGAACTGATGCTCAATGCATCACCCTCGATTTTCGAAGGGCTGCAAAGGTAAAAAATTAATTAGTTGAAAATAAGACGGATTAAAAAATTAGATGAAATTGTATAATACTTCCATCAACCACTGATTGAATGAGTTATGCGCTTTTACTCAATTGATGTAGCCAAGTAGTTGAAGAATCCGAGATAATTTCCTCCGCTTCCCAAGTGAAAATAAACCGAGAGCCTTCGCCAATATTAGATTCCAAGCGAATTGAACCACCATTTTCTTCGACAATTTTACGGGCAATTGCTAAACCAGCACCAGTACTTTCAAACTTATCTCTTGCCTCTAACGTTTGAAAAATGACAAATATTTTTTCATGAAAATCAGCGTGTATTCCCGGACCGTTGTCGCTAACAGTGAATTTCAATTTTCCCAATTCTGAGAATAAATCTATCTGAATGGTAGGAATTTCTTGGTGATTAAACTGAATTGCATTTTTAATTAGTGCGCTGAAAACTGCTTCCAATTTCAAAGGAAAAGTCTTGATTACTGGCAAATTAGCAGGAAGTTCATAGTTTATCTCACGACCATTAGAATGCTTCACCAATAAGCCAAGTATTAAAGCTCGTATGTCGACTTTTGATATTTCTTGATTCTTGCGGTCAGCTCTTGAAAATTCTAGAAGAGCAGTCAATAGATGATCCATTCGATTCACACGCCCATGAATGATTTTGAGTTTTTCATGTGTATCGAAACAAAGTGATTGATCATCTTCCAAAATCATATCTGTTAATGATCCAATTGCACGAAGTGGAGAACGTAAATCGTGAGAAGCAACTGAAGCAAATTTATCGAGCTCTGCATTTTTCTTTTCTAAAGCACGATTGTTTTTCTCTAGTAAAGCATTTTGTGTTTCCAAGGTGTTTTTTGCATCAACTAAACTCTGAATAACCACATTACGACCACTTTGCAAATAACTACTCAATGCCGAAATCATCGCAAATGTGAGAAGTATATTCACCAGAAAATCTTCATTTATCAAATCAATACGATCTTGAAAAAGAGAAAATGAAGTAAGGTCGGTGTATGTAGCTAAAATGAATAAATAGATGATGTGGATTCCGCAGGCGATGCTCATTATCCATCCTCCTCTGCTACCTAAAAGCATGAAAGAATAAATAATCACAGCCGACATGAAAAAAGTACCACCGGTTCTAATTCCACCACAGGTATAGGAAACAAGATGTAATAAAACGAAACAGGATACCATCATAATGGTATAAGATCGTTTGAGATTATCTCGCTTAGAAATACTGAAGTAATTAAGAAGAATGATTAATCCGAGTAATAAAATTGTAAACGGTAGCCAATTAATCATTCCAAGCGTAAGCAACATTTTAGAAGCCACGCTAATACACACTAAAATGGCTATTACAGAAAATATCCGAAAGACAACGAAACGCTGACGTTCAATTACTTCTGTTGTAGGAATTTCTTGGTAAATATGATCTTTACGAAACTTCTTCAGTAAGGATCGAGCATAGGAAGTCTGGCTTATTTTCATAGGCGGGTTGGGTAAACCTTATACCTAAATAAGCTTGTAATAGTTTCGAAGGAAAAATTAGGCTAGTTCCTTATCAGTGAAATCATCAATCAATAAGATCGAATTGATGAATTTGTCGAATTTGATCTGCTATTTGCTCCATCAACCACATGGGTGTTGACGTTGCCCCACAAATACCAACGCTGTCGGTAGATTTAAACCAATTCGACTCCACTTCTTCCCATTCTGAAACAAAGTAGGTATTGGGGTTTACCGACTTACACACATCATATAGAACTTTGCCATTCGAGCTTTTCTTGCCGCTCACAAAAACAATTACATCGTGTGCTTTAGCAAACTCTAATAATTGAGGTTCGCGATTAGACACTTGACGACAAAGTGTGTCGTTTGCTTCAAAGAAGAGATTTTCATCTTGCCCTTCAGCTTGCATACGTTTGATAATCTCCGCACGCATGGCTTTGAATCCTTCAGTAGGTTGGGTTGTTTGAGAGAAAAATTGAATTGGTCGTTTAAAATCTATCTGATCAAGATCTTCAATTGAATTAGCGATTATAGCTTTCCCATTGGTTTGTCCAACAAGTCCATTTACTTCGGCGTGGCCTTCTTTGCCGTAAACCACAATTTGACCATCACCTAAATGTTCGTAACCATTACGAATTCTATTCTGAAGTTTAAGCACAACCGGACAAGAGGCATCAATTAGTTCGATGTTGTTCTCGATTGCGATTTTGTAAGTTTCGGGTGGTTCGCCATGGGCTCGAATGAGCACTTTTGTATTGTGTAACTCACGTAGCTCTTCGTGGTCAATAATTCGAAGCCCTTTCTTCTCCAAACGGTCTACTTCCTTATTGTTGTGGACAATATCCCCTAAACAATAAAGCTCACCCGTCGCATTTAACTCATCTTCTGCCATTTGAATCGCGTAAACAACGCCAAAACAAAATCCAGAATTTGCATCAATGATCACATTCATATGGCGAAATTAGGAAATTATCGGGAGAGAGTATTTGAACAGTAATTTGGTAGGAATCGGTATGCTATAAATCAGGACTTAACGGTAAGCTGATCAACTAATTTCAACACAAAATCGAGCTGTTGTTCTCGACTTAAATTGGAATTATCCAAAATGATGGCATCGTCTGCTTTCCGTAGAGGACTTTCGGCGCGACTCATGTCTTCTAAATCGCGTTGAAGTAAATTATCTCGTACTTGTTCAAAATTGGCGGAAATACCTTTTGAATCCATTTCATCCAATCTTCGTTGCGTTCTGATATTCGTTTCAGCAGTCATGAAAATTTTCAGCTCCGCATCGGGAAAAACGGTAGTACCGATATCTCGCCCATCCATAGCAATTCCCTTCCCTTTACCGAGTTCCTGCTGGATTTTCACCATTTTACGTCGTACTTCTCCTACTGCACTAACTTGGCTAACCCAATCATTCACATCCATTTGACGAATGTATTGTTCTACATTTTCATCGTTTAGCAGGATTTCAGATGCTTGTGTTTCGGGATTAAACAAAAATTGAATGTGAACTTGATCGAGCTCATCAATCAAACCTTCTTCATCCAATTGTTTTCCATTGATTAATCCATTCCGAAGTGCATACAAGGTAACAGCCCGATACATGGCTCCAGTATCCACATAATTGTAATGCAAACGTGCAGCAAGAGCGCGTGCTATGGTTGATTTCCCACAGGATGAATAGCCGTCGATGGCAATGGTAATTTTTCGCGGAGGCATTAATGCTTACGGTAAAACTCAGATAATTTTGCGGATAGCGTTATCTGGTTTGGTGAGCCGGCAAGATGGTAAGCAGAACGGGCATACGCAAGCGAAAACTTGTAAATTTTTACACCGAGCCCCCAAGATAATCCAACTGTACCCAAACGACTATCTACCTTCATTTCTTGGCGACGTTGATAATTGTATCCCAACCGGAATGAAAGTCCTTTGGTAATATTAAACTCAGCTCCTAAAATGGCATGGCGGAGAATTTTGTTCCCAACCCCAATTTTATTGATGATTGTATCACCTGTTAAAGGATCAATTGTTTCGGTTGGCTTAAGTGGATCATCATAGGTCATTACAGGTTGTTGAAGATTATGAGCAACGAAGCTAAATCTCAACGGAACGTGCAATAAACGCTTAGAAAGTCCTATTTGTGCTTCGAATGGAAGTGTTTCACGATTTCCATCTACATAGGAATTAAATTGATAACCGACATTTTTAACAAGGACAGATGCTTCGAAAAGTTTATCAGGACTAAGATATGAAGCACCTAAATCGAGCGCCATTCCAAATGAAGAATAAGCTTCCAAGTTGGATATTATCGTTTTCACATTCACACCAACAGAAAAAAGAGAGTCTATTTTCCTTCCAAAACCTGTGGTAAGACAGTATTCGCCAGCAGTAAACTCGCCATTTAATTGACCGGTTGCATCAGCTCGTTCGAAATTGCCGTAATCGATGTATTGCATGCTGAGTGCGAAAGTCCCAGCTTTTTTAACATTAAACGCATAGGCGGCATTTCCGAAATTAATCCCAGCAAAGTATTTTACATAGGTGAGAGAAGTAACGCCAGCCATGGAAGAATTGATCAAACCAGGATTTTGATAGGCCAAATTTACATCATCATCTCGGAGAGAGATTACGCTTCCACCCAAAGCCTGAACACGAGCTGAGTTAGGCAAATTGAGAAAACTGTAAACATTTTGACCACCAATTTGGGCAGAAACATCCAGCTGAGCTAGGAAAATGAGAAGAAAGAGAAATCGGAAATTCACAGTAGCTAAATAACGAAATAAGAATCATTCAAAATGACATCAGGATAAATTCAAGAATGATTGTTTTATTGTGCGAATGTCAATTTTTCGAAAATCAACATCCATAGGAAGATTGAAATAAGTATGTTTGTGCTTTAAACGAAAAGAGAATGCAATTCGACCGGAAGACAGCCATTGAAAATTCTGAGTTACATACCCAAGAGATTCAGATTCTTGAGCTATTTGATAAAAATGACAAACTGACAATTTTCGATATAGGAGCATGCGAAGGAGAGAGTTCGATACGCTATAGCAGGATTTTTCCGAATTCGAAGATCTATACGTTTGAACCGAATCCGTCTAATTTTAAGTTGGTAGAGAAAAATATTGAAAACTTCTCCAGTCGAGAACAAATCACTCCGTTTCAACTTTGTTTGACTGATAAAACAGGCACAGCTGAATTTTATATTTCATCAGGAACACCTGAAGAATTTAAGGAGAAGGAAGTTGATTGGGATTTTGGAAATAAAAGCAGTTCGCTTCTTCCTCCAGATAAAACATTAGAAGCATTTGATTGGCTGAAGTTCAACGATGTAGTTCAGGTTAAAACTGAGCGTCTGGATAATTTGATGAAAGAGAACAACATCGATCAAATTGATTTCATTCATATGGATGTTCAAGGTGCTGAACTTATGGTTTTGAATGGTTCAGGAGAGAAAATTTCTCGCATCAATAATATTTGGTTGGAAGTTGAAGGAATTCCTTTGTACAAAGGCCAACCTATCCGAAAAGATGTAGAAAAATATATGCGTAACATTGGTTACGTTAAGATTCTCGATTCGTTTGATAAAGTTGCTGGCGATCAATTTTGGTCTAAAAAAGAATGGTTACTGACAAAGAAATCGGAGAATTGGATTAAAGAGCGAGAACAAAAGCTTAAAGAAGAAGAGAAAGCTCGTCAAAAGCCACTTATAGAAAGCATTCGGGACAAAGTTCAGTTGCGATCTAGAATACGTTCCATACTAGGAGGGAAAAAATAATTTGAAGGCATCTAGGTACATTTCAACTAAATACAAAGCATAAAATTTCGCATGAAAGCACTAGTTTTTCCGGGTCAGGGAGCTCAATTTACAGGAATGGGAAAAGATTTATATGATCAATTTCCGGTTGTGAGAGACTTATTTGAAGAAGCTAATGATATACTCGGTTTTCGTTTAACTGACTTAATGTTTAGCGGAACTGATGAGGAATTACGTCGTACAGATGTAACCCAACCGGCAATTTTCCTTCACTCTGTTGCAATTGCACGTTTGATGGGAGATTCATTTAAAGCTGATATGGTTGCTGGACATTCTTTAGGAGAATTTTCTGCCTTAGTTGCTAATAAAACGCTTTCGTTTGCGGATGGATTAAAACTGGTTTCCAAACGAGCATCTGCTATGCAAGTTGCTTGCGAGCAAAACCCAGGTACAATGGCTGCCATTCTTGGATTGGATGATTCAATTGTAGAGGAAGTTTGTGCTGGTATTGTTGGAGAAATTGTTGTACCAGCAAATTATAATTGTCCTGGTCAGTTGGTGATTTCGGGTAGTTTAAAAGGTATCGAGTTGGCTTGTGAAGCGATGAAAGCTGCAGGAGCCAAACGAGCTTTACCACTACAAGTTGGAGGAGCATTTCATTCACCATTAATGGAACCAGCACGAGCAGAATTAGCAGCAGCAATTGCAGCAACTCAATTCTCCATTCCTAATTGTCCGGTTGTTCAAAATGCAACTGCACTGCCTGCTTCCGACCCAGCAGTTATTCGTGAAAATTTAATTGCACAGCTAACTGCACCCGTTCGTTGGACGCAATCGGTTCGAAAAATGGCTGATGATGGAGTAAGTCAATTTGTAGAAGCCGGACCTGGAAAAGTACTTCAAGGACTTGTAAAGAAAATTGCTCCAGAAGCTACAGCAGCAAGTGCTGAGTTAGTTCAAAGCTGAGTATTCAATAAGGAACCCGATTCGATCAACTTCTTTAAAGCCGGTTCTTTTCGAGCTTTTCGAAACACATCCACATGACTCATTTTATGTGTATCGGTTCCTAAGAAACTGACCATATTTTGCTCAATCAATCGCTCCGAAATCCTTTTAGCTACTGTTCCATAATGACCAGTTATAGAGGCCAGGTTTATTTGAAGTAGTATTCCTTTATCTCGTAATTCCTCGTATTTGTTAAAACTTTGATACCAATATGGGTAACGTTCTGGGTGGGCTAAAACTGGAATATACCCTTCCATTTGTAGTTTAAACGTAACTGTTTCGAAGTTCTCTGTTAAGTTCAGATATGAAAGTTCGAACAGTACATACTTCTCACCAAAGGTTAGTAGCGTTTTATCGTCGATGCTTTTTTCAAAGTTGCTATCACAGTAATATTCTGCAGCAGCATGCAGTTCAACTGGAATTCCTTCCAGTTTCACAGCTTCTCTTACTTTCTCTAAACCACTTAAGATAATCTCAGGAGTATTTTTGTAGAAATCACTCATGATATGTGGCGTGGTAATGAGTTTTGTATAACCCAAACTATGCAATCCACGAATAAGATTCAAGCTGTCTTCCATCGAAGTAGCTCCATCATCGATTCCCGGAATGAGGTGAGAATGAATATCAGTTCTGAGTTGGCCCAGGTCTGCTTCTGCTTGTGCAGATCCAAAAATCGAACTCAGCCAACCCATATCAAATAGATAATACCCGGAATGCTTCTAACGTCTTACGAAGACCTTCACGCATTTTCACTTGAGGTTCATAACCGAGATACGTTTTAGCAAGCGTAATATCTGCTAATGAATCACGAATATCACCTTCACGTTCTTCACGATGCACAGGATCGAGTCCTTTCCCAGCATATTCACGAAGAATATCATACATCTCTAAAACAGAAACTCGTTCACCAACTGCTACATTATATACTTTACCAGTAGCTTCTTCATTTTCAGAAAACAAAGCACGGATGTTTGCTTGAACAGCATTTTCAACGTAGGTAAAATCACGTGTTTGCCCACCATCACCATTCATATACGCCGGACTAGAATCCATAATCGATTGAATGAAAAGTGGAATAACAGCAGCATAAGGTCCATCGGGTTTTTGACGAGGACCAAAGATGTTGAAGTAACGTAATCCAGCTATTTTCAAACCATAGGTGCGCCCAAAAACATCCGCGTAAAGTTCATTTACACGTTTGGTTACAGCATAAGGTGAAAGAGGATTTCCAATTTGACTTTCAACTTTGGGTAGGACTGGATGGTCACCATAAACACTAGATGAGCTAGCATAAACCATTCGTTTTACACCAGCACGACGAGCGTGATCAATAACGGAAAGGAATCCAGTTACGTTCGCTTCATTAGTAGCCTGAGGGGTTTTAATGGAACGAGGAACAGAACCAAGTGCAGCTTGATGGGAAACATAATCAACCCCATTCATAGCTTTTTCCATCAAGGTTTGATCGCAAATATCCCCTTCGAAATATTTAAACCTAGCATCTTGAAGCCAATGACGAATATTGTCGATACGCCCTTCGGAGAGATTGTCGACAACGCGCACTTCTGCAGCTCCATGTTCGAGGAGGTAATCAACTATATGTGATCCAATAAATCCAGCACCACCTGTTACCAAGAATACTGATTGCTGGAAAAGAGCTTCGTTTGAATGGAAGCGAACATGTTGATACATGATCGGAGTCGGGATTAACGCTTTTCGTACTGAGAATTATAATAGCGCTGATAGTCACCAGAAGTAACAGCATTAAGCCATTCTTCATTCGTTAAATACCACTCTACTGTTCGACGGAGACCTTCTTCAAATTGAAGGGAAGGTTCCCATCCCAGTTCGTTTTTCAGCTTTGTAAAATCAATTGCATAACGATGATCATGACCAGCACGATCTTTCACAAATGTAATCAAGGAGGCGGATAAACCGGGTGCGCGATTCATTTTCTCATCCATTATCTCACAGAGTTTATGAATAAGATCAATGTTAGTCCATTCGTTATTTCCACCAATGTTATATGTTTCACCCGAACGACCTTTATGGAAGATGAGGTCAATGGCACGAGCGTGATCTTCTACAAATAACCAATCACGAATGTTATCACCTTTTCCATAAACAGGAATTGGTCGCATGTGCTTGATATTATTGATAGCAAGAGGAATGAGTTTCTCGGGAAAATGAAAAGATCCGTAATTGTTTGAGCAATTCGAAACAACTACGGGTAAATCGAATGTGTGAAAGTAAGCACGAACCAAATGGTCGGAGCTAGCTTTAGAGGACGAGTAAGGAGAACGAGGATCGTACTTAGTTTCTTCAGTAAAAAAACCAGTTTCTCCTAGTGAACCATAAACTTCATCGGTAGAAATATGATAGAAGCGTTTTCCTTCCATATTGCCTTGCCAGATGTGCTTGGCTGCATTAAGTAGGTTAACGGTTCCTAAAACATTTGTTCGAATGAATTCTGTTGGATTGCTAATAGAACGATCTACATGTGATTCGGCAGCTAAATGAACCACACCATCAAACTGTTGAAGATTAAAAAGCTCTGTAATGAATGCATCATCAACAATATCTCCTTTTACAAAATGATAATTAGGTAGATTCTCGATATCCTTCAGATTCATCAAATTACCCGCATAGGTCAATTTATCCAAATTGTAAATTTCATAATCTGGATAATTGGTAACAAAGCGGCGAACTACGTGCGAACCAATAAAACCGGCTCCACCTGTAATAAGAAGTTTTTTACTCATTCTGACTATTTTTTGATAGTTGTAATTCCCAAGCCCAAGCCGACTGCATCATTTCGAAAAGCGATTTCTCAGCTTTCCATCCTAGAATCTGATTGGATTTAGAAGTATCGGCATAAACTTTTTCAATGTCACCTTCGCGTCTACTGGTGATTATGTATTGAAGTTTCTGTCCGCTAGATTGTTCAAATGCATGAATTGCCTCCAAAACCGTATTCCCCTGCCCTGTTCCAATATTAAATACTTCGAATGTATCCTGTTGCTGATTAGACAACAAACGGTGCATAGCAGCTACATGAGCTTCTGCTACATCTTCAACATGAATATAATCTCGAATACACGTACCATCGGGAGTATTATAATCGTTTCCATATACCTGTAATGGTCCGAGTTTTCCAATGGCTGATTGAGTTATAAAAGGCACTAAATTATTCGGAGTACCTTTAGGAAATTCCCCTATTAGTGCCGACTCGTGTGCGCCAACCGGATTGAAATAACGAAGTGCAATGCTATGCACATCCGACACTTTAGATAAATCAGCTAAAATTTCTTCACCAATTTGTTTTGTGTTTCCGTAAGGTGATGTTGCTGGTTTTACTGGAGTAGTTTCAGTTACAGGTAAAGAATCTGGTTCACCATACACAGTGCAACTCGAAGAGAAAACGATATTGTTTACTCCCGATTCCTGCATGGTTTCAAGCAAGTTAAGCAAAGAACCAAGGTTGTTTTGATAGTACATCAATGGCTTTTTCACCGAATCACCTACTGCTTTTAGAGCTGCAAAGTGAATTACTGCTTGAATGGTTGGTTCGAGTTTGAATAATTCTCTAACCGAAGTTTTGTCACATAAATCTAATTGATGAAAACGAGGTCTTTGAGCAGAAATCTGTTCAATTCGATCTAAAATCAAGACATCCGAATTGCATAGATTATCTGCAATAACCACATCATAGCCTTGTCGAAATAAAGCAACAACAGTATGAGATCCAATATATCCCATCCCGCCAGTTACTAGTACACAAGGTTTTGATTGATTCATAGGTTTTACTTATAAACTCCAGTATTTTACATGATTCAATTTTCCGCGATATACTCCTTTGATATCGGCTACTATACCTTTATCGGTAAGCATTTCGGTAAAATATGATTCAGGTAATCCAACATAGTCGGAGTGATTCACGGCTACTACAATAGCATCATAAATTCCAGATGCCTGAGAAGCGATAGGAAAACCATATTCGTGAAGGAAATCCTTTGAACTAGCATGTGGGTCGATGATATCAACATGAACTCCAAATTCTACAAATTCCTTCACCACATCAGCTACTTTAGAATTACGGATATCAGAAACATTCTCTTTAAAAGTTGCACCCATAATTAATACACGCCCTTTAGCGATATCAACTCCTTGGGCCACCATTTTCTTCACCACTTTACCTGCTACATACGCTCCCATTCCATCGTTAACCGAACGTCCAGCAAGAATTACCTGTGCGTTATGGCCAACTTCTTTCGCCTTGAATGTGAGGTAATATGGATCAACTCCAATACAATGTCCACCAACAAGTCCTGGAAGGAAACGTAAGAAATTCCATTTTGTACCAGCAGCTTCGAGCACATCGTATGTATTGATGCCCATTTGACCGAAAATCATCGAAAGCTCATTCATCAATGCGATATTCAAATCGCGCTGCGTGTTCTCGATAATTTTTGCAGCTTCGGCAACTTTGATAGAAGCAGCACGATGTACGCCGGCTTTCACAACTATTTCGTAGGTACGTGCAATATTGTCGAGCGATTCAGCATCACACCCACTTACTACCTTAATAATACGTGATAGGGTGTGTTCACGATCACCTGGATTGATACGTTCTGGTGAATAACCAACTTTAAAATCCTCATTGAATTTTAAACCAGAAATCTGCTCCAACAAAGGAATACAATCTTCTTCGGTACAGCCTGGATAAACAGTTGATTCATACACTACATAATCGCCTTTCTTAAGTGCAGCAGCTACAGATCGTGTTGCAGATAAGAGTGGTTTTAAATCAGGTAGATTATGTTCATCGATAGGTGTTGGCACAGCAACGATAAAGAATCGTGCTTTACGGAGAACATCCGGATCGGCTGTAAAAGTGATTTCACAACCATCGAATTCTTCCGGAGCAAGTTCTTCACTTGGGTCGATGCGATTGCGCATTTTCTCCACCCGTTCGGCGTTAATGTCAAATCCTACAACTTGAATATTCCTTGCAAACTCAAGTGCGATTGGTAGTCCAACATACCCTAAACCTACAACGGCTAGGGAATCTTTTTTCTCAATAAGGTTCTGATAGATAGAACTCATTGTAATTTTTTTAAAGTGCGTAGTTCGTAAATGCGTTCGATGATTTCGACAACTTTAAGTCCTTCCAAAGCATTGGTAGTTGCGCTGGTACGTCCTTTTAATGTGTCGATTACGTTTTGTATCACGTAGTGATGATTGGCTGCAGAACCTTTGTATGCTCCGTAGTCGTTTGCTGGATTAGCAGCAGCAAGTTTGGGCATTTCATAGTCTTGAATGTGACAATATTCCACCTCATTCATGTATTGTCCGCCAATTTTGATACTTCCTTTTTCTCCAATGATAGTGATAGAACTCTCTAAATTCTGATCCCAAACGGATGTAGAATAATTAAGTGCTCCCATTCCACCATTGTGGAAATTAAATGTGACAAATCCAGAATCTTCAAAAGCCGTTGAATTTTGGTGATTGAAGTCGTTGAATTTGGCTTGAATGTCTTTTATATCACCAAATAGCCAAAACATGATATCAATAAAATGGCTGAATTGGGTAAACAAGGTTCCTCCGTCTAAATCGGGACTACCTTTCCAACTTCCTGCTTTGTAATAACGATCATCGCGATTCCAATAGCAGTTTAGTTGAACCATATATACATCGCCCAATAAACGACGATCGATTACATCTTTTACCCAAACAGAAGGCGGCGAGTAGCGATTTTGCATCACACAAAACACTTGTCGCGACATACGAAGGGCAGTGTATATCACATTTTCACATTCGGCTTTGGAAAGGCCCATCGGCTTTTCGCACACAATGTGTTTCCGGTTTTCGAGCGCCAATACCGAATGCTGAGCGTGCAAACCATTAGGAGAACACACATTTACCACATCGAATTCTAATCCTGAATTAAATAAGGCTTCAGCTGAATCGAAATAGGGTACATCGAAATTATCTAAACCTAGTTTTTCACGAGGAAGAATATCACAAATAGCAACCAATTCGGCATCTTCATTACGAAGAACCATTTCGGCATGACGCTTCCCAATATGTCCGGCACCAATAATGGCGAATTTTACTTTATTATTCAAAATCATGGTTTACCGAGATTTGTTACAACTCCATGCTCAAGCTTATACTGCTCGCCACTTTCGGGACAAATAGCCAATCCTTGATCATTGAATTTCAATTTATGGCCGAATGTACTCATCCAACCCGTTTGACGAGCCGGATTTCCAATTACTAGCGCATAAGCTGGAACTGTTTTCGTTACCACAGCTCCTGCTCCAATAAATGCAAATTCGCCGATATCGTGTCCGCATACAATTGTAGCATTTGCTCCAATAGAAGCACCACGGCCTACATGAGTTTTCAGGTATTGATCGCGACGATTAACGGCACTTCTTGGATTGATTACATTGGTAAAAACCATCGAAGGCCCAAGAAAAACATCATCGTCACAACTAACTCCTGTGTAAATAGATACGTTGTTTTGAACCTTAACATTATTCCCTAGAACAACTTGAGGTGAAATCACCACATTTTGTCCCAGATTACAATTTTCACCTAATTGGCAATTCGACATTACATGGGTGAAATGCCAGATTTTAGTTCCTTTCCCAATTGTGCAGCCCTCGTCGATAATAGCTGTTGGATGTGCGTAATAGTCCATGTGATTTATGCCGATGTAAAACTACGAGGTGTAATAACCCATTCTGGTA
>DAOOQW010000025.1:17868-20230 GCA_035388945.1 Flavobacteriales bacterium
GTCCATGTGATTTATGCCGATGTAAAACTACGAGGTGTAATAACCCATTCTGGTAGCGCTTTGAAATAATCCCAAGTATGCTTCATCCCTTCACTGCGTGGAACTCGAGGTTCCCAATTAAGGATTTCGCGCGCTTTTGTAATATCGGGCTGACGTTGTTTAGGATCGTCTTGAGGAAGTGGTTTGTATACAATTTTCTGATCGGTACCAGTAAGTTTGATGATTTCCTCCGCAAAGTCGCGAATGCTGATTTCATCTGGGTTACCAACATTAACTGGATAAGCATAATCGCTCAATAATAGCCGGTAAATTCCTTCTATTAAATCGTCGACATAGCAGAACGAGCGAGTTTGGCTACCATCGCCAAATACAGTGATGTCTTCACCACGCAATGCTTGTCCCATAAAGGCAGGAAGTGCACGTCCATCATTCAGACGCATACGTGGCCCATAGGTATTGAAAATACGAACGATTCGAGTTTCTACGCCATGGAATGTATGATACGCCATGGTGATCGCTTCTTGAAAGCGCTTTGCTTCGTCGTATACACCACGAGGACCAATTGGGTTTACATTTCCCCAATAATCTTCGGTTTGAGGGTGAATGGTAGGATCGCCATATACTTCTGAAGTAGACGCGATAAGCATTCGAGCACCTTTCACGCGAGCCAATCCTAATAGATTATGTGTACCTAACGAGCCAACTTTTAAGGTTTGAATAGGGATTTTTAAATAATCGATTGGACTTGCTGGTGAAGCAAAATGTAAGATGTAATCGATATTGCCAGGAACAAAAACGAACTTGGAAATATCGTGATGGTAAAACTCGAAGCGTTCTTCTTTGAAGAGATGTTCAATGTTTTGAAGACTTCCTGTGATAAGATTATCCATCCCAACCACATAGCAACCTTCGGCCATGAAACGGTCACACAAGTGAGAGCCAAGAAAACCAGCAGCGCCGGTAATTAGAACCCGTTTTCCTTTGATATCGTATTTCATTTTGCTTTACGAACAGATTTACGACCAATGCTGAAATAGCTTAGTCCAAGTTTTTTCATTTGATCAATGGTATACAGATTTCTACCATCGAAAATGACTTTGTACTTAATTTGAGAAATCATGCGCTCAAAATCTGGAGTACGGAAAGCCGACCATTCGGTACAGATAACAAGTGCATCGGCACCTTCAATGGCTTCGTATTGACCTTTTGCGAATTCGATTTTACGACCTGTCTTTTTCACATTAGCCATTGCTTCAGGATCGTAAGCACAAACCTCAGCACCAGCAGCTAATAGTTCATCAATGATATACAAAGCAGGAGCTTCGCGGATATCATCTGTATCGGGTTTGAAAGCTAATCCCCAAATGGCGATACGTTTACCTTTCAAATCGTTATTAAAGAACTTATTGATTTTAGGCATCAATTTCACCTTTTGTTTTTCATTCACTTCCATCACCGAATGGAGAATACTGAAGTGATAATCCACATCGCTTGATGACTTAACTAATGCCTGAACATCTTTAGGAAAGCAACTTCCACCGTAACCTATACCTGGAAAAAGGAAACGTTTACCGATACGATCATCCGAACCAATTCCCATACGTACTTGATCCACATCAGCGCCCAACAATTCACACAGATTGGCAATCTCATTCATGAACGAGATTTTGGTTGCTAGAAAAGAATTGGCGGCATACTTAGTCAATTCGGCAGAACGCTCATCCATAAATAGGATAGGATTACCCTGACGAACGAACGGCAAGTATAATTCTTCCATGACTTTGCGGGCACGAGAAGAAGAAGTACCAATCACCACGCGATCGGGTTTCATGAAATCTTCTACTGCAAAACCTTCGCGAAGAAATTCCGGGTTTGAAACCACATCAAATTCTGCCTTTGCATTCTTTGCTAAAGCTTTGTGAACTTTTTCGGCGGTTCCAACAGGAACGGTACTTTTATCAATGATGATTTTATAGGAATCAGTCAGGAGATGACCGATATCTTCTGAAACACCTAAAATATAGGAAAGATCGGCAGAGCCATCTTCACCTGGAGGTGTAGGTAAAGCGAGAAAAATCAATTCAGAAGCATCGATTGCTTCTTTTAAATCGGTAGTAAAATGTAAACGACCTTGCTTTAGGTTACGTTCAAAAACTACATCTAATTGAGGTTCATAAATCGTAACAGTTCCTTTGCGAAGTTTGGCAATTTTATCTTTGTCAATATCCACACAAATAACATTGTTACCTGTTTCGGCGAGACATGTTCCAGTAACTAGTCCAACGTAACCAGTACCTATTACAGCAATATTTTTCATGTTAGTTTGACTTAGTAAATTCCAAAACAGTAGAAATAATCAAAT
>DAOOQW010000026.1:0-19979 GCA_035388945.1 Flavobacteriales bacterium
GGATAAAGGGATTTGTCAGTATCGTTCTCGAGAGAATAAATTAGTTATTCCGACTGATTTTACACATTGGAATTCGGGGCAGATTAATAGTATATCAATTCTTGGAAGTGATTTGTGGATTGCAACCGAGAAAGCAGGTTGTATTAATTATAACCCATCATTATTTGATGGAATTCGTTCATTTAACTCTTCTGAAAATATTAACTTTTCTAAATGTAATGATTTAGTATTCGATCAAGAAGGGAATTGTTGGATTGCTACACAAGCTGGTTTAATTAGGTCGAGCGCAAATAGTATAAGAAGTATTGATGAAATTAATGCAAGTCAATTAAGTAAAATTCAAAGTATACTTTGTTCTCAAAGTGGTGATGTTTTTTTTGCAAACAATCAATTTCTTTCGCGTATTTCAGTCAGAGGAAATAACCTTGATACGAGAAAGATTTTAATTACTAATTCCACTGCCAAAACCGATATGTCGTGTTTATTTGAAGATAAACATGGATTCATTTGGATTGGAACAATGGGTAATGGTTTATTTTGTTTTGATCCGGTTTCAGGTCAAAAAGTTAAACTTCCAGGGTTTTCGGATTTGAACTCATCCAGTATTTTGTCACTTGCTATTCAGGGTAATAAAATCTGGATAACAACAATTGGTGGTGTTTTACTCGGAGATATTTTTTATCCAACTTCTAATATTTCAGGAATTCATATTAAAGATCTTCATCTAGTAACCGAAATTGGGAACAATATTGTTTACAAAGTAATTATTGATTCTAAAAATCGTTGTTGGTTCGCTTCTGATGGAAATGGGATAACATGTTATGATGGAAATAAATACATCACATTCAATTCTAAGAACAAATTAAAAAGCGATATCATTTTCGGTATTACGGAAGACACGAATAAAAATATATGGTTTTGTACTGCCGATGCTGGTGTTTATTCTTTCGACGGTAGCAACTTTATTAATTATGGTCTAAAAGAAGGATTACATGAATTGAGCTCTTCGGCAATCATTGCAGATAAATCAGGAGTTGTATATTGTATTCATCAGCAAGGTGTTGATGCGATTGATATTCGATCCAAGCAGGTTACTTATTTTGGTAATGAATATTTGTTTAATGACATAAATCCGGATTTAAATTCTGTCTCAATAGATCAATCAGGAACAGTTTGGATAGGTACCTCTAAGGGATTGATTCTTTTAAATTCCAAATATAGAACTATGAATAAACAGCCTGTTTCACTTATCAAACGGGTTAGTTTATTAGGAAATGATAGTGCTAACACAAATTTGAAAGTGTTTAATTATGATCAAAATAGTTTATCGTTTCATTTTGCGGGCATTTGGTATTCTGACCCAGGGAGAGTGAGTTATAGATATTTGCTTAAAGGATACAGCAAAGACTGGATTGAAACTAAGGATAATCAAGTTGTCTTTCCTGAACTTACTCCTGGTGAATATGAATTCATACTGCAAACTGGATTGGGTAAATCGTTTAACCATACTACTCAAACAAGCTATTCATTTAGAATAAAATCTCCTTTTTGGGATGAAATATGGTTTAGAATACCTGTATTGTTGTTAATACTTGCTGCCATATATGGTTATTTTAAATGGCGAGATGGAGAAATACGTCGGTATCAAACTCTCGAAAATGAAAAAGTGAGATTTCAGTTGAATACATTGAAGAATCAAGTTAATCCACACTTTTTATTTAATAGCTTCAATACCCTTATTTCCATAATTGAAACTGATTCTGCCACTGCTGTTAAGTATGTAGAGAATTTATCGGAATTCTTCCGAAACGTAGTTACATCACAGAATAAAGATTTAATTACTCTCAAAGAAGAATTAGAACATTCAGCGTCCTATTATTTTCTTCAAAAAAAGAGATTCGGGAATAATTTACTCATAGACTTTGAAATTGAACCTGAGAAGGAACAGCTTTTTCTTCCTCCTCTTGTATTGCAATTGCTCATTGAAAATGCTATCAAACATAATGTTTGCTCAAAAGATTCACCTTTACACATTCGTATCGAATCGCAAGGAAGTCATTTGATTGTGTGCAATAATCTTAACGAAAAGCGCACTGTAGAAGCTTCTACAAAAACAGGTTTGAAGAATATCATTGATCGTTATAAATTGCTTAGTTCTGAGAATATTGATATTCTTAAATCTAATACTGAGTTTCGAGTGACACTTCCATTATTAACATCCGACAAAGCATGAAAGTTCTAATTTTAGAAGATGAAGAACCTGCATCACAGCGAATAGCAAAAATGCTATTGGAATTGGTGCCTGATGCCCAAGTTTTAGATATACTTGATAGTGTTAAATCAAGCCTAAATTGGTTTGGTACTAACGAAATGCCCGAATTAATTTTAGCTGATATTCAATTAGCTGATGGGATTAGTTTTGAATTATTTAATACCATCGAAATATCTTGCCCTGTTATTTTTACCACTGCTTTCGACGAGTATGCTATCAATGCTTTTAAACATAATGGGATAGATTATTTATTAAAACCTATTAAGAAAGAGGAATTACAGATATCACTTAATAAATTTATGAAACTCAAAGAATCTTCTCTAAAGCCCGATTATTCAGAGCTTTTACATGTATTAGGTAAGCAAAATAATAACTTCCAGAAACGAATCATTATTCGTTTTCGTGATCAATTTATTATGGTTGATGTGGATGAAGTTGCATGTTTCTTTGTGGAAAATAAAATAACCTATTTAGTTACACGGCAAAATCAACAATACCAAGTTGATTATACCATGGATGAATGTGAGAATTTGTTTAATCCTAAGTTGTTTTTTCGAATTAACCGACAAGTAATTGTGCATATTCATGCCATTTCAAAAATGGTTGCTTATTCCAAATCGCGTGTTTCACTAAGCCTTCAACCTAATGTTCCTTTTGAAACGATCGTAAGTACTGAACGTAGTGCAGCATTCAAACTATGGTTATTAGGTAAATAACTGAGAGCTTTTTGGATTTGATGGCTCATTTTCTACTTGGTTTGGCAATTAGACTACTCATATAAAGTACTTTATTGATATTTACTGATAGTTTGCTTTATCAGTAACATTTCTATAACATGCTACTCGTTTGCATTTAGTAGTTTCGCAGCATGAATTGGACAAACTATTTTCGCTTTCTGTTTCTCTTACTAGTATTTGCTTGCACTGATAATGCACATGCTCAGATACAATTAGCTTTTCAAGGTGGGGAATCGGGTGATAACTGGACTTATACTGCAACTGCCGTTTCCTCTGTTGGAACTTCTGAAGCATTACTAATTCCTAATATTGTTAGTGGTTCGCATTCACTTGTTGTAGGAGGAGTTTCAGGTGGAGGAAGTTGTATTACAAGTGGCTCAGGAAATGGTCTTAGCATCTTTCATAATTTCACTTTTGCTGATATCGACATTAGTACTTCTGCTTCAGTTAGTCGTCAACTCAAATTCAATTATGGTAATCGAATGCCTGCATGTACAGGTACCGGTTGGGATTCGGGAGAAGATATGGTTTTCACTCCCATTTTTGATGGCATTCCTCAAGCTGCTATAACTATTTTCACTGGTGCTACTAACGCAACGGTAGATATTCATCAAACTCAATATACGTTCTCAATCCCTGCTTGTGTTGGTACCTTTGGATTTATCGTAGGAGTAACCACTAATCGTGATGATGAGTTTTTATTCATCGACAATGTCGAATTAACTACTCCTCAATTCAATGGCCCAATTCCTTCTTTCTCTACTATAGATGGACCAATACAAGCATGTACAGGAACTTCATCCATATTTAGTACTGACATCTATTCAGGGGTTAATTACCATTGGTTTAATAATCCATCAACATCAACTTTTATTTCTCCAAACGATTCAACCGTGGCCGATTCAATTACGTTGGATTGGGGGACAACTTTACCGGGAACTTATACGATTTCTGTTTCACCAACTGATGCATGTGGACTATTAAACGGCGATACCATTTCAATAACAGTTGAACTAATTGATAATCCTCAACCTTTAACTATCATTGGTCCAGATACAATTTGTCAAGGTGAAATAGCCACATTTAGTTCGAATTATTTAACTGGAAATGTTTGGTCAACTCTAGATACTACTCAAAGTATCCAAGTTAGTCAATCTGGAACGTATTCTGTTAGCGCGATTGGTGCATGTGGTAGTATGCAAAGCAATGTTACTCTAACGGTGATTCCTCCTTCTGAAGCGACTATTTTGATTAATGGCAGTTTAGCTTTATGTCCAGGTCAAATGGTGCAACTTATTAGCTCAACTGATCAAAATTTTTCTTGGTCTGATCAATCGTTAAATGATACTTTAACCGTTACAGAAGCAGGGCTATATATTCTGACTGTTTCTAATGCATGTGGTACAACCGCCGATACAGTTCAAGTGGTTGCTGTTTCAGGTAATTTACAGCCAGAAATCTTATCTTCAGGTTCGGTAATTTGCTCTGGTTCAAGTTTACTACTTACTTCGAGTGAGAACAATGGAAATTCATGGTCAACGGGAAGTTTAAATGATACCATACTTGTTACCACTCCTGGAACTTATATTCTAACAGTCGATAATGGTTGCGAGATTGCCAGCGATACGCTACAAGTTACAAGTTCAACCCTAAGCTTTACTACCGAAGCATTACCGGATTCTGGAAATGCACCTTTGGACGTGAATTTTTTAGTGAATTCACCAAATGTGATTTCTAGTTATAGCTGGGATTTTGCTGGATTGGGTTCAAGCTCATCTGCAACACCAAATTTTATTTTTAATGAAGCAGGTTTGTATTCTGTTATCGTCGAAGTTACTAATGATGCAGGCTGTTCTGGATTAGATACTATTGAGGTTCTTGTTTTGCCAGAATTACCTTCAGATTTAAATGTTCCGAACTGTTTTAGTCCGAATGGAGATAGTATTAACGATTATTTTACGGTTGATGCAACAAGTATTAAAACTGTTGATATTCAAATATTAAATCGTTGGGGAATTAAAATGTATCAATCTTCTGAATTAACTCCAGGTTGGGATGGTAAGTTCAACTCAGAAAATGCTCCAGATGGAACATATTTTTATGTTTTGAAAGCCGAAGGGAATGATTCTAAATCCTATGAATTTAAAGGAACTTTAACTTTAATTCGGTAATATTTCTTTAATCAAATATGGATTTTAATTGGAGCCCTTTTTCGGAAAGAAAACTTGCTATTTTTGGTATAGATGATTTTCCAAAACCATGTAATTGAAGCAATTCCTTTTCCGAATATTGGGCTAGCAATTCAAGTGTAGTTATTCCATTATTTTCTAATGCACGTCGAGCTGGCGCACTTAATTTTAATAGAAAATCCGCATTGGGTTTTCGATTATTTTCGCAAATGAGACAAACAGGACAATCGCTTGATTTGTAAAAGCTATGCCCATTTTTACAAGTCTTTAGTATTTTAATTTTAGCTGACATTTTTCACTTTTTCAAGGCGATTTTACTAGCTAAATAACTCATTGGTAAATAGGCACCTAATAAATCAACTAAAGTATACCATAGGGGAGAAGGGAGCATAAATACATTTGCTATTCCCCCAGCAAGAAAAATAAAACCAATGGTATATGACAAACGTTGTTTGTAGGAGGCTGCAATTAATACGGTTACAATTGCGCCAACCAAAGTACCTAATGCATGTGCCAACCAAGGCATAATAAAGTGCTTAGGCTGCATTAAATGCATAGAAGCTATTAGTCCTTCTGGAGTTGTTAGAATAGCACCTTCAGGAGGAGGAATGATTTTCCCACTAATCATAATAATGGTTCCATTAACAACGGCGCCAACAAAAAGTCCTGCTAGTACAGCTAAAATGTTTCGAACTGTTGAATTCATCATTTACAAATTTGGGTTGGGGTTTAATTCCAAAGAATAATTACTTGGATTAGCTAATATAAACTAATTCGAATTCACATTCATATACATGGTTAGCTTATCTAGTTGGTGTTTTTCTTGTTTGAAGAAATTGGGAATACTTCCAGCAACAACAAAACCTGATTGGGTGTATAGCTTAACCGCAAAGCTATTTTCGGGTATTACTTCCAACCAGATAATTTCTAGAATTTCATTTGATTGAGCCCAATCTAGCGCATGTTTTAAGAGAAGAGTCCCAAGTCCCAAACCTTGAAAAGCGGGCAACATTCCTATGCCCAACATAGCCGTATGTGCCAGTTGCTTTCGAGTGGACCCTGTTAAATCGATATTTCCAACAATCTCTCCTTCGAACTCAGCTACTAATAATAATGAATTAGATTGATTTATATAATTAGAGATGAGTTGTTCTTCTTGTTCGATTGTTTGCGTGTATTCCTCAATATTTATTGGTATGTAAGGACTTTCAGCAATGTATTTTCGCTTGGTTTCAATTAATTTAGTGGCATCTTCAATTCGTACATGTCGTATAGTTATTACTAAACCATTTTTTAGATTGTAGGTGCCTGTGTATCCTTTCATACTTGTGTTGAAATATAACGCGTTAGCCTTCTAATTATCAATCAACTATGACTAGATACATGTCATAAAGATCGTATCCTTTTGCCCAATAATTCGGAATTATTTCATTTAAAACGAAATTGTGTTTTTCATAAAATCCAAATGCTTGTTGTGATGTGCGTACACGGATTTTGCTAAATCCCTTTTTCTGTATGTGACTTATTCGAAACCTGAGCAAATCACTTCCAATTCTTTTTCCTTGGAAATCGGGATGAATTAAGTCCCAGCTAATTGTCGCAAAATCTTGATTTATTGGATAATTTATTCCTCCTCCAGCAACAATTCTATCACTAGTTTCCACGATATAATAATCTTCTACATCCTTTTCTAAGTAGTGTTTTAATTCGTTCTTTTCTTCTTGAGCAAAGTATTTGGGTGTATTTAGTTGAATTACCTCCAATAGACTCGCATGATCAGAATTTTGATATGGTCGAATGGTTATGGTATTCATTTTCTGAAAATTTATGTAAAATAATGGATTATTCTAATCGATTGCTATTAACTACTCACTTCAATTTTAAAATAAAAAAAGCGCGAACCTTCATAAGATCCGCGCTTTGAAATTATAGATTAACAATTATTGCTTTACAATTTTGGAAGTAAACATATGCTGTCCAATTAATTGTATGGAGTAAATCCCTGAACTTAAATCACGTATAGAAATTGATTCAATATTCTGTGTGATATTACCAGCTAAAACTAATTTTCCTTGCATATCATAAATCTGATAAGAGTTAAATACTTCTTTCTCCGATTTTATGATTAATTGATCAATTAGTGGATTTGGAAAGAATTGAATAGCACTTTCATAAATATCTTGATTTCCAGTTACAATAACGTCGATGCAATTGGAAGTTACATCACCTTCATTACCATAAACTATCAAAGCATAGCTACCCGATTGCGTTGGAGTGAATGTTGAATTTGTTTCACCCGTTATCGGTAAATTATTATTGTTGCAATCAATCCATTGATAGGAATTACCTAATTGAGGAGTTGTAATTATCCCATTGTCAATTTCGAGTTCAAAATTATTTTCCAGTATAACTACTTCAACATAAATTATACTATCACAACCTGCTTGATTAGAAATGGTTTGCGTGTATTGACCGGCTTCTCCATACGATTGACCATTAAATGTAATTACATCGTTTGTGTAAAGTGTAATATTCGAAAACGTAGCACCTGAAATAGTTAATTCGAGCGTTAATGTGCTATCACACCCAAGACTACTTTCCAATGTTTGACTGTATGTGCCTGATTCAGTATAATTTGTGCCATTTAGATCATACGAACCACATGCATTAATTTGAATCGTTGCACTTACAGCTGAACACTGCACGAATCGAGCAATATAACCATCTGAACCTCCTGCAGAAGTTAAATTCATCACATCACTTGAAGGATCAAAATCGCATGTTCCAGAGAAATTTCCTATTACACTGAGTGTTCCATTAGCAGGATTAATTTGCAAACCATTTACATAGTCACTGCTTGTACCTCCGAAGCTATAGGCTGATATAAAATCACCTGCTGAATTTAGTTTTGTGATAAATGCATCCTCATAATTTGTGCTGGAAGAAGTCATAGGGAATTCGTCAACTGGATCAGGATTAAAATCGGAAGTCCCTTTAAAATGACCACCTACATAAATGTTACCATCTGAATCTAGTTTCACTCCTGTAGCCGAACCAACCGAACTTGGAGCAAGTTCTTTCACGAATTGAAATAAACCTGAATTTGACAATTTTAACAAAAATGGATGGTAGCTTCCAGAAGTATTTGTAACCGTTTGTGTTGCTACTAAATCTGGATCGAAATCAGTTGAGCCATTAAATCCACCAGCTAGAAATAGGCTACCATCTGTGGCAAATTCAAGAGCATATGTAAAACAATAATTAGTTGAAGTGAGTTGTTTTACCCAAGTGAAATTTCCTTGAGGAGTATATTTTGCAATGTAAGTATCATAGTACTGACCAACTAAAGAATAGTTGGCTGCACTTGGATCAAAATCAGTTGAACCATAAAAATATCCAACCCAATAAATATTATTATTTGCATCAATATTAAGCTCCGAACAAGTGGTGTAATAGCCTGGAATCGACTTAGCCCAAACGTAATCTCCATTTGAAGTTAACTTACTCATATAACAACTATAAGAAGAAACTAAACCTGTTGTTGCAACTCCCGAGTTAGGGTCAAAATCAACTAAATCATAAAACTGTCCAGTTGTAATAATATTTCCAGAACCATCAATAGAAATGTTTCTTCCAGACTCATATCCTGAACTTGCTCCTCCAAATTTTTTCACCCACTGAAATTGACCACTTGCAGAATATTTTACAATAAATGCATTGTATCCAAAAAATGCAGTCAGATTGGCTGCAGTGCCCTGAGGATTAAAATTAACAGTACCAGTAAATTCTCCTGTACAATAAACATTTCCAGCAACATCCGTAGCTACATCATAGGCTAAATCGTTTCCACTTCCACCAAAAGCAACCGACCAAACATAATCACCATTGGAATTTAATTTAGATATATATGCATCTTTGAGTCCATTGGTACTAGCTGGATTACTTTCTGGACCTGGATCAAAATCGGTAACACCTTCAATAAAGCCCGAAGTAATTATTGCTCCAGAAGGATCTTTAGCCATTCCAAGTGGAGTCATATTGGATGGGCCTCCAAATTGTTTTACCCAACTTAAACTTAAATTTTGTGAGCTTGCTTCGAGGACAGAGAGTAATGCCAGAGCAAACGGTAGAAGTGTTTTCATGTGTTTGATTTTTTTGTCAAAGGTGTCCTGTTCACCCCCTATAAATCAATCGTGTTAAAAGTGGAATTTGATCTCCCTTAAAAAGGGGATTTTTAGATTATCCCCTTGACAGGCAGGGTGAATTGAATACTTTTACCCCATGCGTTTTCGATTTTCCTTTTTCATTATTGGGCTTCTCTCATCACTTGGGGTGAATGGTCAATCAGAGGAGGAATTATTGCGTCAATTACAAGCTACCAAGAATGATAGTTTGCGCTTTTTTATACAAAGGGATTTAGGTTACCTGTTTGAATTTACTGATTCAGCTAAAGCAATGGGGTATTATTCGATGAATTTACCTTTAGCCCAGGAACTAAACAGCAAGAGATTACTTAGCATGGTTTGGCTTGATTTCGGTCGAGTTCAATCCAATTTCAAACACACGGATTCAGCCCGTAAATATTATTTGAAATCGCTTCAAGTGGCTGAGGCATCGCCTGATTACAAACGAGTTGGAGTTGCACTTACAAATATCGGAAATACATATTTAGCTGAGTATCGATTCGATTTAGCAGCTTCATATTTATTCAAAGCCATTTCTGCACAAGAAAAGGCTCTGGATTCACTGAATCTAGCACTTAGTTATTCCACTTTAGGTGTTTTGTTTGAAGATGCTGGTAAATTTGATAATGCTCTTTTTTATTTAAAAAAATGTAAAGAGATAAGTTTATTAAATCACAATTATCAAACGTATTTAAGTGCGAGTATTACTGAAGCTGTAATTTACTTGAAAAAAGGCGATATGCAATCCATGCATTTCACTATTAACAAGGCTTTGGTTATATTGTCAAAATATAATCATTTATATTATAAGGCTAGCTTTTATCAAAATATAAGTGGATTATTCTTTGATTCAAATGATTTCTTGAAGGCAAATCAATATGCTGATTCAAGTTTATATTATCATACATTAAATGATCCTGAATCGATTGATGCGGCAACGTATATGTCGAAAGGTCTTGCATTGATAAAGTTGAATCAGATTGATTTGGGTAAGACATATTTGGTCAAAGCCTTGAATTTGGCCATAGAAGTGGAAGACTGGCAAGTGGCTCGGGAAATTTATTTGGAATTAGCCGAAATAGCAGCAGCTCGGGGAGATTGGAAATCAGCATATGAGAATCATACTAAATATGTGGAATGTAAAGACAGTACCTATACCGAAGAATTAGCTAAGAATGCTTCAGAATTGTCTATTAAATTTCAATCTGAAAAGCAGCAACTAAAGATTGATAAACTGGCAGAAGAGAATATGATTAATACATTACTTGCTAAGCAAGAAAGGCGAAAAGGATGGTTTATGCTTGCTGGGGGAAGTTTACTTGCTTTGATTTTTATTCTCTTATTTATTATTCAGCGTCGAAAAAATCAATTCATTCAAAAAGAAACCGAATTACAGTTAGAACAAATAAAACGCCTTGAAAGCGAGAAAAAGGTAGTTGTACTTGATTCTATGCTTAAAGGAGAAGAAAATGAACGTAGCAGAGTAGCTAAAGACTTACATGACGGTGTCGGAAGTTTACTCAGTGGTGTTAAATTATCCCTTTCGTCTATGCAAGGAAACATGATTATCCAAGAAGAACATGCCCGGGTTTTCGAAAAATCGCTGCTACAATTAGATGATGCAATTTCGGAAATGCGCAGGGTTGCTTACAATATGATGCCAGCTGTATTGCATCATTCTGGACTCATTGATGCAACGAGGAGTTTAGCTCATTCTCTTTCTGAAGCATCAGGTATTTCAATTCATTTCGAACACCATTTTTTAGACGAACGATTGCCCAATGAATATGAGATTATTCTTTACCGACTTATTCAGGAATTGCTCAATAACGCTCTTAAACATTCCCAAGCATCGAATATTATCGTTCAGTTAAATGCTCATGAAAATCATTTATCGCTTGTTGTAGAAGATAATGGTAAAGGCTTCGACCTCTCACTTTGGGAAAAATCAACTGGTATGGGTTTCCATAATTTGAAAAATAGAGTCGAATATTTAAATGGAATTATTCATGTAACTAGTAGTTCCGAAGAAGGGACATCGTTTTTAATAGAATTTGAACTGAATCATGCTAAGGAAGCTTAATATATTGGTTGTAGATGACCATCCGGTTGTGCTCGAAGGAATGTTGAATATTCTTAAACAATTAGATTTTATTGCAGAAATTCATAAAGCTGAAGAAGCTATTTCTGCCATGAGTATCGTTCGGAGATTCGCTATCGACGTAGTTATAACCGACATCAATCTACCTGAAATTAATGGAATTGAATTAGGAAGAAAAATACATGCAGAATTTCCTAGTATTAATATTATTGGCATGAGTACGTTTCATGATCCATTGTATGTGGGCGAATTAATTCAAGCTGGCGGAAAAGGATTTATCACAAAAAACTCAACTGTTTCAGAAATCGAATCCACTATACGTGGAGTAATGGAAGGACAAGTTATTATTAGTCATTTATTAAATAACCAAAAACAAGTGTCTTTCCCTGATTCTCAAGGTCCAATCATTACGAGAAGAGAGAAAGAAGTCCTTGCTTTAATTGCCGAAGGATGTACTAATAAAGAAATTGCTGAAAAGCTATTTGTTAGTTTGAGCACAGTAGATAGTCACCGAAAGAATTTACTTGCCAAATTTGAAGTAATGAATACGGCATCACTTATCAGTAAAGCTATGAAGAGTGGTGTTCTCTAGAAATATAAAAGCAGGCTTGAACATTTTTTTCTTATTCAATAATTGTACTCTTAACTTCCTATTTAATTAGAGAGGAAGTAAATTTATATTGTTATATGTTAAACAAGTAATATTGTATTTATTTCAGACTTAATTTTAGTTTACTAAAGTTTTCTAAATCTTCCAAAGCTTGTTCAAATGCCAGGTTTTGCTCTATCGATAATTTTTCAAAGAAATGGTATTCTACATTCATTGTTTTAGAGGTGACGGTCCTTTTCCAAGTGCCAATTACTTGTCCATTCCATATTATAATGCAATTGTGTAATGATTTAGGTTTAGGTTTTAGGTTATTCCGATTGACAAAAATGGCCGAGCGATCTTTATATCCCATCACGTATTCATCGTACATAGGAAGTAGCAACATACGTGTAGGTTTGTCCGAAATCTCTGTTTGTTGTTGGGTGAAATAGTATAAAGCACCTTCTAATTGATATGAAATGAGTTCTTTACCCAAGCTATTAATTCCTTTGCGACATTCTGTTAAAGTCAATCCCGACCACACCGAGTAATCGTTAACTGTCGCTGGTCCTCGACTTTGGTAAAAGCGTTTGGTTAGTTCTATCAAAGCTTCATCTATGGTTAATTGTGGCACTTGTGTAATTCTTTCTGAAATTAAAGCATATGTATGTTGATTGCCTTTTTTAGCTCCGCTACATATTGTTCCATTTAATTCAGAATGCATCATGATATAGCTTAATCTATGACCACTTGCCTCAATGGAATGTTGTTTAAATACTTCATTTAATTCATCTCGAGTTAGTTGTTTTACACCTTGTAGAGATTGTATTATGAGTTCATTGCAACGACGAAAAATCGATTCATTCAATTCGGTTTGACGATACATGAATTTATTTACGGCATGTACACGAGGAGCCGTTAATGCTAACATCCATTGAATATCTTCGGCTGTTACAAAGTGCCAAGTTGGACGGAGAAGGTGGGTTCTTAAAATTCTTCCTTCATTGAATTCCCGTTCAATATCACTCGCCAAGCAAAAAGCTAATCGTAAGCCTAATCCCCAAATCGTTTGAGCATATTCCTGCGCTTGAACGGCTCCAAGCCACGATACTAAGTCATGTGCTGTTGTATAGCTTGGATTAAGAAGCTGTTGAGCAGCTAAACGTAAGTGAGCAATGTTGGTTAGGGTAAATGACATAAAAAGAAATTCACTCAATTAAATTAAGTCAAACTTATTGGTTCAAATTAATTTTTGATAAATGTATAAAAGTCCAATTTCCTATTTTGGATTACTTTCAGATGATATAGTCCATTATTCAGCGTTGAAATATCAATTCGTTTTATATTAGTGGATGAAATTACTTTTTGTCCAAAAGAGGAATAAATTTCAATCATGAATGGTTCAGATGATAGGGATAAATTGATATTTATAAAGTCATTCGCTGGATTTGGAAAGAATTTTATTTGCGACTTTTCAATTTGGTTTAATCCTAAACTACTAGTTTTTCTCCGAGAATAAATATGGAAAATACCAGAAGCGTCTTTTTGATGATAATAGATGATTTGATTATCGGATGTAAGGCATGCAGCTTCAGGTACAAAGCCAATATTTGAATGTATAACTGTAGGTGTACCAAATGATTCTGAAAGAGAAGATCTGACAGAAACACATATTTCGGTATTTATTGAATTTAATTGTAAACGTGTGTAATATAATTCCAAGCCATCATTACTTACTTGGGGCGCATAATTAATGTAGTTTGTGTCATTAATATTCTGGAAAATAAAATCTGAATTAGGAGCTTTATTGAAGGTGCTATCATTCACGTATAAGGCTACTCCCATGTGAGTTTCACAAGGAGTTCCATTTGAGCAATTATTGAAAAATGCATTGCAATAGTAAAGTTCGTTTCCTTGATGAGTTATTGCTGCATCCATAATTAGCCAACCAGGAATATAGCTATTGAAGTTGCCGTAAACACGAGTAATATCTGACACATTTCCACTTGTATAATTTCCTTTGTGCAGATTTTCAATTTGAATTGGATAATTGCGAAGCGACACCCAATAAAAATTATTCAGCATATCCAATGAAGCAACCCCATCTAAGTGGTTGGGGGATGAGTCGTAACAACCTCCTACTAAACCCATATAAGTAAAAGTGCTATCATTTATTCGCAAAGCATAATACAGATTTGTATTTCCTCCCGAATTCAGTGAATTAAAAAACAAAGTAGATCCATCATTCGAAATAAAAGGTTCCATGGCATCAAAAGTTAAGCCTGCTATTTCTACTTTCTTTTCATCATCGAATAAAGGTGTTGCTTGAGCTAACAGCTGATTCAGAGGCAAAATCAAATAAAATAGAAAAATGGATTTTAAACTCATCAAATCGAAATTATGGGAAGATTATTTAATTTAATTACTTGCTGAATTATTCAATAAATATAAAGCTATTCATTCACCAAATGAATACAAAAACTTTATGATTCTATGTTTAATTTTCTAGTGAATTTTATCATCTACTCAACACTATTCTTGAAATATGTACCTTTTAATGAATTCCATATTTATCTTCTTACTAAATGCTTTTTCACCCTAGTTTCCTCTTGCCAAACAATTAAATATCTCATTTATACCCAGTTCCAACAACACTCATCTAAACATCCTTCTGCTTATCTTTGCCATCCCAAAATCAATTGATCAGCATGGAAACATCTGTTTACCAGCCTCAGCATAAAATCCGTATCGTTACGGCTGCATCCCTTTTCGATGGGCACGATGCTGCTATTAACATCATGCGCCGTATTATCCAAAGTTCTGGTGCCGAAGTCATTCACCTTGGTCACGACCGTTCGGTGGAAGAAGTCGTGAATTGCGCCATTCAAGAGGATGCTCAAGCCATTGCCATGACCTCCTACCAAGGTGGTCACGTGGAGTATTTCAAGTACATGTACGATCTGCTTCATGAAAAAGGCGCCGGCCATATCCGCATTTTAGGTGGTGGTGGCGGTACCATTTTGCCTTCCGAAATTGAGGAATTGCAGCAATACGGAATTTCACGCCTATATCATCCAGATGACGGACGTAGCATGGGATTGCAAGGCATGATCAACGATTTAATGTCGCGCTGTGATTTTGATACCGTAACCCAACTCAATGGAGAAGTCAATCACTTGGCAGAAAAAGATTGGAAGTCCATTGCGAGATTAATCAGCATGGCTGAAAATCATCCAGAAGCTGTCGGCAATTCATTCGATCGTATTCATGAATTAGCTGCTGAAAGTAAATCGCCTGTATTGGGAATTACAGGAACAGGTGGAGCAGGGAAGAGTTCTTTGGTAGACGAATTAGTACGTCGTTTCCTCATCGATTTCCCAGAAAAACACATTGGTGTTATTTCGGTTGATCCATCTAAACGCAAAACGGGCGGGGCATTGCTGGGCGATCGTATTCGTATGAATGCCATTCGCAATCCACGTGTGTACATGCGCTCTTTGGCTACACGTCAAAGTAACTTGGCTCTTAGTAAGCACGTGAAAGAGGCAGTTGCTGTATTGAAAGCGGCTAACTATGACCTTATTATTCTTGAAACATCCGGAATTGGACAAAGTGATACCGAAATCTTAGATCACAGCGATGTGAGCTTGTACGTGATGACACCCGAATACGGCGCTGCCACGCAACTCGAGAAGATTGATATGCTCGATTTTGCTGACCTCATCGCCCTCAATAAATTCGATAAACGTGGTGCTTTAGATGCTTTGCGTGATGTGAAGAAACAGTATCAGCGTAACCATAATTTGTGGGATACACCGCCAGAAGAAATGCCGGTTTTCGGTACCATCGCATCTCAATTCAACGATCCGGGTATGAACAACTTGTATCGTCGCATCATGGATACTTTGGTTGAACGAACTGGAGCAGATTTGAAATCAGGTTACACAGTAACCCAGGAAATGAGCGAGAAGGTGTATGTTATTCCACCCAATCGTACGCGTTACCTTAGTGAAATCACCGAAAACAATCGGAATTACAACAGTTGGGTAGAGAAGCAATCCGAAGTTGCCGAAAAATTATATGCGATCAATAAAACGATGGACACGATGAAGTCCACCGTGAATGCAGATATTTTGAAAGTGCTTCAAGCGGAATTCGATCGTGTGAAATTGGAGCTCGATCCTAAAAATTGGTTACTCATCGAACAATGGGAAGCCAAACGCCAAAGCTACAAGGATGAATTTTTCATCTTTAAAGTGCGCGACAAAGAACTCAAGATTGCCACGCATTCGGTGAGTCTTTCTCAAAGCCGAATTCCTAAAGTAGTAACTCCGGCATACAAGAATTGGGGTGGAATTTTACGTTGGTCGCTTACCGAAAATGTACCGGGCGAATTTCCATTTGCCGCGGGTATTTATCCGTTCAAACGCGAAGGAGAAGATCCAACCCGAATGTTTGCTGGAGAAGGTGGACCAGAACGTACCAATCGTCGTTTCCATTACGTGAGCAAAGGCATGCCAGCAGCTCGTTTGTCAACGGCATTCGATTCGGTTACGCTCTACGGAAATGACCCAGATCTTCGTCCCGATATTTATGGGAAAATTGGGAATTCGGGTGTGAGTATTTGCTGTCTCGATGACGCGAAAAAACTCTATTCTGGTTTCGATTTATGTGCTCCAAGCACTTCGGTTTCGATGACCATTAACGGTCCGGCTCCGATGCTGTTAGGCTTTTTCATGAATGCTGCCATCGATCAGCAATGCGAGGTTTATATTCGTCAAAATGGTTTGCTCGATGAAGTAAATGCTAAAATCGATGCACTCTTTGCTGCTAAAGGAATGAAGCGTCCGATGTACCAAGGCGAACTTCCAGAAGGCAATAACGGACTAGGTTTGTTACTCCTCGGCGTAACGGGCGATCAGGTGCTACCTGCCGATGTGTATGCTGGTATCAAAGCCAAAACATTGAGCGTTGTTCGCGGAACGGTGCAAGCAGATATTTTGAAAGAAGATCAGGCGCAAAACACCTGTATTTTCAGTACCGAATTCGCGCTTCGTATGATGGGCGATATTCAACAATATTTCATCAGCGAGAAAATTCGCAATTTCTATAGCGTTTCTATTTCGGGTTACCACATTGCAGAAGCCGGTGCGAATCCCATCACACAATTGGCCTTCACGCTTTCGAATGGTTTCACGTTCGTGGAATATTACCTCAGTCGCGGAATGCATATCGATGATTTTGCTCCGAATTTGAGCTTCTTCTTCAGTAACGGAATCGATCCAGAATATGCGGTTATTGGTCGTGTGGCTCGTCGTATTTGGGCAAAAGCCATGAAATTGAAATACGGTGGAAACGAACGCAGTCAGATGTTGAAATACCACATCCAAACTTCAGGGCGTTCCCTGCATGCACAGGAAATTGATTTCAATGATATTCGTACAACGCTTCAAGCTTTGTATGCGATATACGACAACTGCAACTCGCTGCACACCAATGCCTACGATGAAGCGATTACTACGCCGACAGAAGAATCAGTACGTCGTGCCATGGCCATTCAGCTCATCATCAACAAAGAGCTTGGTTTAGCGAAAAACGAAAACCCGATTCAAGGTTCGTTCATCATTGAAGAATTGACCGATTTGGTAGAAGAAGCCATCTACACAGAATTCGATCGTATTACCGAGCGCGGAGGCGTGTTAGGTGCGATGGAAACCATGTATCAGCGCAGTAAGATTCAGGAAGAGTCGATGTACTATGAAATGCAAAAACATACCGGCGAATTCCCGATTATTGGTGTGAATACTTTCCTCAGTTCCAAAGGTTCTCCAACGGTATTGCCGAAAGAAGTTATTCGTGCATCGGAAGAAGAAAAGCAGTATCAAATCGATATGCTCAAAGACCTTCACACCCGCAACGCAAGCCGTATCGATGAGCTATTACGCAAGCTCCAAGAGGCTGCAGTCCTCAACCAAAACATCTTCGAACAATTGATGGAAGTGAGCAAATACGCATCACTCGGTCAAATTACCAGTTCCTTGTTTGAGGTAGGAGGGCAGTACAGGAGAAATATGTAGATGGTGTGCTGGTGTGCTAGCGTGTTGATGTGCTGGTGATTTTTGATGTGCTCCCTTCGACAGGCTCAGGGAGCGAGTACCGCACGCTGAGCCTGTCGAAGCGTGGGCTTGCCTCCAAAGGAGTCGGGCTCGTGTATGTCGAAGCTTTAGCGAAGGCATGTGCTGTTAGCTTTTCGCGACTTGTCCGTATGGGCAATCCCTTAGGAGGATTTAACGGTAGTGTGCAACATACTAATCCTACTAAATAGATTTAGATTTTATTAATGTGTAATTTCTTCTATGATTCGATGGAACCTCTCATTTAAAGTTTTAATCTTTGATACATCTTACCGAAAATCCATTTTTCTTATTTGTATTATTATAAGCTGCTACATCATAGTTAAAAACAAGATTTCGGTACCAAGCTTCTGATAATGAAAACTCTGAATTACTCCACCACATTCCACTATAAACAATGTGGAGAAATGTTGAAAAATTACCAATGACTTGGATATAACCTCCAGGAAGGCCTGTGAAGAGACTTTCATTGTTTGCCCCTGTATTCGGAGCATTCCAGCCAGTTATTGCTTTCATTTTACCTCCGGCTGTGCTAAATCCTCCTAGATAATCTGTTAGTAATGTCCATTCCGTATCAGAGGGTACATGCCAGCCATCAGGACATACATTACGAGGATCTGCAACTGTAAACCAGTTATAAAGTTTCCCATAAATAGAGCCGTATAGAATACTATTGTTGTAATTACACCAAGCAGGAGAACTTAATTGGGACCATGTAAGACTTTCAGTTATATTTGGTATCAGTGTACCATCCGCAAAATGAATTGTTTTTAGGTTCTCTGCCATCCACCATTGGTCACCTATTAAAACGGTTGAATACAGATTCCCATCAATATCGGATACCGATCCAAACATTGTAGAACATGTAGCAATCATTCCGGCATCCACCCCCGATATACCCACTTGAACATCTATCAAATTACTCACATTAACAGAATCGGAATTGGAAATATCATAACTCCGAATTGAATATGTTCCCATTTGGCAGGTCTGAATGCTGAACGTTCCATTATCCAAAATAAAAATTCGTCCATTCATTTTAACGTAACCCAAATCCACTGGCTGACCTTCACAATTAACTACTGTTCCTGTAATAGGATAACGGTTTTCTAAGTTCGCTGTTAAAACAATAGATAGAGGTTGCGTTTCACTGGCAATGGTTTCGGAATGTGCCAAATTCCAGTCGTTGGTAGTGCTACAGGTTAAATACACGTTTAGCGTAAGTTGCTGATTTTTCGGCACTCTTCCTGTAAAAACGCCTTCTGAGTTGGTGTAAGTAACACCTGTTCCCAACGTTTGAGTAACCACATTCACCTGCGCATCTGATACAGGTGTTCCACTTACCGAATTTATTGTTCCATTAAAATCGTTGAAATTCTGAGGCACATCGTAATTCCACCAAGTAAAGTGATTTGCTTGTCCTACATATTGAGAATCTTGCTTTATGGCTTCTCCTTCGTGTTTCCAATAACCAAGTGATTCATCAAAACTCCACCAATCAATAGTTTCGGGGGCTTCGGCTTGCAAAGCAGTAGGAATATTAAAAGTGAGCGAAGCTGAAACTCCATTTGCCATTTGCAATTCATTCATGCTGGTATCTCTCAGTTCAATACTTGCCATGCCAAATGAGCGTAACAAACGCAACGAATCATTCATGCCACCCAACAATTCACCAGGCATTTGGTCAAACATTTCGGGAGAAGTTGGATCTAATGCTTGTGCATAGACATTTACAGTTCCAGTATAAGGTTGTCCATTTAATTGAATAGCATT
>DAOOQW010000027.1:0-19114 GCA_035388945.1 Flavobacteriales bacterium
TCTCAAATGGTAGTTGTACACCATCTCAAAGCACCGTTACTATTACGGTTGATAATAATCCACTTTCTCCTAATGCTGGAATAGATCAGCTTATTTGTACGAGCACTACAACTCTGTCGGCTACAGCAGCAACTGGCGGAAGTTGGAGTCTTGTAAGTGGATCGGGAAACATAGTTAGCGCAAACACCGCTATTACAAGCGTAACGGGCATGACGGCAGGGGTGAATGTATTTCGATGGACAATACCTGGTGGTTCTTGTGGATCTGTTTCGGATGACGTATCAATTGTTGTTCAAAATCCACCTTCTACTGCAAATGCCGGTTCCGACCAAACAATCTGTTCATCCACAACTACTCTTGCTGCAAGCACACCTGCTGTAGGAAATGGAACATGGACCGTTGTGAGTGGTTTCGCTACTTTTTCAAATGCAAATTCTCCTACCAGCGATGTTTCGGGACTAAATTCGGGAACAACTGTTTTACGCTGGACCATCACCAATGGTGTTTGTACTTCCACATCCGATGATGTGAGCATTTTCGTTACATCCGCGCCAGCAACTCCTTCTGCCGGTCTGGATCAAACGATTTGTTCATCCACAACAAGCCTTTCAGCTAGTCCTTCTGGTGGAATCTGGACATTAAGCAGTGGCTCGGGAACAATCGTAAATGCATCATCTGCAACCACATCGGTAACGGGATTGACTACCGGAACCAGCGTTTTCCGTTGGACGATTGATGGAGGAACTTGTCCGGATGTTTGGGACGAAGTTTCAATCACCATTCAAGCCCTTCCAACCACATCAGCCGCAGGCCAAGATCAAACCATTTGTTCAACATCAGCCACGCTATCGGCTAATGCACCAAGTATTGGATCAGGTCAATGGTCACTTATTTCCGGCAGCGGAACATTTGCAAATGCATCTTTGCCTAATTCGACAATTTCGGGATTAGGAACAGGTACAAATGTGCTACGCTGGACCATCAGCAACGGCGTTTGCCAAGCTTCGACCGATGATGTTACCATAACAGTTGATGCAAATCCGGTTACACCATCAGCTGGAATCGATCAAACGATTTGTTCTTCTTCAACTCAATTATCTGCTAGTCCTGCTGGTGGAACTTGGACATTAGTAAGCGGAACCGGAACTTTCCAAAATGCAACATCGCCAACGACTCAAGTTAGCGGATTATCAACGGGTGTGAATATTTTAAGATGGACTGTTAGCAACGGATCTTGTGCAGATGCTTCGGATGATGTATCCATTACTGTTCAGGCAGCTCCAACTGTTTCAAATGCAGGAGTTGATCAACAAGTATGTGCAACTTCAACGACACTTTCGGGAAATATTCCAACAGTTGGTTCAGGTGTTTGGACGGTAGTTTCAGGAACAGCAACTTTCGTTAACGCAACTTCAGCAAACACGGCTGTATCAGGCTTGTCTGCTGGTGTAAATGTGTTACGCTGGACGATCAGTAACGGTGTTTGTTCTTCTTCTGTTGATGAGGTAACTATTACTGTTGATAGCAATCCGGTTAGCGCATTTGCAGGTAATGACCAATCAATCTGCTCTTCAACCGCCACTTTAGCTGCAACTGTTGCAACTGGAGGTTTGTGGACATTAGTTTCCGGTTCCGGGACAATTGTAAGTGCTACTTCAGCCAATTCTTCAGTAACAGGACTAATAGTTGGCACTAGCGTATTTCGTTGGACAGTTTCTTCTGGAACGTGTCCGGCGGTTTCGGATGAAGTCAGCATCAACGTTTTAAATCCTCCAACCACTGCGAATGCAGGTAGTGATCAAACGATTTGTTTGTCGGCTACTACATTAGCTGCCAATACTCCGAGCTCAGGAAATGGGGTTTGGACAGTTGTTTCCGGCTCGGGATTTTTTGCCAATGCAACACAGCCTAACTCAAACGTATCGGGACTTTCAACTGGAGTAAATATTTTACGCTGGTCGATAAGTAATGGAGTATGCTCCCCATCAACCGATGAAGTTAGCATTACCGTTTTACAAGCACCAAGTAATGTTCAAGCAGGATCTGATCAGATTATTTGTGGCTCAAGTGCAACACTATCGGCAAGTGCACCTTCACAAGGTTCAGGACATTGGACGGTTGTATCAGGTTCAGGAGTATTTAGCAATTCAAACTCTGAAACATCAGGTGTAACGGGAATTTCGGCAGGACAAAATGTATTTCGTTGGACTGTCACAAATGGCAGCTGTGCTTCGGCTTCTGATGAAGTTAGTGTTCAGTCGTTTGCTCAACCAACTACAGCAAATGCAGGATCAGATCAAACAATCTGTACAAATTCTACCACACTTCAAGGGAATTTTGCCACGATTGGAACTGGAACTTGGACGCTAATTTCGGGAAGTGGTGTAATCCTCAACACATCCACACCTCAAACACAGGTCAGCAATCTAACTGTTGGAACACATGTGTTTAGGTGGAGCATTAGTAATGGAGTTTGTTCACCATCAACCGATGAAGTAACCATTCAAGTTCTTGCTCCTTTAGTTTCTGATGCAGGTAGTGATCAGGATGTTTGTAGTTCTTCTAGCACTTTCCAAGCGACCTTACCATCGGGAGCAACTGGATTATGGACATTGATTTCCGGTGCTGGAATAATTCAAACGCCTACAGCAGCAAACTCACAAATCAGCAATCTTGGAATCGGAGCAAATGTGTTTCAATGGAGCGTTAACAATGGTGTTTGTCCTGTTGCGACATCAACCGTTACTATCAACCGCTTTGCTGATCCATCCGCTGCAAATGCTGGGATTGATTTCCAAACCTGTGCTAATTCAGCCAATCTAGCTGCTACAACTCCAAGTATCGGTACGGGATTTTGGTCGGTCGTTACTGGTTCGGGAACGTTTTCAAATCCAACCTTATCGAACAGTGCCGTAACAGGACTTTCTGCCGGAATCAATAAGCTCGAATGGGCTATTTCGAACGGACCGTGTTCGATAAAGCGCGATACGGTTATTGTTACTGTAGATCAGAATCCTACTAATGCGTTTGCAGGAAGCGACCAACAGCTTTGTACAGCTAACAGTAGTTTTTCAGCCACACCGGCATCATCTGGAACGGGAAGTTGGACTGTTATTTCTGGTTCAGGAACAATTGCGAATGCGAATCTAGCCACTTCGGCCGTGACAAATCTTGGAGCTGGGGCTAATGTGTTTCGCTGGACTGTAGTAAGTGGAACCTGTACCACTTTCGATGAAGTTATTCTAACTCGATTCTTGCCGCCTACGACTGCTGTAGCTGGGACAAACCTGATTATCTGTTCATCATCAGCCACGCTAAATGCAAACGCACCAACGATCGGAACTGGACTTTGGACAGTCTTATCAGGCTCTGGAACTTTTGCTCAAGCATCGAATGCTGGTACAACAATCAGCAATTTAGGAATAGGTGCAAATGTATTATCCTGGACAATTAGCAATGGAGTTTGTCCGGCTTCTGTAGATCAAGTTACTATAGACCGTCAGGAATCTCCAACAACGGCAAATGCTGGGTTGGATCAACAAATTTGTTCTGATCAAATTCAGTTATCGGGTAATGTTCCTACAGTAGGAAATGGTGTTTGGTCGCTTGTAAGTGGAACGGGAACCTTAGAAAATGCTTTATCTCCAACGTGTGTAGTTAGTGGTTTGGGTGCTGGAGCAAATGTGTTTCAATGGTCAACACTCAATGGTTTATGTCCGGCTTCTACCGATCAGGTAACGATTACGCGCGATTTAGCTCCTTCTCAGGCTGATGCTGGTAACGATACAAGCACATGTTTAACTTCTATTCAACTTCAGGCAATAAATCCAAGCATCGGAACAGGAGTTTGGTCGATTGTATCGGGAAGTGGTAGTCTTGGAAATGCTACATCAGCACAAACAAATCTCACCAGTTTAAATCCAGGTATTACGGAAGTGCTTTGGTCTGTGAGCAATGGGGTTTGTCCATCGACTTCAGAATCAATTCAAATCACGGTATATGCCGCACCACAAACGGCATTTGCTGGCATTGATGAAGTAATATGTTCCGACAGTATTTTTCTAGTTGGAAATACATCTAACGGCAGTTCTTATTTGTGGGAAGTAATAAGTGGAAGTGCCGTTTTAGCTGATGATACTGCTGCTCAAACAGCATTAACATCAATTGCTGCAGGCAATTCGCTTATTCGATATACAATTACAAATGGCCCTTGTAGCTCTTCCGATTCGGTTGCAATTTTACGTTACGAAAATCCCGACTTGGCAAATGCTGGTTTGGATAGTACATTTTGTTCAGATGTGTTTGTTAATCAAGCCACTCAACCTTTAATTGGACAAGGACATTGGTTTTCGTTCGATCCGAATGTTAGTTTCTCAGATAGTTCTGCTGCAAATACTTCTGTCAATTTACCGGCAGGTATTTCAACGCTTGTTTGGATAGTAGAAAACGGTATTTGTCCAGCATTGTCGGATACAATTGTGCTTCAACGCGATGTGCCAACCGAATTAGCATCTGCCATGTCCGATACCAATGTGTGTGCTGCTAACCTGAACATTTTTGCTCAATCTCCGACTCAAGCAATTGGATATTGGGAATTGATTTCGGGTGATGGTGTTTTCATTGACTCCACAGTGGCTCAAACTGAATTGGGCATGTCGGCCGAAGGTGAAAATGTGATTGTTTGGACTTTAGAAGAAGGAAGTTGCCTTAGCAGTGATACCGTTACAATAGCTTTCAACTATGCACCATTCCCAGTTAGCGCTGGCGCAGATCGTTCCGTTTGTGGATTAACTACCGATTTAGAAGGTGTGTCATCAGGTATTGGTTCTGGATTATGGACTTTCTTGAATTCCGATGGGACATTATCAGACCCAAGCGATCCGATTGCATTTTTAACGGTTGATTACACCGCTACACGTGAGTTAATTTGGACCGTCACCAACGGATTTTGTGCAGTGAGTGATACTGTAACACTCGATTTTCTCGATCAACCTATTTCGGATGCTGGACTTGATTTAATTGGTTGTTTAAATGATACAACAGCCCTTCAAGCTGCCATTCCTTCTTTGGGAATAGGAACTTGGACTGTTTTAACTCCAGGCGGAAACGTTTTTGAACCAGGTTTCCAGAACAGTAATTTTACAGCCACAGAACAGGGTAATTTTTATCTACAATGGACGGTTGTAAATGGTATTTGTCGTGACTCTTCATTCACGATTGTGACCATATATGGTCCAGATGATCCTGAATGTAGCGGTCCAGATGTGGTTTTTATTCCTGAAGGATTCTCCCCTAACGGAGATGGAGTATTAGATAAACTGATAATTGTTAAGCCGCAAACGAAACGTGTTTCACTCGAAGTTTTCGACCGATATGGAATACTGGTTTATAGCAGCAATGATTATCAAAACGATTGGGATGGAACAGCTCAGGCAGGAACGATTTTGCATGGCAATCAGTTACCCGAGAGTACGTATTATTATTTGATACAGATAGAAGGGGAACTAGGCGTTCGTAAAGGATATATCACCCTTTGGCGTTAACGATTAACAGTATTTACAATTTCGTAGTAAACCTGTCCCTTTCGTGCATCAATACGAATTGTATCGCATCGCGTGCGTCCACCTTGAGCTGCAGTTGCATAAAAAAGCACCTCATTTTTACCCGGAATCAAAGGAATGCGGGTATAAGAAATTTGATTTGGTAAAGTTTGCCAGTTTCGTGTATCGGCTTGTTCTGATATAGCATTGGCAATGCTTAAAACGGTTGCGGCATCTTTGTTTTCTTTTCGAAGAGCTACTTCAGCCGCCTTCTTAACAGCAAAACGGATTAATGCACTTCCCATTTCACGAGCAAATCGATCATTTAAACTTTTGAAGGCAATTGCATCAATGTTTTCGGCTATTTCGAATGGATAATTTGCTCCACCTAAACTCGCTCTAGCCGAACGATACATCATTGGACGATGCACATATCGAGGGAATGCAATTCGGTAAACACTCAATTGACTAAGGTTTTTAGCATCTTGCTGACTCACGCTACTCACAGGAAATGGAAAGCTATATCCTAATCCAGAATTCATAAATACAAACTGGTCACCTTGTTTCACCAAGTTAAAATCGATTGACCATTGTTCTTTGTATGGCCCAAGACCATTATTCCAAAATAGAACGAGTTCGGTTTTGTTGGCTTTGGGAAGCGTATCGGTAGAAGAGTAACCAAATTTCTTGCGGTAAAGCTCTTCTTCATTACGGAAACCATTTGCAGCGGCAGTTCTAACAAGATCTTTCTTAAGCTGCTCGGGGATTTTCATTTCGAAGAATGAAGTATAATCTCCCGCATAAATATCATAGGCATTTCGGTATGCGATAAATGCATTGTTTATATCACCACTTCCTTCGTAAGTCAAGCCCATCAACAAATGCGCGAATGCATCTTCTTTGTATTTAGGTTTATCCTTCAGCTTTTCTGCCATGGTAATCAACGAAAGATTCATGCGACGGCATTCAACTAAGGCATTTTCAAAATCTCGCTGTTTGAGGTAATTCATCGCATTAAAATAATGAAGCATAACCACTTCAAAATCTTCTGCTTTATAGGGTTTAACGCCAGGATTAACGATAATGGCGAGCGCTTCGTAACCCAAGTTCTTTTTGTAATCTTCAATTAGATAATCTGCTTCAGCGAAATACTTGCTGCTCTCGGAGTATTTCCCTTGGGCGAAGGTGACATAGCCCATTTCGAGCAAGAATAAAAGCTTGAGTTTTTTCTTTTTCGCTTTTTTAGTTGAGGTAAGTGTTGTTTCAGCTTCAGCGTATTTCTCGGTGGCAACCAGCGATAAAAAACGCTCGTGCCGCACGTAATACGGGGCACAAGCGTTCATTAAAAAAAGGAAAAAGACTATGCTGGTCAGGCGAGTTAGGCGCATCATCAACTCGTAATTAGAGAAAAACAGGAATCTTAATTAACGATGTATTTTTTCCCTTTGTAATCACCAATCCAAACAATTTCGTTTGTTTCAATATTGGTTAATTCTAAATCAATTTGCCAGTATGTTGTTTTCTCTTTCCCGTATCCATCAACAATAGATTTAACGGTTCCTTGCATCATAAAATCAGCACCAACTTCTTTCCCAAATTTTTTCATGGTTTCGGCTGAAGAGAAATCTTGCTGATCAGCACGTTCGCCGCGGATTTCAGTTCTTTTATCTCCTGCAGCTACCAAGCGAATCATCGTGCTTTTGATAAATGCTTTTTCGATGTCTTTAGTGAAAATTTCGGTATCCATGTGCTCGTGGCTGTTGTTGCGAACAAATCCAACAATAACTACTGGTTTCTTTTTCTTTTCGTTGGTAAAGTTGCCCAACCAATCGCCAGTTAAAGCCTGATTCGTTAATGTTTCTGCAGCTAAACGAGCGTCTGTCTCGTTCCAGCGACCGCTTAAGTCGATTACTTTATCTGGTGCAACTCGAGTTACTGTGCGGCGCGCACAAGAGCTGAATCCGATTGTGCTAATTAATGCGAGGCCTATCAGGCTTTTGATGGAAGTTCTCATAAGAAGAGGAATTGAGCTTATTTAGTGTAGGTTGCTTTTACTGTTTGTGCACCGGAGCCATCATCAGATGTATAATTAAGAATGAATCCAGTTCCACTATAGGTTCCCGAACCAGCGATGCTAATACCTGTAATTGATTGCTGGCTGATATCGAGAGTATTATTTGCAACCAAGGCTTGAACGCGTTGTGCAGCACCAAGGTTGAAAATGTTGTAAATGAGAATCCGAGAGGTGTTTGTTGAATCTTTAGTTACAGTTGAAGGATAATTTCCAGTAACCGAACCGCCAATTTCTTCTTTCACATTCCACGTTCCAATGAATTTATCTTTAGGATCAACTTCTGGAACAATTGGCTCTTCGTCGGCACATGAGGCAAGGAAAAGAGCAAGAAAAACGAACGAAGGAGCTAGTCGAGAAAGCGTCATATATAAAAAGGGGATTAGAATGAATCGAATGATTTATTCTTGAAACTCGCATAACAAGGAAAGTGCCAACAATAATTTCTTCGTTGATTTAGCTCCAGCTTTGATCAATCAAATTACTTAGCTCTTCAGCTATTTTCCGGTCATTGCTTAATCTCGGAACTTTATTTTGACCGCCTAATTTACCTTGAGATTTCATGTATTTAACAAAACTGTCTTTCTCAAGACTTCTCAAAACAAGTGGCTTCAAAACGTTGCCTGTAATTAGGTCTTTATAATAGATATTCTTTTTCTGAAGCGCAGTATCAATCTTCATTCGAAAGCGCTCCGGATCTTTAGGTTTTACGCTAAATTCTACAAACCATTCATGATAAGGCAATCCTGTTTCAGGACTAACTTGTGGAGCTACAGTAAATTCAACCACTTCAACCACTTCGCCCAGGGATGCTTCTTTCAAAGCATATTCAACTTCTTCGGCAATAACGTGTTCACCAAAGGCTGAGGTAAAATGCTTAATTCTTCCTGTTACTACCAATCGATAAGGGTTGGTACTAACGAATTTAACTGTGTCGCCAATGTTATATCCCCACATACCGGCATTGGTATTCAATATCAGCACATAATTCACATCCACTTTGACTTCTTTTAACGAGATGCGAGTAGGGTTTTCACTGAAAAACTCATCAACCGGGATAAATTCATAGAAAATACCTGAATCAAGAATGAGTAATAATCCTTGAGATGGTTGTTTGTCTTGATAGGCGATAAATCCTTCTGATGCTGGAAAAAGCTCAACTGAATCAATCGATTTCCCAATCATTTTCTCAAAACGAGAACGATAGGGTTCGAAATTCACGCCGCCGTATACAAACAAGGAAAAATTAGGGAACAAATCCTTCATGGTTTTGCCTCCAGATTTCTCTTGTAAAATCTCAAAATACATCTGCACCCAAGAAGGAATTCCGCTTATTAGCGTCATGTCTTCAGAGATTGTTTCTTCTGCAATTTTACGAACCTTCGTTTCCCAATCTTCGATACAATTAGTTTCGAAAGAAGGCATTTGATTTCGTCGCAAATACTGAGGAACATGGTGGTTGACAATTCCACTGAGTCGTCCAAGCGGAATTCCACTAATCTCACTCAACACGGGACTTCCCGAAAGGAAAATCAATTTCCCGTCTACAAATTTTGCATTGCCAGTTTCGTGGATGTACAGCAATAATGCGTTTCGAGCCGATTCGATGTGGTTAGAAATAGAATCGCTGGTGATGGGAATGTATTTAGTGCCGGATGTGGTGCCGGAAGTTTTGCAGAAATAAATAGGTTTTCCTTTCCATAAAACGTTTGCTTCACCTTTGGTTGCACGGTCGATGTAGGTTTTTAGTCCTTCGTAATCTCGAACTGGAACCTTAGTTTTGAAATCATCATAATTACGGATCGTGGCAAAATCATGGTCTTTTCCAAAAGCAGTATCCCGAGCGCCAGCTATAAGTTGTTGAAACACTTTTTCCTGTGTCACAATAGGATTATTGCTCCAATTGCGCACTTGGCGTGCTATTATTGATGCTAGCGGTTTGGCGAAGAATGATTTAAGTCCCATAACTGGAGCAAAAATAGGAAGAACTCAGTCGATAATTTCTTCTAGAAAGCATTAATAAATACAGGAGAGAATTAATCTGTACGCGATGTTTCATTTTCGAAAAATTCGCCCACATAAATCAAAATGCTTCGTAATGTTGCCGCGGATTAATTACGATGAAACCCAAACTCGACATCATTCAATTTTTTCGGGCGGTAGCAGCTTTGCTAGTGTGTTTCTTTCACATGAAAGGCATCCTAAAACAAGGTGAATGGGGGAAGTTCTTGTTTGGAAATGGTTCTGTTGGAGTTCCTATGTTCTTTATGATAAGTGGTTTTATCATGTATCACACAACTCGCATGGTTCAGCCAAACTGGAAGAACGTAAAAGCGTTTTTGTTGAAACGACTCATCCGGATTCTACCTCTTTACTATTTAATGACGCTACTTTATGTGCTATTGTTGGGGAATGCGCATTATTATTTTATTGAAAATCCGAGCTTTTTATTGCCAACTTTTTTCTTTTTTCCAACCTATGTGAATCTAATCGGTCCTTCGTATGGTATGCCCCCATTAGCAGTTGGATGGTCGCTTAACTATGAAATCTACTTTTATCTGCTTGTTGGAATCTCCATGCTTTTCGTCAAAAACCGATGGTTTATGTTATGTGGATGGCTTCTCGGTACTACGATATTGATTCCACTTTTGAGCAAGGGATATGTAATGATGAGTCTTTCGGAATGCTATGGCTATACCGCGGTCTACTTGAATTTGATGACCAATCCTGTATTGTTATTTTTTATAGCAGGTATTGTAATTGGCGCCCTTTATACTAGTTCAGTGGTTCCGCCATCTTTGTTTTGGGCCGATGCGTCAGCACAGTTAGCAGTCGTGGTTTTTATTCTTAGTTATTTCCACCTCATACAATTATTACCTGGTTGGTATAATCATTTGTTAACGTGTGGTTTTCTGCTGGTTGCTCTTTTACAGCGAAATAAAATCAAACCCTATTCGATTCCTAAATCACTTTTAATCATAGGAAATTGTTCGTTTTCACTTTATCTCGTTCATCCAATAGTACTCACCTATTTGCCTAAGGTTTTACGCACTTTAGGTGTTCAGGCTGTTTTAGAAGGATGGGTGTATTTTATTGGTGTACTGCTAGTTATCGTAGCTATTTCGTATTTAAGCTATGTGTGGATAGAACAACGATTGAGTCTGAAAATTCAATCGTTGGTGCTGAAGGAGTGATGGTGCGGATTGAATGGATTAATGAATGAGGCTATTTATTTCAGCTTTTAATTTGGGTAAGTGATTAATCAAAATCCCCCAAATAGTTTCATCTGAAATAGAATCATAAGCATGAATTATCTGATTTCTCAAACCAACGATGTTCTTTGCATTATTAATTGGGAAATGAGGATCAACGGCAAGAATCCGCTTAATCGCTTCTCCAATTATTTCTAAATTCCTTTCGATAGCCTTTTTTTAAGAGAATGTTTTTCTGATATGCTTCAAAGCGCTTTTCATTATCAATGAAAAAGGAATCAATCTCATCGATAGCCAGCTTTACATCGTATAAATACTTAAGTATCTTTTCGTTCATAAACGAGCTGCTTTTCTCTATCCACAACTTTCCTGAATACAGGGTTTTTGATGGATTGATTTTCAACGAGATCTACTGATCGGTTGAATAGACGTTCGAGTTCTTCTTTAAAATCAAAATAGTTATCAGCATATTGCTCTAATTCCACCTTCCCAAACTGAACCAAAATATCTACATCACTTGAGTCTATAAATCGGTCGGTTAGGATTGATCCAAATAGATATAACTCATCTACTTTGTGTTTTTCACAAAGGCTATATAGCTTTTCTCTATTGGCATCTATTAATATCATACACTTCAAAAATACGATATTAAATGTTCTGTAGTCATCAATCTGAACACCCTTATCCTAACAACCCGTCCAAAATCTCCCTTCTCAATACTTCCGACCACACATTTGACACCTGCCCGAAACACACGCACAATGCGCACATAATCCGTACATACCGCTGCTGGTGCCTTTTCCACAATTGGAACAAACGCCTATATCGTCGGTAACAGAAACGAGTCCGTGCTCTGAGCAGGTATAGCTGCTTCCCCAATTCTCATTGGGACATTTCTTTTTTTTCTCATGGATTTTTTTACCGTTGATGTCGAAATGTATTTCATCATTTATCGGCTCGTCATTGCGGTATTCACGTTGGCTTTTTAGTTGGCCGTTAGTATGCCAAGTTTTCCATACACCATGTCGCAATCCATTTTTATATACCGATTCTGAAATCAATTTACCTTGATCGGTAAAGAGTTTCCACGAGCCATCGGGCACACCTGCAACACTCAAATACACATCATCAATTTCTTTTAAGTAGGTTGGATTTGGAACATACTTAGCTGAAAACATCACTTCGGCAAGCAATATTCCATTCGAGTTCCATTGCTGAAAAAGCCCTACAACTTGATCTTTCTCAAACTGACAACGATGAGATAGTTGACCATTAGGATGGTAATAGGTTGAAGGTCCCTCTCGCGTTATACCATCTCTTTTATTAGGATCGCTGAATTGATAGTTAAGCGTAAAATTCAATGCACCATTTTCATAATAACCTGTTGAGTGCATTAAGCCCGGAATTAGCGAATCTTCTCTAACGTCAGAACGCAGTTTTTTACCTTCTGTATCATAGTAGCGACGGCAATTACTGCGCAATTCTCCATTGATGATAATGGCTTCCAACTTACCTCTTTCCATTTGTTGGTATTCTCCATTAATAAATCCATTCCCATTACTTGCCGTTTGATTCCCGTTCTCATCCCAAGCATCGATAATGATAGGTATTGAATTTCTCAGGCCCATCCGAGCTTTCATCTTACCTGTTTCTGGATAATACATGAGCAACTCATCGTAATTATTTGCCCAATGATTACTGATAAAATGCACTTTACAAAGCAATCCGGATTCGTTATAATGTGCCGACCAGCCTTTGGTCATTCCATGCTCGAATTCAATCTCCCATTTGGGCTTCCCGTTTTCAAACCAGGCCTTCCATGTGCCGTGAGGATATGCATTCGTGTCCACTTCACCACTTGATTTCACTTGTCCGTTTTCATAGAAAAGCGAGATTTTTCCACAGGGAGTTCCATTGCAATACTCTCGTTCTAGTGCGACTTTACCGTTGAGGTGATATTTACGCCAGATGCCTATTCGTTTGAAATCCTGCATTTGTCCTGTTGCCCAAATCGCACTGTCGTTGAGATGATTTCCTTGGGCATCCATGAATTGAAATTCATTAGACGTGTTCCATCCGCGGTACAAACCTGTCCGGAACTGCCTTGTGCCGTAAGGGAAATTGAAACGTGTGCGACTTCCTTCTGCCCAGTAAGTTCCATTAAACGAATCTTCTCTGTCGTAGAAATCGTTTTCCGGACGAACGCGTATCACGGAATCCTCACCTATTTTTAACAGCCAGAGTTTCTTTTGTGCTTGACCGAAATGATTCGTGAGTAAAGCAAGGAAGAGGATGATAGGTTTCATTTAAAAGTTTTGGGGAGCATTCAATACGAAATCATTTTCCAAGATTTCCCGTCTTCATTTCGCCAGTTTTCAATGTAACTTTCTAGCGATGCCGCCAGAAAATAGGGGAGGTTTAATAACGAGTACACCTTTCCGGATGTTGTTTTTACTTCATCTATTGATGCTTTTCCTTGGTGAAGACGGATGGCTAATGTGGATGGTGTTTGATCCATGAAAGCGTGTAATGAACGTAGTTTTCCGATGCTTCCTGATTTTATTTCAACGGGAATAATCAAGGAGCCACGTTGAATGATTAAATCAACTTCGGCGCTCGATTGCGATTTCTCCCGCACCCAAAAAAAAGGGGATGAATCTGTATAGTCTTGAATGGCAATGCGTTCTTGAAACACACAATGTGGAATAAGAGCTCCTCTGGCTGCATCACTTAAGTCTTCCAATCCAATTAATTCAGCAAGTATTCCAAGACGATTCACCAATAATCCACAGTCTAAAAACTGTATTCGTGGACTTTTCCTGTAATCAGGCTGGAGAGGCGTTTTTACGTCAGTGGTGGGGTAAATGAGTCTCAATAGTCTCGTGTCGTGTAATTGCCGAAATGCTTCTCCTATTTCTCGTGTACGATAAGTAGATTGTCCAAAATTTTGAAAGGTTATACGTTGATCGAAGCTTGCAGGAGCATTATTTAGAACAAACCGAATCATTTGTTTTGCTGACTTATTTCCTCCGTATTTTTCTACATCATTCTGATAGGATTTCCAGATGCTTTCATAAATCTGTTGGATGTTGAATACACTGCCATCTTCGCGATACCGCGCCAACACTTCGGGCATGCCACCCAAAAGACAATAGAGATTAAACTGTTTATGAAGCTCCTCCACCGCATATGCCGGCACAGGTAGTTGCTTCATTGCATCAATGGCTTGTTGCTTGTCCATCGCAATGAGAAATTCCTCGAACGATAAAGGATGTAAATACTGGAACTCAACGCGTCCAACAGGAAAACTGCGCACACTTCCTAAAGCAAATTCCAAAAGTGAACCTGCTGCAATAACGGAGAGTTCAGGGAACTGTTCATAGAAATACCGCAGCAGCTGAATGGCATCAGGCACTTCTTGAATTTCATCTATAAACAGAAGCGTATTCTCCCAATCGGGCTTTATCGATTCTCTAATCGTGAGCCGTTGCATGAGTGCCACCACATCCATATCGTCCGAGAAAAGCTTTTTGTCGGCAGCGAGTTCTAGGTTAAGTGAAACGAACTGCGAATAGCTTTTTGAGAAGTCTCGAACGAGGGTTGTTTTGCCCACTTGGCGAGCGCCTCGAAGCACCAATGGTTTTCGACCTTTCTTATTCCGCCAGTGTTCCAGTAAAGTAAGCCCTTTGCGACGGATGTGTAACATTTTATTTGTAAGATAACAAGGGCAAATATAGCATTATATTGTAAGATAACAAGGGTAAATATTGCCAAGTTGTGTAAGATAACAAGGGCAACTTAAGTGCTTGCTCCTACTTCGCCCAAATCTCGTCAATGAAAATGAACGCTTCACCGCCTGCACCTTGATGCCATTCGGGAAGTATGCCAAAATTCTTCGCTTTTACACGTATGTAACGCATGGTTGTTGGCTGAGGTATTGTCATGGGCTCGTTATGCTCATTCGCAACAAACGAACGTTCTTCTACGAATTTCTGGATTTGTACCTTAGTGTCTTTGGGATCAATAAAATTGCTGTCGGTAACAAATGGAGTGAATGAAATTCCATCCAAGGAATACTCAAATCGTACTTCGGTCGGGAATAAAATCCAGCTGCGTGAATCTTGTAAAAAAGAAGCGCCAATCGTGGATATTTCAGTAGTTTTTTGCAAATCAACTACGCATTCAAAATCTTGCCCTTGATAGCCTTGCCATCCACCTTTGCGCCAGTTTTCATCGGCAAATAATCCATCAATAATACCTTGGTCGCCGCCGGCAGAATATTGAGGATTGTAAGTGGAACTGATTTTCACGGTCCAGTTATGCGGAATCTTGTTGTATGCTGCAGTATTTACTGGGCTGCTTATTCCATCTTTAATAACAATGGCTTTTAATTGACAGCTATTCTGAATTATTATTGGATCGGTAGCTAGTGGAGAAAGAGGGCTAGGATCTTCTCCATTCAGGGTATAATAGATTTTAGCTCCGGGTGCGTTCGACTCTATTTTCACTAAAACACTATCTCGAAAAACTTGTTGAGAAGTAGAGAATACGGGAGCTTGAACAGTTTTTATAGCCGACCAATCGTATGTAAAAGGTATTTGCTGCAAGGTTTGTTTTTGGGGAGCAACTTTACCCATGCTGAGCGAAATAGATTCACCATTAATGATGCTACTGTGGTTGAACCAGTAGTTTTGTTTTCCTTCAACAGCAGTGGTGTATTCGTTTTTACTTGCTCCAGGAGCCTTGATACTAAAGAGCTTGCCGTTGACTGGAGTGATTTTGATTTCATCGAAAATTGGAGCTCCGACTACATAATTTGGGTTACCCGGACAAACAGGATAAAAGCCCATTGCAGCAAACACATACCAAGCGCTCATCTGACCACAGTCTTCGTTACCCGATAAGCCATCCGGAGCATTGTGATACATCTCTTTTAAGATTCGTCTCACATACTGCTGAGTTAAACGAGGTTCTCCAATTGCACTAAACATCCAAGCCATGTGGTGACTCGGTTCATTGCCATGTGCATATTGACCAATCAAACCGGTTATATCACTTTGCGTGCGACCGGTGGTTTTTGAATCGGCTTCGAATAAACCCGTTAATCGTTTAATAAGAATGTCTTGTCCGCCGTGAGCTTGAGCTAATCCATAAATATCCTGAGGAACGAAGAAGCTATATTGCCAGGAATTGGCTTCGGTAAAGTGGTTGTTTACTTCCCGCGGATCAAAAGGAGAAAGCCAAGCACCGTTCTTTTTCGGACGCATAAATCCTGATTTGGATTCAAATAAATTCTTCCAATTTTTAGAACGAGCAGCATAGGTTGAATAGACAGCAGGTTTCTTCAACTCTTCTGCAAAACGTGCTATACACCAATCGTCGTAGGCATATTCGAGTGTTTTAGAAACGCTTTCGTGCTCATCATCCACCGATAAAAAGCCATGATCCATGTAAGCTGGTAAACCCAGATGATTCCAGGTTGCACTTTTCTGCATGGCTTCTAATGCGAGTTGTGTATCGAAACCTTTAATGCCTTTGAAATACGCGTCCACCATTACACTTACGCTGTGATAGCCAATCATGCAATCGGTTTCGTTGGAGGCAAGTTCCCAAACAGGTAATCTTCCACCTTCTTGGTACATGCGCAAAAAGGTTTGAATGAAATCGCGTGTTCGTTCTGGGTAAAGAATCGCATATAATGGATGAGCAGCTCGAAACGTGTCCCAAAGCGAGAATACTGAGTAATAAGTAAATCCTTCAGCTTTGTGCACCTTCTTATCCATACCGCGATAAGAACCATCTACATCGCTTACTGTGTTGGGTTGAATCATGGTGTGATAAAGTGCGGTGTAAAAGATCTTTTGTTGTTCGGTGGTTCCGCCTTTGATTTGAATCCGATTCAACTCTGTTTCCCAGTATTTTATGGCTCTTTCTTTAGCTAAATCGAAGTTGACATTCGTTGCTTCACTGGTTAAGTTGAGATGAGCACCTTCGAAAGAGCTAAACGAAACGCCCACTTTTACTTCGAGCACATTGCTACTCATGTTTTCGAATTGAATAGCTGTTCGTAAATCGCCTTGTGTGCTATTTGAACTTTCTTCGATAACAGAAATTTTTTGAGAGAAAGCGATTTCGAAATAAATTACCTGATCTTGAGCCCAAGCCTTACTGCGACGCATTCCACGAATGGTATGGTCGTCTACTTTTTCGACTTTACCTTCCAATAATTCATCTCGGTGAAGCAAGTCTAATAACACAAAACCATTCTTCCCCGGAAAAGTATAACGATGAAAACCCACACGAGTACTGGTTGTTAGTTCAGCACGAATTTGTTGGTCACGTAAAACCACCTCATACCAACCCGCTCCAGCTTGTTCGGCTTTGTGAGAAAAACTGCTGGCAAAATGCTTCTTGGTCAAATCGGGACGATTCATCAAGGGCATGAGTAAAATATCACCGTAATCGCAGCAACCCGTACCGCTTAGGTGAGTATGTGAAAATCCATAAATCAAGGAATCGCTGTAATGATAGCCGCCACAGCCATCCCAGCTTCCATCAACACGTGTGTCGGGGCTAAGCTGTACCATTCCAAAGGGCACCGTTGCACCGGGAAAGGTATGTCCATGTCCTCCCGTTCCAACCATAGGATTGACGAGTTTAACAGGAGTATATTGAGCAAAAGCCGCAGAAACGAAAAGCGACAGGTAAAGAAATATCAGTTGGCGCATATTGAAAAATGGAGCCAAAAGGTAGGGATTATTGAAACGAGGCTGAACTCAGTTCAATCAGCAATTAATCAACGTTAAAACAGTTAAGCCTCAGAACTTAATGCGCGAATTGGAGTGCAATTCACCATCACTATACATCTGAAGAGCAATTTCGGTTCCTTCAATTTGTCCGTTACCAGTAGTTAAGAAGCCATTAATAACAAGAGGTACCATAGTAACTGTATTATTATCACAGTTGAAGTTAAGTGTTACATCGAACGTGGTTAAGCCTGAAACCACTAATTGACCAGATGAATTATAGGTACATGTGATGTTCTTATTCAACAAACTACCATTGCTGATATAGGTGATTTGTCCAATTGTGTAGTTTCTAAATGCATATCCACAGTTTGGACGATACACGAAATACACCGTTTTAGTTTTAGGAGTACTGTTTTCATTAAAGATTGAAACGGAAAGATCAGCAGGATAAGCGCCTGGTGTTGCAAAGGTCTGGTTGAATGAAACATTGAAGTTCCGGCTTTCATTGGAAGGAATGGTGAGCTGAGAACCAACATCAAATCCACCTGTTACTGTTTCAAAACTAGCTCCTAATTCCTTTGAAGAAGCACATTGAACAGCAACAGAATAGGGCAAAGTACCACTATGTTCAAAAATCAAGGAATCATTTGAAGTGAATGAAAATTCAGTTTGTTGCGAAATTGGCTCTTCATCTTCTTTACAGGATGAAATTGAGGCAATAGCCAATAAAAGAATAAAATAGATGCGCGTGTATTTCATTTAGCAAAAGTAACAGAGGTTGCGTTTATTTCTTTAATGTGATTTCTTTTTTCGTGTGGCATTGAAGCAGTAAGTGATAGTAGGACGAAATAGAATATAGTTAGTTGACAAGAAATCATTATTCAATTCAGTTAAAAAGCCTGCAGTGAATGCTAACAAGAATCTTCGATGAGTATTGTGAGTGTAATTAAAATAAACTCCCAATCGTGGAATATGTTGGCTTTGTAATGTCGTCAAGTAGTTGAAACGAAAACTATAGCCCAATTTACTGGAAGCATTAACAAAAGCTGCTGAATAGGAGAAGTCGAAACCATTGTACAAATGTGCTTTATGCCAATGCCTCCAATAATAGTTTGTGCCATCAACTTCATATTGCTTTTCATCGCCTCGAACATAGCGTAATGTAACTTGATGGTTGTTGCCCTTTTGGGTTAAAGTATAGTATCCACCTCCTGCTGTAAATGACCTGAAATCACTGCCATAACCATATCCTGTTGGAAAAATAAAGCCTCCTGTTCTAACGCCAGATGTCACAAACCAACGGGAAGATACGGCATAACTTACATTTAACTCTCCACCAATTGGCCTATTAGTAAGATTCAAATTAATGCCCGTTGTAATTCGAACATCCTTTTTTTCTTCTAATAATTCAGGTTGATTTCCATTAAAGTCTGCAATGTGATTGATTGAGCAGGAACTCATCAATAAGATTGACCAAATGCAAACTAATAAGTACTTATAATGTAGCATTTAGAAATAGTGGATTAAGTATAGCTTTATCAA
>DAOOQW010000028.1:0-18825 GCA_035388945.1 Flavobacteriales bacterium
CCCGGATCATTTGAATGGTCCAAACGTGTATAAACATTCCGACGTAGATTAGGAATAGAACGCTGAATGGAGCTATACGAGCCAACCCAATTAACTTTTAATTTAGTTGAACCTATTAAATGTTCGCCAATTAATTGTCCGGTATAAATTCGATTACTTGTAAACCACTGAGCAGTTGAACGAAGTAATAGTGGATTACTTTCAAGAGGTGTTGGAGTTCCTTCGCGACGAATCACACGATCATCGGCGTTAATACTCAATAAATTCTTAGTAGAAATGGTGTTGTTTTTATTGATTTTGAAGGATACGTTTCCTAATAAACCAGCAAGCGTTTGGGTTGCATAACTATTATCGGTGTAGGAGAAATCGAGTTGAGATGGCACACTTGGATCAGTGCTATTAGTAAAGCCTTTTCGTTCGGTAATTAAATAATTGTATGTACGCTGGTATGAAGCGGCAAACACTAAGCCTACAAGATCTTTTTCCTTGCGTCGAATAGTGTGACCGAGTGAATATTGAGCATTAAAATTTGGAGCAAAACTGCTGGAATTAATTCCCCAATTATTGGTGAAATTTTTACCTAAATCGGCTTGTCCAGCTGGTAGAGTTGGAAAGTCCTGTTTAGAAGGAATAGCACTAGGTAAAGCGCGAGTTCCATCATCCAATCCTAACCAATCGGTTTTGCCTCCTTTATAAGTAAGTTGCTCCTTTCCGGTAGTCATGGTATTATATCCAGAACTAATGCTGAAAGATTGGAAATTCTCTTCCGGAATACTCTTGGTATTTATCTGAATAATTCCACCAGCAAATTCAGCAGGCATATCGGGAGTTGCCGTTTTGTTGATGACGATATTATCGAGCATGTTAGCTGGAAAAATATCGAATGAAAAAGCTTTTCGATCGCTTTCAGAACTAGGTAGTGGTGCACCATTAATATAGGAAGCATTATATCTATCATTTAAGCCTCGTATGATCGCAAATTTATTATCTTGGATACTTGCGCCACTTATACGACGCAAAACATCACTGGTAGTCCGATCGGGCGTTTTTTTAATGGTTTCTGCAGATATACCATCCGAAACCGATGCGGCATTTTTTTGCTGAAGAACTAATGCATTGATGGATTCACGCTTAGCTTCTGCTTCAATGATTACTTCCTTTAAATCATTTTGAACCGTTTCAAGTGAAATCATCAAATTGGTTGCTGCACCTTCTTTTACTTCTACCCCACTCAAAATCTTCTTCGAAAACGACACCATCGAACATACAATCTTATAGGAGCCAGCTGCTAGATTAGCAAGTTTAAAGCGCCCTTCTATGTCGGTCATGGTTCCTGTTGTGGTGCCTTCGATTGAAATACTTGCACCTGGCAATGTCTCTCCAGTTGCTTTATCGATAACGGTACCAGTAATACTTCCAGTCTTTTGCCCCAAAGCTACAGTTGGTAATAGAAAGAGAAGGAAAAGGAAACTTAGGTAGACTTGTTTTTTCACGAGACTTGAATTATCAGAAAGATGCATCTGTTTCTTTCTGCAAAATTGCCTCGGCTACTTCTCTAAACTGTAAATCATACGTTAAGTGCGCGATATCAAAGCGGGGTTAAATATTAACAGAGAATTACCGCAACCTCAATTTAGGTTAAGAATTGAGTACATTGAAATTCACACTAAGTTAACATTGGCGTAAGAGGCCAGTAAATTAGAGGCATTCCCAAATAGTGAAAGTTGTTGCCTGAAGTAAATCATCAAACATTTTGACAATTTACATTGTCGTGATTTTAATTTAATATTGGAGTATCACTAATTGTAGTGTTAAGGAGTTTTCTATCTATTTCTTTAAAGACATGCCAAGAGATAAGCGTAAATAAGATGCAAATACTTCATTTATTAATTTCATCACTGGTATTTTCAAATCAAGATGGATTAAATAATCATGCTTCAATTTTTTAAATTTCATTCCTGTTCCTAAAGAAATTCCAACTTGATTACTACCTGCATTCTCATATAGATGACCAGAGTAGTATGTTGGTACATTATTTTTAACTACAACGGAATGGTAATCGTATTCAGCTCGTGATTTTTGAGCTAAATCTAAATATACGCCTGGGCTAAAAAACATTTCGTTATGGGAACCTAAAGACCCTTTAATTCTTAACTGAATTGGAAAGGAAATAAAATTTAAACGAAAATATTCATTTGATTTCGAATCAAAATGACTCGAGTAATTTGTATTGTAAAATTGATTCACACGATTATATTCAAATCCAACTAGGATATTTAAATAGGATGAAGGAGAAATAGTGTGGTAAACTCCAAGTCCGAATCCTGTATTTTTTTGTTTTTTATTGCTCGATAATGCTTGATTTATTGACACAGTAAATTCATCAATAAAATCGGAGAATTTTATTTGTGCATGAATTGAATTTATAGATAGAAATAAAATGAAGAATAGTACTATTTTTCTCATTATTAAAAATTTAAACTTAGTGATGAACCGGTTTACACTTTAGCTTTTTTCACATAATACATTTCAATCTCCCCTTTACCTTTTGCTTGGACTTTACCGCGTGGTTCAAACACAAATGTAGAATCATCCTTTAGAATTTGATAGGTTGTTTCACTTATATTGACCATTCCCACTTCTCCGCTACTCTCCATTCTACTGGCAGTGTTTACAGTATCTCCCCAGATGTCATATTGGAATTTTTTTACTCCCACTATCCCCGCTACAACAGGTCCCGTATGCACACCAATGCGTATTTCGAAATAGGGCAATCCAGCTGCAATTTTCTGAGCTTTACCTTCTTCAATGAATTGAGCCATTTCTAGTGCAGCAAGTATCACATCTTTAGCATGAGTAGAATTAGGTGTTGGCAACCCACCTGCAGCCATATAAGCATCACCAATCGTTTTGATTTTTTCAATTCCATGTTTCTCGCATATTGCATCAAAAGCACTAAAACATTCATGTAAATCATTGACAAGTTCTTTAGGTGTGACTTGTTCTGAAAGTGCCGTGAAACCTTTAAAGTCGGTAAATAATACTGTCACCTCATCAATTAATTTAGCTTCAGCTTCTCCCTTAATTTTTAATTCTTCAGCTACTTCACCAGGTAAAATATTCAGCAATAATTCTTCACTACGTGCTTTCTCTTTAGAAATACGATTGCGTTGTCGCCATACAATTAATGAAAATATAAACGCTCCAGATAATCCGGTAGCCATTGAATATCTGATTAATTTTTGACGAATATCTTTTTTTTCCTGTTCAGCTAGATTTATAGCTTCCTTGCGATCAAAATCGTATTGCATAGCTTGTTGAACCAGCTTTTTATCTTTTTCCATATTAAATACGGAATCCTTATATAACATGGCTACTTTATAATCTTCTAGCGCCTCATTGTCTTTTCCTAGTGCATGCATTATTTCGCTACGCGATATGTAAGACCCTGAAATATTCTGCAAGTGCCTAATTGACATATAAATTGTAAGTGCACTATCGTTATAAAGCAATGCTTTATCAAGTAATTCCCTCCTTAATTGGGGTTTATTGGCAGCCATATATAAATGAGCTGTTCCTAAGTGATCTAGATTCTTTGCAATGCTATTTTGATCTCCGAGTTTAGTGAAAATATCCAAGGCTTTATGGAAAAGAATTATGGCTGTATCAAGCTGCCCCATTTCTCCATAAATTCTAGCAAGTTGACTGGTATTCGTTGCTATCCCCCATTGGTCACCAAGCTCCTCTTTGAGTTTCATGGCTTCCTTTTTATATTGGATTGCTTTGTTAAATTCTTTTAGTTTAGTGTATAATACTCCAATGTTACTCAGATTATTAGCCATCCAGTCTTTATTCCCCATTTTTTGGTTAATGACTAGAGCTCTATTGTAATAATCCAATGCCCTTTGATTCTCTCCCGTTTCATCATAGAGCGAACCAATATTATTTAAAGACGCAGCAATTTCTTTTTGGTCTCCTAAACGTTCATTAATTGTTAATGATTTCAAGTAATTATCTAAAGCATTGGGATAGTCGGCCCGACCAAATCCATAGTTAATTCCAATCGTGTTATACGCTCGAGCAATTCCTTTGTCCCATTTGATCAGCTTTGCTAAATTGAGCGATTCGAATCCATATTTTAAGCCTTGCTGCGGATTAATTGAATAACTACTGAAGCTTATTTCTTCCAACATTTTGACTTTGTTGGAATCCTCTGACATAGATGGCAAAACGAGAATAAGCGAATCGATACGGTCTTGCCCTTGTTTTTGTGCAATACAGAACGAAGGAAGTAAACAGAGAAAAATAAATGTAAAATTTAGATTTTTCATAGGTTATAATCTACTAAGGTGAATCAAATAAAATCCACAATCTAACCATCATTATACAATCTCTTCCACAAACCACATCCCCAAATTACCTTTCCCTTTTGCTTCCACTTGACCTCTAAATGTACACGTGACTGAATCTTTCACAAGAGAATAGGTAGCTTCACTAATATTTACTTTTCCAACGGCTCCACTGCTCTCCATTCGGCTAGCCGTATTTACAGTATCTCCCCAAATATCATATTGGAATTTTTTCACACCCACTATTCCTGCTACAACGGGTCCACTATGAACGCCAATACGAATTTCGAAGAAAGGTAATCCTGCTGCGATTTTCTGAGCTTTACCTTCTTCAATGAATTGCGCCATTTCTAATGCAGCAAGTATCACATCTTTAGCATGTGTTGAATTAGGTGTTGGTAGTCCACCTGCTGCCATATAGGCATCACCTATTGTTTTGATTTTCAACCCCATACTTTTCACAGATTAGATCAAAAGCGCTGAAACATTCATGAAGATCATTAACAAGCTCTTTGGGAGTTACTTGCTCCGAAAGCGCTGTGAAACCCTTAAAATCGGTGAATAAAACAGTCACCAAATCAAATTGTCGAGCTTGTGCTGTACCTGTTAGTTTAAGCTCTTCGGCTGTTTGTTCTGGAAGAATATTTAATAACAAATCTTCGCTCCTTTGTTTTTCATGACTGATGCGATTTCGTTGTCGCCAAACAATTAGCAGGAAAAATAAAGTAATTAATAAACCAGCAATTATTCCATTTCGAATTAGAACTTGTCTTTGATCTTTCTTCTTTTGTTCGGCAAGGGTGGCAGCTTCTTTCTTTTCAAATTCATACTTCATAGAATTCTCCGTAATTTGTTTATCACGTTCTTGATTAAATAATGTATCATTTAGTGTTTTAAAGCGAACATGATCGTCAAATGCCGATTTGTAATTTCCCAGTCTCGCATGAATTTTACTTCGAACATTCAATGTAAGAGATAAATTATAGATATCACCACATTTTTCCAAAATGACTGTGGCAGAATCAGCAACCAATAATGCTGATTTCAATGCTTGATCATGATTACCATTAAATAATCGTTGCAGAATTATTTTATTCGTATCAGCATCGAGTTGAAATAAAAAATCGGAACGTTGACCCATTGCCATTCCTACCTGACATTGATCGCCCACACTTTTAAATAATTGCTCCGTTTTTTCTAATTCCCGCAAAGCCAAATCGAGCTCCCCTTTTGCTTGGTAAACCTGCACCATTCCTTGAATAGCTGGAGCTAACAATGCTGGAGAATTTACCTGTTCGCCAACTTTTATTGCTTCTTTTAATGTCAATTCTGCTTGCGCATATTGTTTCGTCAATGTATATGCTGTTCCAAGTGTAATAAGTGTTTTAGCACTTGCGCTTGGATCAAACATCGTCTTACAAATTTCCGCTGAGCGTTCTAAATAAGGTATGGCTAATTTGGCCTTATTCTGACGAATATATATTCCCCCAATATTGGCTGAATAAACCTGAATTTGTTTGTTTTTCTTTTTAGCTTCTGCGTCTTTTAATAAATCTAGATATATTTCTAATGCCCGTGAATGATCACTTCTAGCCATGTAAATATTGGCCTCTAAACCTCTAAATAAATTAATTTGATCTGGATCATTTAATTCTTTTGCAAGCTCCATTCCTTCGTTCCAAGTTTTCTGAGCTTCTTCTATTCTACCCCGATAATAAAACGACTGACCTTTAGTTCGTAATAATTCCGATTGTATTTTGAGTGCTTCTGCCCGCCTAGCATAGATTAAACCTGAATCGGCATAAACAACTACCTCTTCTAATTGTCCTAGTGAAACTAATTGCTGGGCAATTTTCAGCATAATAGAAGCACGAGTAGTATCATGCGTAGCTATACCAACTTCTTTCTTTAAATGATTAAGGGCTTCCTGCGGATTTGTTTGTGCCGCTAGCATTCCAATTTGGAAAATAAATACTAAAATAAATCGAATACATAGTTGAATATCTATTCGAAAACCATTCGTTAATCTATAGCCTTCCATCATAAAAGATTGGATTAAAAAACAAATTAATTAACTATCAATTCCAAATCTCCAATCAAGCAATTCATGATAAAAGGCGAAAAAAAAATCTTTCTCCCTCTTTTACATGTAATTCAGCTTATTCACCACTACCTAATCTAACTAATGCCTAAATTTCTGTCTAAATATACTGATTTGGAAAATAGAAAAACCGGCATTCTCCCGAAAGAAAATACCGGTGGTTGAGAAAAAATAGATGGTTTAACTTAATACTGTCATTCCTCTAAAAATTGCTGCACATCTCACTGCATCATACACACGTGCTTCGCTTGTGCCTAATTGAAGTAGCGAGTTCTCGTGTGCATTCACACATAATTCACAACCATTCAAAGCTGAAACAGCCAAACTTAATAACTCAAAAAACTCCTTTCCTAAAATCGGATTGATCATTATACCCATTTTAATTCCGGCAGGTGTTTGTTGATAATAGTCCTTCTTGGTAAAATGACGAAAACGATAAAACACATTATTCACATTTAACAAAGAAACACAAGCTCGAACTTCAGCTAATTCTGATTCAGTGGCTCCTTCAGCTCTAGCAAGACTTTCAAGCGAATCAGCTAAATTTTTGGTGCGATCATTTACTGCGACTGAAAAAGCAATTAATAAACTTTCCTTTCGTGTTAAATTCGAAAAAGAAAGTGCGTTTTTCAAATTAATACGCAAATCACGCAAGTGCTTACTTTCGTTTATTGCCAAGTGATTCAAATGATCCGAAAGGGTATCATTCGTTAAATTCAAATCACTTATTAAATTCTGCAAAGTCTCATTTTCTAATGCTATCATTTTCCAAAGAATTAAGCTTCTACAACATCAGAAATCGATAATGTTTCTTCGCCACGTTTCCAGTTACACGGACATAATTCATCTGTCTGCAAAGCATCTAACACACGTAATACCTCCTCCACGTTGCGGCCTACATTTAAGTCATAAACCGAAACCCAACGGATAATTCCTTGAGGATCTACGATAAATGTAGCACGATAAGCTACTTTTTCATTCGCTTCTAAAATGCCTAATTCTTCGGCTAAAGATTTAGATGTATCAGCTAACATAGGAAAACGTAAGCCTTTCAAATCGGGGTGGTTCTGACGCCAAGCTAGGTGGACAAATTCGGAGTCGGTTGATGCACCAATTAGATTGGTATCACGATCGCTGAATTCACTGTAATTCTTGTTGAATTCGGCAATTTCGGTTGGACAAACAAAGGTGAAATCTTTCGGCCACCAAAACATTACCATCCATTTACCAGTACCGAGTTGTTGATCGAGCGAAAGAGTAGAAAATTCCTTTCCTTTTTCGAGCGAAGTAACTGATGTCTTTTCAAATGTTGGGAAAGACTCTCCCAGAGAAATTATACGATTCATGATTTTTGTTTTTCGTTTTAGACAGGACAAAATTGAAGCATTCCTAATCATCAATCAAATCAATAATATATATGATACAATAGATATTGTCTATATTTGCACTCATGACACTTACTCAACTAGAATATCTCATTGCGGTTGATACTCATCGACATTTTGCACGTGCCGCGGATGCTTGCTTTGTGACTCAACCGACCTTGAGTATACAGCTTAAGAAGTTGGAAGATGAATTAGGAGTTGCTTTGTTCGATCGAGGTAAACAGCCCGTTGTTCCAACCGATGCAGCCATTCGAATACTGGATGAAGCCCGACAAATGGTTCAGCTTGGCAAGCGAATTAAAGAGCAAGTGAAAGATGAAACGGAGGAATTACAAGGATTAATTCGAATTGGCTTTATTCCTACTGTTGCGCCTTATTTATTACCGCTTTTCTTAGGAGAATTTCAAGCTAAGTATCCGCGAGTAGAATTGGAAATTGAGGAAATCACCACCGAAAACCTCATTGCCAAACTCAAACGTGACGAACTCGATGCTGGCATTGCAGCTACACCACTTCCCGAAAGTAATTTACACGAGCTACCACTCTATTACGAACCCTTTGTGGCGTATGTGGCGATGAAAGATCCATTATTGAAAAAATCAGCAATTCGCATCTCTGATATCAACCTTTCCAATCTATGGTTGTTAGCCGAAGGACATTGTTTTCGATCTCAAGTATTGAATTTGTGTCAGATGCAAGATAAATCGGGTAGCGATATTCATATTCATCTCAAAGCAGGCAGCATCGAAACTTTGAAAGGATTAGTTGAGCACAACGCCGGCGTGACGCTGCTTCCAGAGTTTTCCACTCGTGGATTTAACGACGAACAACGCGATCAATTACGTTATTTTAAAACACCCGAACCCGTTCGTGAAATCAGCTTAATAACGTGCCGTCAAGTAGTCAAGCAGCGCTTAACTGAAGCACTTTGCAAAACTATACTATCGGTGATTCCCGAGAAATTTAAATCACCCGTAAAATCGAATATTATCCCAATTTAAATTCAATATTGGTTTACTGCATTCATTTTCGAACGTAATTTGTCGCATGAAACGCACACTTTCAATTCTAATCCCGCTATTAGCAGCGCTACTTTTTGGAATCTATTATTTCAGCAATAAAGAAAAAACACGGTTTTACAAAAGACTTCCAATTCTCGGAAACCATAGTATCGACAGCACACGCAGCGGCTCAACAGTCAAATACGACACACTCTGGCATCGTATTCCTAATTTCTCATTTACTAATCAAGACGGCCAACCAGTTACTCAGACTGATGTGCAAAATAAAGTGTACGTGGCAGATTACTTTTTCACAACCTGCCAAAGTATTTGTCCCATAATGTCGAAACAATTAGATCGTGTGGCGGCTGCATATAAAAACGAAGCTGATTTTCGAATTTTATCGCATACGGTTGATCCCGAAACCGACACTCCTGCTCAATTAAAAGGATATGCTCAAAGCTATAAGGCTAATACGAAACAATGGATTTTCCTTACGGGTGAAAAACCGGCTTTATATGAATTAGCTCGCAAAGGTTATTTATTAAATCTCGAAGAGGGTGATGGCGGTCCGGATGACTTTATTCACACACAAAACTTCGCTCTAATCGATCGTCACCAGCGCATTAGAGGATTTTACGATGGAACCGATTCGGCACAGGTAAATAATCTAATTCAGGATATTGGATTTGTGCTACAAGAAAAATAATACGTTTATTTTTTAAAGGGCGGTCGAGCAGGCTATTCGCTCCAATATTTTTCACCAGCTGAAGCTTTAGCAAAAGCGGGTGCTATCCTTACCGCTAGCGTGAATGGTAGATGATTGAGGTAATATGGAAGATTCTCGATTGATTCTGGCAGGTCCCCGGATTGAAATCCGGGGGTGCTGTTGTTTACTTGGGAATTTTAGTTTCAATTTCTATTTTAAAATCCGCTCGCTTCGACAGACTCAGCGAGCGTTCAAATAGCAGATTGAGTCGGTAAAATGGGGCACAAAAAAAGGCTGCATTTAGCAGCCTTTTTTATTGAATTAAATTATGCGTTTCTAAAATTTAAAGGAAAGTCCAACACCCAAAACCTCCTTGAATTGGGTTCTCGGTCCTTTGCCTTCTACTTCTACTCCATTTACCATTCGTTTTACAGGAACTTGTATATCGTTATCGTAAATCAAATTGGTAAAAATGCTCGTTGTAAGCCATTTGTTAGCTTTAATTAGGATAAGATTTTCCCAGTTCACATCGATATTAGAACGTTGAGCAGCAATAGGATCTGTATAATTATTAAACAACTGAAGGTTTGAAACAACCGAGATGTTTTTTACTAAATCCTTTTGCAAACGAGCACGTAAATAGGCTCCGAATTCAAAACGAGTTTTCTCACCCGGAGTAATAACAGCTCCAGTTAATGGATCAATTACAGCTGCGGTAACACCAAATTGACCTAAATCAGCTAAGCGTTGATCCATCACGAAAGTTGCTCTTCCGGTTGCAGGCGAAATGAACATCGAAAACCAATCATTCGGTTTATAATCCATCCCGAGAGCAAGTGATAAAAATCCAGGTGCTAGAAATCGGGAAATTACCGTTGAATCATCTGGGAAATTAAATCCCGGTGCCATTTGAGTACGAAAGTTCAGCATTCCTGCGTAAAAAAACTTGCCTTTGGCTTTCTTTCCAAACTTTGCATTGACTTCGATTTTATCTTCATTCTTGCGAAGTGACTGCGACTTAGTTGTGATAAAACCAAAGCCACCATCCAGCACCGATTCGAAATATAAATCGTTGTGACGGTATTTCACAAATGCATTAACCATAGCTGTGGAAGACAAAGCACTCTCGCCCCCAGCTGCCCAATTGGTTAATGATACTTGATTAAAGTTTAACGCAAAAAACCCACCTTTTTTCCACCCATTAACGGATGTGTCTTCGGCTACTTCGATTTGAGCTTGAAGTAAAGTGGATGAAAATACAAGAAAAGCAATCAGATTAAAAATTCGTTTCATGCATTTCCGTATTAACGACGATCTTTTAACAAGTCACGAATTTCACCCAAAAGCACTTCTTCTTTGCTTGGAGCAGGAGGTGCAGCAGGAGCTTCTTCTTCTTTTTTCTTAGTTGCATTCATTCCTTTAATCACCATGAATAAAGAAAATGCAATGATGATAAACGTGAAAATTGCTTGAATAAACTTACCATAGGCAATCACAGCTTTTCCAACAGTGTAGCTCAATCCGGAGAAATCAACTCCGCCCGTTAGTACTCCAATGATTGGCATAATAACATCGCCAACAAGTGAATTTACAATACCGCCAAAAGCGCCCCCGATTACAACCCCAACTGCAAGATCGATAACGTTTCCACGCATCGCAAATGCTTTAAACTCTTTTAAGATTCCCATGGTATAGATTTATTGGAACAGATTTATTTCCCCCAATAATCTAACTTTTTTTCAGAACGAACAAACTACAACTCACTTGAGAAGCTATTTAATTATTTATCAGCCAAATAAATAGCACAAAAAAAGCCGCTTCATTAAGAAGCAGCTTGATAAAAAAGATTGAATTTCTTATTTAACTGTTAGCAATTCGCTGTAACGCCCTTCGATGCTTGTCCATACTAATGTGTACGTTCCTGCAGCAAGATTATCAATTGCATCTAATTGAATAGTTTGTTGAGTAGTTTCTATGTTTTTAGCTACCCGTTTTGCTCCTAACATGTCGTAAACTTCTAAAGTACCACGACCAGCTTTTGGCAATACCACTTGAACATTCGAACCATTACTAGGATTTGGGAATACTCGCATTTCAGAACCTGCTAACGAATTTGAACGGTTATGACGAAGTATCAAATTTAAACGACCTGTTGCTGAACTTGCTGGATCGTTTGTTATTTCTACAGGATACGATTTACCTTCTTCCACCTTAACAATCGTTTTCATCAAACGATCTTCAAGATAAAATACTACATCCGAATCGAAAGATTCCAATTGAGAGGCTTGAATACTGTACGAACCAACATCACCTTTTAAGCGAATCGGAATTATCTTGTCGCTTCCTGCTATATCGGGTTTTGGTAACGCATGCACCGAAAGCGCATCTCCTTTTTCATTCATCAATCCAAAACTCAATGTCATGCCTGGCAATTCAGGTTTGTGAGCATCTAATGCTGGATCAAAATCTTCTGATGCTTCATGACGGAATTCTAATACAGCTTCATCTTGTACTTCCGAATCTTGCTTGTTAATCAACATTCTTAATTGAGATTGCGCTGCTCCAATTCTAAACAATAAACTATCAGGAAACTGGGATGTTTTAATCGATTCATGAGCTATTAATGAAGGATTATCCTGAGTTACTTTCATGAAAAATCCTTGTCCTGGTCCAATATAACGTGAACCTCCATTCGTTGCTGCACCTGGGTTAGAGGTATTATATGAAGCGTATTGATTAATACGAGGATTCCAAATATAAATCGTGCTCGAAATACCTGTTTTGGTCCATTCTGGAGAGTCCCAATCAATTGGTGAAGCATATGGATTTGCCACTAGATTCCATCCATTTCCATTATCAACTGGCAAGCAACCACCTGTACATGTTACAGGTAAAGGAATATCTCCTTGGTTTGGATTTCCTTTGAAGTCAATAATAGCTGCATTCGGAATCGTATTCACTTGTAAATTCACTTGAGAACGGTCACCAAGATGATAAACTAGGAAACCTGCACCTTTTGGAAGTACTTCACTTGTAGAAGCTGGAGATCTCCACTCATAACCGTTTAGTAATGATTCATTGTAAACAAAAACATTCGTAGTAAAAAGGGTCGGATTATCCCAACCGTTTAACCCGTTACCTGGACCATACAATAAAATATTGTCTTTTACTTGTTTGAATTTTATTCCTCCAATAGTATCAACAGGAGAACCAAAGAAACGATTAGAACGAATTCCTCCTCGTGTCCAACGCTGAACAGTCATATTCCCTGAAATGGATGCTGTTGATGGAATTCTCTCAATTCGTGCTGTTAGTGATTGAGAACTTAACAGCGTCATAACTTTATTGTTATTTATTCCATCAGCATCTAAAACAGCCGAGTTTAAAACTTCGAGCGTGTTTTTAACAGATGTATTAGCGATAATCGATTTAGTACCAATTCGACTCACCGTAAGGTTATTGTATACAAATCCAGTAATATCCTGATTACCGTTATTGTTATAATTAATCGTGTTATTGGCAGTTGTATATAAATTCGAAACGTGAGGATTAAATCCTCCTGTTGCTGCACCAATTTTTATTTCACCTGGAGCAAGTGTAATCAAGCGTCCACTTCCTGCAATGCTCAATTTATTGTAGTGCAATGCTGGTACTGTTTGTGGCCCAAATCCGTTGAAATTAACTGTTCCCGTTCCGCGTACAAATGTACCACTCATATTTAAAGATGAGCCAATACTCATTGTTCCAGTCTGCCCATGAAAAATACCAGAATTTTGATTGAAATTTTGGCTGATGACAAGTGAACCACCTGATGTGTTTCCGTTTAGAATTCCACCATTTTGATTAATCGATCCACTAACAACTACAATTCCACTCGCACAATTAAAACTTCCGTTATTTATTGTAAGAGTACCTAATGTATTTACTTGTCCAGTACCGCATGTAAAAACGCCTAATTCCTGAATAATTCCAGAAAGTGCATTCATCGAACCTGAATTAACTGCGAATTCACCATTATTAGTTAAAACACCACTCACATTTAAGGAACCACTCATGTTTTGAAAACGACCATTGTTGATCAATTCTGAATTCACATTTAGTGCATCACTTCCGTTCATTAGAAATCCATTCGGAAGAATTTCTAAATTTCCAAGAACAGCAACTGAACTAGTTAATTTTGCAAATCCGCTAACATGAATAACAGGTAATAATAACCCTTCCAAGAAAAAATTCCCTCCGGCCATTCCAAAAACCATTTCTGGATCAAATTCGATTGTTGAATTTTGATGACTAAAACCGTTTCCAAAATTTACATTTCCAAAAAGCTGAAAAACACCTCCTGTTTTATCTACATAAATAGCAGGTAAAATTCCAACACCATCGGTTAATGATGTACCAAAAATAGTTTGAGTAGAACCACCAGTAAATCTAAGAGTTGCGGTGCCTGGGTTTACTTCAGTACAACGATAGTTAGCAATATTTAAGTTCCCATAAATACTGATAGTTCCTGTGTTGATACGCATGGCACGATTGGAAGCAGATGCGTTTGTGAGAAGCAAATCTCCATTCACCGAAATGGTTCCATAAACTTCGATGGTTTTATTATTTACACCTGAAGTATTATAGAATTCTAGATTATTAAAAAATGGATTTCCTAAAATACTATAAGGAATAGATGAAGTTCCGCTCATTCGAACAGTACCATACGCGTGATTAAATGTTCCACTGATTCGACGGAAATTTCCCTTTACATCAAGTAAACTTGTAGGTGCAGTAAACTCAGCATCATTTGATAATTCAAAATTGCCATTTACTAACATGGAACACGATCCAGTTGTTGCGATTCCGCTCGATTGAATCCAGTTTCCTGTTTGAATTTGTGTACTACCTGTAAAATCAATAGTTCCGGAAATAAAATTCACATCCGAACCAATCGAAAGTAAAGCAACACCAGCATTTTTACTCAAGGATGAAGTGCCATCTACTGTTAATGCACCCGCTATATTCAAAACGCCACTTCCAAAACTTAAATCTCCATTACTAAGATGTAAAGCTCCTGTATTTACTAATCCGGTTCCAAAACTTACCGAACCACCCGAAATTGTTAACGTTTGAGCAAGAGCAAAATTAGAATTTCCGGAAGCTTTTGTTATAGTAGCGCCATTAAATGAACATACACCATCAACTACTAAAGAACCAGTTCCTAAATTGACAATTCCTCCTTGTATTGTTAAAGCATGTGCATTAAATGTGGATGAACCAAAATCGATTGATGAATTATTAGCTGTGAATGATGCATTGTTATTCATATAAACAGCACCAGAAGTTTTATTAAACGTGGCATTGTCAATCGAACTATTCCCATTCATATAGATACTTGATGTACCTCCATTTAAAATTGCATTGCTTAATTGTAAAGCTTTGAAAGAAATTGCTGCGCTTTGACAATTAAAAGTTCCACCTGTAATACTTAAAGCTCCACTTGGATTGAAAGTTCCAACACCTGCAGTCTTAGTAAAAGTTCCTCCCGATTGTGAATAAGATACAGACACCATAAATGTTCCTGAACCGGTTTGAAATGAACCTCCAGTAATTTCCATTGCCCCCAATACTTCAACTGTTGAATTACCAATGGTAACAGAACCTCCATCGATTTTCACGTTAAGTAATGAGCAAATTCCCCCAGCACCTTTTGTCAAGGTACCTCCATCAACCCATAAACGACCAGCTACTTTTAGTTTAGATAATCCGGTTGAAATAGTTCCGCCCGAAAGGTGAAGTTCCTGCAAAACAGTTAAGATTGCAGATGATTGATTAACTCCAGTAATTGTTCCTGTATAACTGGGCAAAACCGACAAATTCCGAACAATCACATTCGATGGAAGTGTGCAGGAGATACTGCTTACTGTCCCATCAAATACTACATCGTCAGATTGTGTTGGTGTTCCAGCAGGTTGCCAGTTAGCTGGTGTACTCCAGTTGCTTCCGGACGAACCCGTCCAAATCTTTTCTGCAGCACTTGCTGTTCCTGCCACTAAGGCAAGAATGACCGGAAGTATGGAAGTAAATAATCGATTCATGGTGATTTAGTTTTTCTGTTGTGTTTTTGTACGTTCAAAGCTATCGTGGATGTTATAGTCTATAAGAGTTCGAAGGCAATGCCACTTACAGTGTAAGAAATAAGTGTAGTAAGGAATATTTAATATATCAATCACCTAACAATCAGAATATTAAATCGCATTCATCTTGACCAGTCAAGCAAAATAAATGGGGGATTTTGGGAGAATTGCATAGAATTCGTCCGGAAAAGCTCATTTTCTGTACTACTCAAAAAATAAAATGAAAGCGGATTTTACTGAGGTAGCGAAACTAACTGCTCTAAAGTCCAGGCGCGTGGTTTCTGGTCAAAGAGGATTTTTGTCTTGCTCCAAGTGCTCTGAAAAAGTTCCGATTGACGATATCGTTCCAAAGAGGCTTCATCTTTCCAATAACTGTAAGTGAAAAAATGTCCCGGATCATTAGGTTCATTCAACAATTCCAAATGCTCACATCCGTCGAAAGCTCGAATCTTTTCCTTACTCTGATGAAATACCTCGAGAAATTCTTCCCGCGCATCCAAACGAAAATGCATCTCAACGATTCGTATCAACATGGAATTCTACGCGTAAGGTGTCGTTAACTTTTAATCCTATCAACTTAGCTGCTGAACCTCTGTTAATCGATATTTCCAAGTATCCCGATGCATTGAATAATGCACACATATCTCCTTCGGGAACTTCATTGTAACTCTTCGATATACGAACAATATTTTGCGAAGCTCGACGCAAAACAACCTCGAATTTTCCTCCTTGGCGACGTTCCTCGAATTGCTCCTGACGAATATTGGTAATGAGGTTTCCGTATGAGTCGATGTAAATGATACTCGCACCTAAATGCGATTCACCTCGTGTAGGCGATAACATCAAACTTTGGCGGAATCCAGAAATCTTGCGACCAATTATCTCTAACGTTCCTCCTCGAGCAATGTGACAGGCAGCGGTAACGAATAAATCAACTGTGGGAAATGACTTAGGAGTTTGTTCTTTCCGAATGTTGAGTTGAACTATCTCATCGGCCTGTTGAGGAGAGAAAAGCAAGGAAAAAATACCCGAATCGGCTCCTACGAAAAAATGTCCATTTATCTTGAGTGCCACATGCTGTGTATCTTCATCTTCGAGTGTTTCCACACCAACGATATGAACCGTTCCAGGAGGAAAATGCGTATAAGCATTTCGAAGGATGAAACCAGCTTTCATGCGATCGAACTTGGGAATCTCATGCGAAATATCCACAATAGTAGCATTCGGCAATTGAGTTAAAATAGCACCCTTTACCGCAGCAACGTAATAATCGCTGAGTCCCATATCGGTGGTAAGGGTGATGATTGCCATAGTTTCAAATTCGATGCTTGGAGAGACGAGCCAAAATTCATTTATTTGTGTGGGAAATGCAACCATGCATTTCAGCAATTGATAACAATTATCCTTTTCTAGTTTGATCGAAAAAACAATCCATCTCCCGGACGTTAATCCAGTGGAGATTTACGGCGTTAATGATGAAACATTAGACTTGATTCGCGCCTTTTATCCCGGCTTGCGACTTGTTGCCCGTGGCTTAGATTTAAAAATTCAGGGAGAAGAACCCGAAATTGCTGCGTTTGAGACGAAACTAAATCGACTCATTTCGCACCAAGTACAATATGGTAGCTTAAGTGAACAGTTAGTAAAGAAGCTGATGAACCCCGAAAATGATCTTCCCGAAATGACTCCTGACCAAAATGGAGCTTCGGATGTGATTGTTTTTGGAAACAACGGTCTCATCGTTAAAGCACGAACTCCAAACCAACGTCGTATTGTAAATGCTTCGTTTACTAACGATATGGTTTTTGCAATTGGTCCAGCTGGTACAGGAAAAACCTACACAGCAGTTGCTTTGGCTGTGCGTGCGCTTCGCAATAAAGAAGTAAAACGAATCATCTTAACTCGTCCAGCTGTTGAAGCGGGCGAAAATCTAGGATTTCTTCCGGGTGATTTGAAAGAGAAACTCGATCCCTATTTGCAACCTCTGTACGATGCCCTCCTCGATATGATTCCTGCCGATAAATTGCAGCTATTCCTCGAAACAGGTATCATTCAAATTGCTCCACTTGCCTTTATGCGTGGTAGAACACTCGATAATGCTTTTGTGATTTTGGACGAAGCTCAAAATACCACCGAAGCTCAATTGAAGATGTTCCTTACACGTATGGGACGTTCTGCCAAGTTTCTTATCACGGGAGATTTAACTCAGATCGACCTTCCTCGTAATCAATCGTCTGGTTTAGCGACCGGAATTCGCATTTTAAAAGACATTGCAGGTATCGAAATCATCCATTTAGACACCAGCGATGTGATTCGTCATAAACTCGTTACTGCTATTCTTCATGCCTACCAAGCCAACCAGCCAGATAAGCCTGCGCGCGACTGATTTTCATTTCGAAGGACAAACCGCTTTCTACCGTGGAAAAGTGCGTGATGTATACACCATTAAAAATCAGTACTTGGTGATGGTGGCAAGCGACCGGATTTCGGCGTTTGACGTGGTGCTACCAAAGGGAATTCCGTATAAAGGACAAGTGCTGAATCAAACAGCAACTTATTTCTTAGAAGCCACTCGCGACATCGTTCCTAATTGGCTTTTAGGAACTCCTGATCCGAATGTTGCAGTAGGAAAAATGTGCACTCCTTTTAAAGTCGAAATGGTGATTCGTGGCTACCTAGCCGGACATGCAGCTCGAGAATATGCTTTAGGGAAACGTGTAATTTGTGGTGTTTCATTGCCGGATGGGTTGAAAGAAAACGACCGTTTACCTGAACCGATCATCACACCTACAACGAAAGCTGCCGAAGGACATGATGAGGATATATCACGTGAGGAAATTTTGCGTCAGGGAATTGTGGCGGAAGCCGACTATGTGCTATTAGAAAAATACACGCAAGCCTTATTCAAACGTGGCTCTGAAATGGCCGCCGAACGTGGATTGATACTGGTTGATACGAAATACGAATTTGGCAAAACTGATTCTGGGGAGATTCTTTTAATAGATGAAATTCATACTCCCGATTCCTCCCGCTATTTTTATGCAGATGGCTATGCCGAACGACAAGCTCGCGGCGAAGTTCAAAAGCAACTAAGCAAAGAATTTGTGCGACAATGGTTAATTGCAAACGGTTTCCAAGGAAAAGAAGGTCAGCAAATTCCT
>DAOOQW010000029.1:0-18123 GCA_035388945.1 Flavobacteriales bacterium
TACAATCCCATTTCTGATGTAGCATCGTTGATTCCAGGTTGAACAGCAAGTACCGAATACACCCCAAACTGATGAATAACCATGAATTGCAAAATGAATGCTGCTAATACACTGAGAATATAGGTAAAGCCAAAGATTTTGAGCATGTTAGCACCTGCGAGGGACTCAGTAGTTAAGCCAGCTTCTTTCATCCAAACTGTTCCGAAAAGTTTAGGATTGTACCAAATAAAGCCTACAATTAACGGAATGAGAGCAGAAATTAGGAGTACAGGAAAGTTGATGTGTATCATGGGTATGGGTTTTTTTCAAAGATATATTTTTTCAATTCGAATCAAAATCAACACCGGTGATACAAATCCCAATCATGTTTGAACAATTCGTAAATACTACTTGCTTGACCGTGAAGCTCTTCATTCTTTAAAAAGCGCATACCCATTTTCTGGATTACCCGAATCGAAGCTAAGTTCTCATCTGCTGCACGAGCAATAATGCGATCTAATCCTAATTCATTAAACCCAATCTGCAAACTTTTGATGGATGATTCGGTGGCAAATCCTTGTCCCCAAAAACGCTGATGAAATCGATAACCTAAATCAGTTTCACCTGTGTCTTGCTTGCGTAATCCGCACCATCCAATAATTTCGTTACTCGATTTTAACACACAAGTCCATCTACCATATCCATCTTTCAAATAGGAGATTTGAGGATAGTTTTGTAGGAATTCTCGTGCTTGTTCAACATCTTCAAAAGAATCATCGCCCGTGTATTTGAGCACTTCTGGATCAGCATTCAACTGATAAAAAGCTAAGGCATCTTCTTCTCTCATTTCGCGAAGAAGCAAGCGATCTGTTTCAATGGAAAATCGATATGAACTCATCTATTCACTTGTATTTTCATTACCGAAATGCCCTTATGTCCTGTAATTCGTAAGAAATAACTTCCCGTACTAACATCCAAAACGGAAAGTTCGTTTGTGTTGGATTTTGTTAAGATGCGACCTTGTAAATCGACTAATTCGAGCAGTTCGACATTCGACAAATCGGATGTTTGTACTTGAATTCGATCGCTCGTTGGATTGGGAAAAACTTTAAAACTCAGTTCTTTCTCCGATGGATTAATGGAAGTTGGAATATCACACATAATTAAATTCAAGCGACGCCAAATTTCATTGTCAAGAACTGTTGGTACTAAACCTCCCAAACCATTTGGGTCATTTCCCATCCGAACTAAAACAATTCCTTTTGATGGTACCACATTCAAATACTGACAATTTTTCCCCAATGCTGAAAACATATCATCTGGCGCATTCGGCATGAGCGAACCTGGAATGACTAATTGCGAACCCGGCAGCATGAAGGAAGCTTTACCATTCAACCACCACAAATACCCATACGATAAGTTGAGGTTTTGCGAAGTATTCGTCATGGCGTCGAAATAGGACATGTCGTGCATCAACGTATCTTGATTCCACACACCGCGATTTAAAATCATCAAGCCAAAACGCGCAAAAGCCCGAGCAGTGCTGTACATCACGTTATTTTCGCCCGTTTGTATGTAGGCGCTAAAACCCATTCCTAATCGATTGCGAACATTATTGCTGTAAAATTGATTTACGGTATTGCCCGTGGCACCTTCCATTACTCCATCTAGCAAGGTATAAGGTGCATTATGATAAGCCCAACGAGTGCCCGCATCAGCTTTATAAATAAGGCATGTATCAATCGTACAATCGGGACTATTAACGCCATCATCTAAACCACTTGTCATGGTTAATTGGTTGCGAACGGTAATTTGTGATTCTTGCTGGGGAGTTTCGTTCGTCCAGCCGGTGCCGAGGTAATTGCTACTAGGATTATTGATGTTGAGTAATCCTTGTTCCTGAGCCATCCCAACCATAAATCCTGTGAGCGATTTTCCAGCAGAAGCCCAATACCACAGGCTATCTCGTGTAAAAGTTCCATAGTAGTTTTCGATAACCATTTTACCATCTTTCAACAGTAAGAATGCTTTGGAGTTATTTTCACCTACATAGTCGATTAAGGCTGGAATCGAATCTTCACACCAACCTAATTCGGCTGGGGTAATTGTTTGCCACGTAGTTCCTGTTAATGGAGGGAAATACATGTTTTGAGCTTCTAAATTATTAGCAAGAAGCCAAAATAGGAGTAAAGGCAGGAGTTTTTTCATGGTGCTAGAGACTAAATAAATAGTCTAATGTTTAATGGGAGTATTATTCGGACACGAAATTCCTAATTGAGCTGGAACATCAGGAATACCGTATTGTTCAGCCATAAGTGCATCCAAACACACATCCGATTCTTGTAAAATGTTTTTAATGTGAGCACGAACGAGGTAGGCAAATGCTAATTGAGGATTCAGATTGATTGCCAGATTACTTTCTTGTAATGCTTTTTGAAGGATGTCGAGTTGTGCGTTTTTATTGGTTTGAGCAGGTAGATTCAATTGTCCGGCACCTCGTAAATTCCCCAAATTAATTTGAATTGTTTTTACCTTATTATTTTTCTGAAAAGCCTCTTTGATATAGGTAATAGCCAGATTAATATGCGGTAGTGGGTTGTTGCTACTTATTGTGCAAGCCATAACTAAATCGGATTTTGCTTTTACGAGTTCTTCTTTTTCGTTGTACAATGCACCTCGTATAGTTAAACAGGTAACATAAACCGATTTTAGATTTTCATTCTTACTCCATGAAACTACAGTATTAACAGCACTATCGGCATAGGTAAGAGCTTGGTCGTATTGTCCCATTTCAGAATAACATTCAGCAATCGATTCATACAAAGTAGCAATCGAACCGATGTAGTAGATTTGACTAAAGGAAGGATTATTCACATACATCGGATCTTCCTTGATTTCGTTTTGGAATTCTTTTTTCAGGGTACAAACATGTAGGTAATCTTTTAATGCTAGTTCATTATTTCCTTGGGCTTTATAGGCGTTTCCGCGGAAGGAGATAAGTTTACCACTTGTTGGAAATTTCTCTAGACCTCGATTGTAAAACTGGATTGCATCTTCAAACTTCCCAAGATTATAAGTGGCTATTCCACGTTGATAGAAAAAGCTACTCTGGTTTTGATTACATAGATCGTTTATTTGTGTTTGAAGCTTGAGGATTTCGGCTGTATCGGTGGAGGGAATTAATTTCATCGCTTGCTGTGAATCAAAGCAACACGAATCCATGTTTTCGAGTTTATGCCAACTCATTCCCCTATAAATGAATGTTCGATAATTAGTAGGATCCAACTGAATTGAACGAGAATAAGCTATTATGGAAGGATTGAATTCATCCAAATAATACAACACACTACCGCGGTATGAATGATATTCGGCTTGTGTACTATCGAGTGAAATAGCCATATCCAAATCATCCAAGGCACGTTTCCATTGCGTTTGTTTGATGAAAAAGTTAGCTCGAGAGAAATACACACTAGCTTGTTTAGGAGCTTTTTCAATTGCAAGTGCATAATCGGCTTTAGCAAGTGCTTCGTAACCCGAGCGTTCGTTCAATCCGGCACGTTCGATATATGATTCAGGAATATTCGGTTTGAGTACAATTGCCTGATCGAAATCGCGTAAAGAACCTGCATAATCTTTTTGTGCTTCCCTTAATTCAGCTCGCATTAAAAAAGCATTTTCATTTTTGGGATCTATCTGAATAGCTTTGTTGATAAGCGTTTCGGTTTCTTTCAGATTACTCGATTGGGCAGCAAGTTGTGCTAAGGTTAAATAGCAATTACTACAAGCAGGATTGAGGACAATTGCTTGTTGGAAATCTGATTTTCCAGCAGCTAAATTCCCCAATTTGATATTCGCTAAACCTCTACCACTAAAGGCTTTTTCATTCTTAGGTTCAAGTTGAATCAATTGAGTAAAAAGCGGAATAGCTTGTGCATAGTTTCCAAGTTGAATAAGAGAATCGGCTTGCTTGAGGAGCGAGGGAGTTTTTTGAGCATGCGATATTCCTTCGAACCCAAAAAGAAATAAAACAAACAAACTCCAGGTTGTAATCTTCATGCTGCAAGATATTCAGTTAAGTCCATAAAAAAAGCAGCCTTATAAGACTGCTTGATTCACAAACTAAACGAAACTTAACATGAATGATAAACTACTTTAATTCAGGCTTCGTATCGGAAACAAATCCTTTCGGTTAAATTGGAATGTCTCCGATCCGAAATCCCATCTACATAGCAAAGATGAGCTTGGGAATTAACTCTAAAGTCAAGTCTAGGTTAAGGCTTTATGAGAAAATTGGAAGTGTCGTATTAACGAAATCTTGGAGTATTTCTTCCAGATTAATTCGTGTAACTCGGAACTTTCAGCACAATGTGGTCGCTTTGCGGATGTGCCGTGCATAGCAATACTTTTCCTGCTGCTAAATCGCTATCAGTTAGGACTTCATTTCGAGTCATTTCTACTGTTCCCGAAATACAAGTAGCCATGCAGGTGCTACATCGTCCTGCTTCACACGACCAAGGTAATTCCACTTGCTGTTCTTTGGCAAACGATAGTATGGTTTGATTGGCAGGAATTTGCCAGTCGTAGCGTTTGTTTTTATAAGTAAGAGATACTCCATATTGGCTTGTTCCCCAGTTTCGAATTTCTGGTTCTTCCTCTTGATAAAATAGCTCTTGATGAAAATGTTGTATCGGTATTCCTTCGCTTAAGGAGACCACTTCGGCGAGATACATAAAACTCTCGGGGCCACAGGTAAAAACATGACTCTCAGATTGACTCGTTTTTTTCAAGTAATTATTCAACCAATCGCTTTGCAAACGTGCTTGAGAAATTGCTTGCGCATCGCTGAAGAACCAGTGAATTTGTAATCGTTGAGGTTGATATTCTTGAAGTTTTTGTAGTTCATTCAAAAAGATACATTCCGATCGAGAGCGATTGCTATACAACAGGTGAATCTTCACGTGTGGAAATCTCAAAAGTGCTTCTCTTATTAAGCTAATAATGGGAGTAATTCCGCTTCCGGCAGCAATAAAAAAGAAATCCTGAGCTTGCGTTATTTCGGGTAAAACGAAACGTCCGTATGGTTCAAGTGTTTGCACATGTTGACCAATCTGCCAGTGATCGAAAATTTGTCGGGAAGCATTTCCGTTGCTTATGCGCTTTACAGTAATTCGAATCCATTCATCACCTGGCAGAGAAGAAATTGAATAGGAACGACGGAAAGCATGCTCGCCTGATTCGAAAACAAGACTGAGGAATTGTCCGGCTATAAAATGCAACGGTTTACCATCAATTGGTTTGAGATAGATACTCTTAGTAGATGGAGTTTCTAGTTCAATTCGTACAATTTCAAGCAATCTTAATTCAATCAAGAGGCAGACTTCATTTATTGTCTAACTAGACGTAACAGTTCACCATTATCGGCTTGTAAAATATACACGCCAGCTGCAGGTAAATGTATGGTTTCAGTTTTTTTAAGTTGAAATTCTTGAATGAGTTTACCTTGAATGGAGTAGAGTTTCATGTGCATATCAGAACCGGCATTTTGCAGATTCACATCTTCACCTGAAGGGACAGGGTAAGCTGAAATTTGACCTGATTTTCCAGTAATAGGTTCAATTCCAACTAAATCTACTAATTGTGCGATATGATTGATTTCGGTTCCTAAATGATGGGTGAATGAGCCACCTACGTATAGAATATCTTGATTTGCATAAAGGCAATAAACGGTACCATCAAACACGGCAATTGGAGTTGGAAATTCATCTGGACTACTCCATTTCATTAGGCTTCTGCCAAAAGTCATTAAATCATATTGATCAAATTCGCCACCAACGTATAATACATTCGACATGAGTTTAAGGGAATAGATCACGCCAGTAGTATCGAGTTGGGCAATTTCGTTCATGCCAGTTAATGACTGCCAATTACCGGAGTTGAATTGCATCATACCATATACTTGTCCGTTTTCTTTAAAAGCTCCGGCAGCAATAGGTTTATTATTCCAATTTTCTACATCGTAAACGATAGTAGCAATACCATTTCCAATAGCTTCAGGCATTCCGCTAAATATTTTCCCGATGTGATTGGTAGTAACAGAGCCTGATTGCGTAAAATCTCCACCGTAAATCAATCCATCAGCGGTTGTTTTAAGGCAACGAACAGGACCATTCGGACTAAAACTTAATGCTTCCCATTCGCTACCATTCCATATAGCCAGATTACTTCCGCCAGGCAAAGTAAATTCACCTGCTGCATATAAAGTTCCTTCATGCCATTCAAGATCGTAGACAGTACCGTTGATGGCAGATCCCATTGGCATCCAGAAGCCATCTACCATTTGTGTCACGTTAGCAACCGTTTGACTACCAGCTTGAGTAAAGTTCCCAGCTGCAATTAGTTGATGATTAATTGTGTCGAGGGCGTAAACTGGGCCGTTTGTTCCGCCAGATGTTTCCATCCAAAACCAACCTGCAAACCCCGAAATGTAGGAGGCGATATGAGCTGCAGGTTGATTATCGGCTTGTGTAAATGCTCCTGCAGCAATAAGTTCACCGTTCAAATTGATGATATCAAAAACATCATTATTCGTTCCTCCCATCAAAGGAGTAACGGTTGTAGTTGGAGGATAACCAGGTTGAATCCAAGCTAATTCATCAACTGTAAATCCGTTAAGAGAAGCCCATTCGGCCACGCCTTTAACTTGAATTTCGCGCACATAAGCGAGATTTTGTTTGCGACATATTTCTTGAGCGAGAGTTTCGGCTCCGCTTTGTTCCATGAGATAACCTACAGCACAATGTGTATTGTAATGATCAATAAACACAGGTGTTTGATAGGGAGCATGTTCGTTGATTGGAAATTTACCTGCTTGACCATATATCGCTAAAACATTTAATAAATGCTTACGATTTGCTTTTTGCGTAGTAGTAAGTGTTGAGATATTTCGAGCACTTAATACCTGAATTACATGCGAAAGATGCAACTGAATTGCTTCGTTAAAGTTGGCTGTTTGAACAGTTTCAACCGACCAAGAAGCTGGTAAATCCAGTTGCTTCAACACTTCGTGATTCACACGATTCATACATTGGATAACGGTTTCGCTTTTGGAAGAAAAAGTCGAAGCGAGTATGGCTAGGAGAAAGAGGAGCTTTTTCATGGGTAGGAAATGATAGGGAAATTTAGTTTTTTTTTATCATTTCATTTAATGCATTTGTGATCAATATGAAATAAATAGGAAAACAACAGAATTATAATTCTGAGTAATTTAGTTTTCTCAAGATGATCAATTAGCATTCAAAATTAAAGAGGTTTTGCAATTGATTGATTCATATTTTTTCATCAAACGTTGCTTTATGAAAACAACTTACTTTTTATTTCTAAGTATCCTTTTTAGCCCCATTTTCCTTTCAGCCCAATCTATTCCAAATGGTGGTTTCGAAAATTGGAGCGCTCCAAATGCTTATAATGTTCCAGATTCTTGGGGCAATCTCAACGTTTTAACTTCCGAATTCAGTGTTTACACCTGTACGAAAGGCTCTCCAGGCTCTGCTGGTGCAGCATTTCTGAAACTGACCACCAAAAATATTCCTGGTGTTGGTGTGATAAATGGAATTGCCGTTAGTGGTAATTTAAATACGACCGACATGTCGACTGATGCAGGATTTCCCTATTCCGAACGTCCCATCAGTTTGACGGGAAAATGGCAGTATATGGGTTTTGGTGCTGATATGGGAATTGTTGCAGTATACCTCACGAAATGGAATAGTTTAACTACTCAACGCGATACTGTGGGCGGGATTTTTCATCCTCTTACAGGTATGGAAATGAGTTGGGCTTCGTTTAGTTTGCCAATTGTATACCTAAGCAACGAAACACCCGATAGTTGTTTGATTGCACTTGCTTCAAGTGGTGAAAACCCAGTAGCTAACAGCTATTTATATGTGGATGAATTAGCTTTTGAATTAAACTCATCCGGATTCAATACAGTTCAATCTTCCGACTTCATTTTGTATCCCAATCCAGCACAAACAGAACTTACACTAGAACTTCCTGCATCATCAGCTCACATCCGATTTTTTGATTTCAGTGGGAAGCTTATCCAGCAACAAACAACAAATGGTAATTCCCGACAAACAATAAACCTGATAGATTTTGCTCCGGGTGTTTATTGGGTTCAAGTCCAAACAAAGCAAGGAATTTCGACTTCTCGATTCATCCGTCAATAAATCGAATAGAGATTTTCAATGCAAATCTAGGGTTGATACATTCAGCCCTTTTTTATTTCTCCTGAATTCGAATCAGTACATTAGCTTCAAATCCCAACTATGTTTCTGCGTCGAGTCCTCATTCCAATATTGTTGTTGATTGTTCATTCATCTTTGGCAGTTAACACTCCAGAACGAGTTGAGCCAGCAAATTGGTGGATTGGAATGAAAAGTCAGTTTTTGCAGGTTTTGGTGAAAGCGTCACGTGTCGCTCAAATGGATGTGCAATTCAACTATCCAGGTTTGCGTTTGCTTGAAATTCATCCTGGAGATCATCCTGATTATTTGTTTCTCGATTTCGAAGTTTCGGATCAAATGCAAGCAGGCGATTGTGAGTTGAACTTTTACAATCCTCAAATCAAAGGGAAAAAACAATATCAATACACCTATCGTTTTCTAAAAAGGGAAGAAGGCTCAGCTAATCGAAAAGGATTTTCAGGGAAAGATGTGATTTACCTCATTTGTCCCGATCGTTTTGTGAATGGCGATCCAAGCAACGATTCGAAACCTGATATGGCCGATAAACTCAATCGGAATGATCCATCGGGGCGACATGGTGGCGACATACAAGGTATCATTCAATCGCTCAGTTATTTGCAACAGTTAGGTATTACATCTTTATGGATTAATCCGCTGGTAGAGAATAACATGCCTCAACATTCCTATCATGGGTATGCGATTACAGATTACTACAAAATTGATTCACGGTATGGTGATTTGACGCTTTACTTGAAACTTGTTCAGGAAGCTAAATTACGCGGTATGACTATCATTGCCGATCAAGTTGCGAATCATTGTGGTTCTTCACATTGGTGGATGAAAGCTTTACCATTTAAGGATTGGATTAATTATCCCGATTCGGCTCAGTTTACCAATCACATGCGAAGCACTTTGCAAGATCCACATGCTGTAGCTGCCGATCGTACTTTATTTTCCGACGGATGGTTTGTACCTACCATGCCCGATTTAAATCAACGAAATTCTTATGTAGCTAACTACCTCATACAAAACAGTATTTGGTGGGTAGAAACAGCCGGATTAGGCGGAATTCGAATGGATACGTATTCCTACTCTGATAAGGCATTTATGAATTTGTGGTCGAAACGCTTGATGGATGAATATCCTAACTTTTCAATAGTAGGAGAGGAGTGGTCGGAGAATCCTGCTATTGTAGCTCAATGGCAAGCAAAAGACCTAATCGAACCGGGTAAATCGGCATTGCCTTCGTTGATGGATTTTCCGCTACAAGCTGCATTGGTCAAAGCACTCACACAACCCGAAAACTGGAATTCAGGCTGGATTTTACTGTATGAGGCATTAGCCAACGATTTCTTGTATCCACATCCTGAGAAGCTGGTCCTATTTGGAGATAACCATGATATGGATCGTTTTTATTCTCAACTTGGAGCGAATCCAGCATTATTTCGTTTGGGAATGGTGTATTTACTCACTACTCTGCGAATTCCTCAAATCATGTACGGTACCGAAATTCTCATGCAAAATGAAAAACATAACAATCATGGAGAAATTCGAAGTGATTTCCCTGGCGGATGGCGAGGCGATTCGGTGAATGTTTTTACTAATCAAGGACTATCGACAGAACAAATTCAAGCACAACAATTTATCATTCGTCTAACATCATGGCGTAAAGCTTCAGAAGTGATTCATTCGGGCTCGATGGTACATTTTGCTCCCAAAAATGGGGTATATGTGTATGCCCGCGAAAAAGGAAACAATTCCGTTTTGGTATTGCTAAACAAAGAGAATACTCCAATAACCATTAATCTCAAGCGATTTTCTTCTATTATTCGAGATCGAAAAATTGCCTGGGATGTTTTGAAAGATCAAGAAATGACGGTTGGTGACGAGTTGATATTATCTCCCGTTTCAGCTAAAATTATTGAATTCTGAAGCTCATTTTCCCTTCATTTGTGCGAGAATTTCATCCCTTATGATTCGTTTAGCTATTGTTTTTTGTTTGTGTACTATGACACTTTCGGCGCAAAAGAAAGTCCCCGGAAATGGCCGTATACAGCGGTTTCCTCATTTTCCATCTAATCAGGTTGAACCACGAAATATTGATGTTTGGGTACCTGAAGATTATCCGCAAAAGGGACCGTATTCGGTTATTTATATGCACGACGGACAGAATCTTTTCGATTCTACAACAGCCTATGGAAACATACCTTGGAAGGCTGGAGAAGCCGCATCAGCCTTGCTTCGTGACAAGAAAATAGCACAATGCATCATTGTTGGAATTCACTCTAACGATAAGCGTTTTTTGGAATACAATCCCCAATCGATTTTCAAAACACTTCCAGCTACACTTCAACAAAAACTTGTGGCTGAATATCAAGGCGAACCTATTTCAGATGCATACTTATTATTCATTGTCAAGGAGTTGAAGCCTTTTATCGACAATACGTTTTACACTTCTCGTGTACGTGAAAATACTTGTATTGCTGGATCGAGTATGGGAGGATTGATTTCACTTTATGCGATGTGCGAGTATCCGAAAGTTTTTGGCTCGGCAGCTTGTATTTCGACTCATTGGCCGGTAAGTCTGAAAATGAATGATGCTCGAATACCGAAAGCTATTAAAGCATATCTAAATAAGAAGTTGCCACCTTCTACTGAACATCGCGTTTACTTCGATCATGGAACAGAAACCTTAGATAAGCAATATGCACCTTATCAAAAGGAAATAGATGCCCTAATGAAAGAGAAAGGATATTCTAAGAAGAATTGGTTGACAAAGGTATATTCTGGCGCAGCTCATTCTGAGCTATACTGGCAGAAGCGCTTCCCTGCTGTTTTGAAATTCCTACTTCCTAGATAATCAAGGTTCGGTTTTAATGGTAAACGTTGAATAGGTTACCATATTAGGAAGCAAAATGGTTTTATCTTCCGGATAACGAAGTGTAACTATCGTTTCAAATGGTTCAGATAGAATCGATTCTGTTGGTTTCCATGGTTTATTGGGCATGATTAGAAGAATAATTCCATCTGCACCACCAACGGGTTTATAACTCGAAGTAGAATTTGGGAAAACATCTACGCCAAATTCTTCGGATACGATACCCAAACATTTAGTGATATTCTTTGTAACGACTGCTACTTCTGATATTTTCAACAATTGATCTTGATTAAAATCACCTGTTACATTGGTGCCAAAATCATGACGAGCTATCAATTCGATGATGTTGCCCGTTCCATCGTTAATATAGATTGAATGAGAATTGTAAATTGGATTCGAACTTATTTCAGCTCCCGTAATTTCATCGGTAATAATTTCAACTGGATTTTTAGGGCCATTAGCATATTTACCATCGGTGTTTTTTAACCAATCAAGAGCTTTTTCAATTTGATTTCCTGGGATTGAAATTGCAAAGTGATTAACTGGAGGAAGAGTCGTATTAGATAAGCGATACGTTAATCGTGATGAGCCTATTTTAACTGTAAAACTAACAGTATTCGTATCAATGATTGGCATTCCTAATGTCTCAGACCAAAAGGTAAAGGCTTTACCCATATCTGAAGTCCGGATTTCTAACTCAGCAATGTCGACCGATTTAGAAGGATACGTAATTGGATCTAATTCTTCTTTTCTGCAAGAGTTCAACAATACTAATAGGAGGAATGCAGTTGCAATACCAGAAAGCCTACTAGTCAAATGCCCAAATATGTTATACTGCTTGCTCATTTACGTTGTACCTTTTTTTTCGCAATTGCAGCTTTGCGTTTTTGTGATTTGGTCAGTTTTTTCTTTTTAACCGGAGTGAAATATTCCGGAACGGTATCATCCTGACTATAGTCACGGTCTAAGGCGAAGCTTAATCCAACACGAATTACCGGAGATGCCTCCCAAACTTCACCTTCTAAATAACCACGTGTTTTATAGCCTGCTTGGAAAGCGAGTGACATTGGGTGATTCCACGATTTGGTAAGCAATAAGTTACCACTTACAATAGCAGCTCCGCCCCAATTAATAGGTTGAACTTGTTGTGTTAACCAATCTTGGAAGAAATAACGTTGTTTCCAAATACTCACATGCGCATTCAGGGTGAAGTTTTGGCTCCGTTTGATGTTGAATAATTTAATTCCACCACCATACGATTCTGCGAAATTCCCTGTTCCAATTCGAGCATATGCTTGAAGCATTTGTCGGTGATTGGTTAGCGTAAGTGAAGGAATCCATTCTGGACCAAATGGAGTGAAGCCCAAACGTGCCCATGGAAGCACATACTTTCCATAACCTAATTTTATGGCAGGAGTTGCCATAGAATCTTCTCCCGTAATCATATACTTATAGAATACACTGTATAATGCAGTATAAACATTCGGGTTTGTGAAAGTTGCTAGTAAATAATCACGTTTCAAATCAGCTGCTTTGTAGCGATATTCCGAATAGAAACCATATTGACGATTGGTGTAATACAACCAATTTGCAGCAGCAGTATTTCCAAATTCTGGGTTATCACTTAGCGACATAACCGAACCTAATCCTGCAAGGTTTGCTCTAAGCAAATGAAGTGATTCTCGGTAATTTACTGATTTGCGTTGCATCCAGCGAAGTGAAAGTTGATCACTTGCCATTGATCCTGCATCGAGAGCAGCACCCGATAGTTGAGCCAGTTGCATGCGTGAGGCTTCATTTTCGAGCGTTGTTTGATCGTATTTTATTCCACCGGAAGGTTTCCACAATGCGAGTGGATAAGGAGGCGCGAATGTATAGTTGATGCCTTTTAGTTGAAATTCTCGACTTCGTCCCATCGAGCCAAAGAAATCTTCTTCAGCAGAAAGGAGTAACGATTCAATTGGAGCATCGAGTAGGAATATTTTTCCAAAACGATATACTACCGACCAAGCACGTTGAGAGGCTGTTGTATCACCTTTCCAACGAATAGGAAGTAATGAATCTTCCCAAGAGGTAAGTTGTTTTTGTAATGTTAAAACAGAAGGAACACCAGCAGATGCAGTTACTGGCCAATCCAATAAAACATTATACTGAATTCGATCGGAATAGCGAATCTTGAATTTTCTAATTTTTCGAGGTGGACGAGGTGGACGAAGAACGGCACCATCTTTTAACACCCTTTGTTTGGGATCTTTGAATAAGGAATCACGCCAGAATTCGGTTGTATCCACTCGCATGGTGTCCTTTCTTGGCTTGATTGTATCACGAAATGCAGGTTGAGGTTTGGAGGGAACCTGAGCCTGAGCCAATGCCGGGATAAATAATATAAATAGGAGGAAAATTCTACGCATGCTTTTTTCTGGGCGGTTACAAAACTATCCAAACTCAGCGAAATTCAAACAATTACTGCAAGGGAGTTTCTAACATACAGATAATCAATTAATTTAATAGATGTGCTTTAAAGCCTCTTTTTTGCTAAGTGCTGATAATGGGTTACTTAGCACAAAGTCACGAACGGCTTCTGCATCGGTTTTTGCTAATTCTCGAAGCGACCAACCAATCGCTTTGCGTATAAAAAACTCTTTTTCATGCATTAAATTTTGAATCAAGTCGAATTGAAGCTCCCAATTTGACTCTTTTTTATATTTCAATTGAACCAATAAACTAGCTCTTTGAATCCAGAAGTTTTTATCCTTATTCCACCTTTTACTGATTGGAATTAAGTAGGAAGGATATTTCTTAAAATATGCGGCTGCTAAAACGGGGCTTAAGTAATCGATCGAATCCCACCAAGAATTTTTACGCATAAGTGATTCTAAAAAATCGATATCAGTTAACCGAAAGTGTTTGCGTTGATGAAACAAGCATTCCATGGCGAAATAGTGGTATTCTCGAAACTGACTTTCCCAGAGTAAAGGAACTAATTCGTCTAACACTTCTAAACTAGGCTTTTCATACAAGCTAAAAAGGTTTCGAGTAGCTTCTGCTCTCAATGGTTTTTGAATGCCTAGATACTTGAATTGATATTTCATATAAGCCGACATAGCTACGGCTTTACTAGGATTAGCTATTGCTGAAAATGAATCTTGTACAACTATGAACCAATCCTGAGCTCCTAATGTAACTTTCATATCGGCAATATACAGCTTAGAAATAAGCAATAAAAAAGCGCAACGTATTGCTACATTGCGCCATTATTGGGTTGGATATTAACTTTTTACGTATTGGATTTCGGCAGCTAAACGCACGTCTTCACTAACCAATAATCCTCCACTTTCGGTAACTGCATTCCAAGTAAGACCAAAATCTTTACGGTTAATTACACCACTTACTGTGAATCCAGCTTTTAGATTTCCCCAAGGATCTTTTGCAATTCCACCCAATTCGGCTTTTAAGCTTATTGGTAAAGTCACTTCACGAATAGTTAAGTTACCATGAATAGTAAATTCCTCTTCGTTCTTCTTCTCAATTTGGGTAGATTCAAATACCAAATGAGAATATTTTTCTGTACTAAAGAAATCATCCGATTTCAAATGTCCATCTCGTTGCTCATTTCCTGTATTGATTGAATCAACAGCTGCTTTGAAAGAAATTTTAGCAGTTGAAAAATCATTGTCCTCAGTAGTAACTTCTGATTCCAATACACCGAAATGTCCGGTTACCGTTGTAATCATTAAGTGTTTTACTTTGAATTGCAATTCACTATGTGTAGGATCTAAAACCCATTTTGTTGTACTCATTTCGAATTTGATTTTTGTTAGTATTAAGCAAGTTGCATGGGAACTTCCATGACAAGAATTTCGGTTTTTTCTAAGGATTGAAATTGGATAGATGGAGTATCCCAAACACCCATTCCGTCTCGTCGATTTAGAACAGTATCACCCATTTGTATACTTCCTTCTAAAACAAAGAGATAGATTCCATTTCCTGGTTTTTTTAATGCGTAGGATGATGAAAAAGTAGAATCAAAGCTGCCCAGGTAAAACCAAGCATCCTGATGTATCCAAACGCCCTCATCATCCGCATTGGGCGATAAAATTTGTTGTAATTGATTGTGACGATCAGCTTTTGGAAAGCTCAACTGATCATAACGTGGCTTCACATTTCGCTTATTAGGAAATACCCAAATTTGAAGGAAATTAACTTGTTTATCGGAATTACGATTGTATTCCGAATGGGTAATTCCGCTACCTGCACTCATCACCTGGACATCGTTTTCGCGAATAACCTGCACATTTCCCATGCTATCTTTATGCTCCAAATCGCCCGCTAGCGGGATGGAAATAATTTCCATGTTATCGTGAGGATGCGTTCCGAAACCTTTTCCTTCAGCTACAATATCATCATTCAAAACCCTTAGCACACCAAAGTTCATTCGCTCAGGATTGTAGTATTGTGCGAAGCTAAACGTATGATGCGTATTGAGCCATCCGTGATCGGCATGACCACGTGTAGTGGCTCGGTGTATAATCGTATTATTCATAATCCTATTTTTTTCAAGCGGTAGATGGTTGAATCCAACTTGTTCAATTGCTAATGAACCGACTTTTTCCTCGCTCTGAATCAAACCTGCAATCCCTAGGGCACTTGCTCCCAAAAGGCCTTTCTTGAGGAAATCGATACGCTTCATTTAGAAAATGTATGTATGTACAGCAAATGTACAAACATTTAATTTCCTAGCAAGTTTATGGTAGTGAATTTGATTTAAAAGCTTGAATTATAGGTAAATAAGATTCAGGACGGCTGTTGGCCATCAAACTAAAAGCGAATCTATTTTCGGATTATTTATAGCGAATCAACAAAACAGAACCGTGAAAATGATACGGTTTACTGTGTTTATCTCGGGCGTTGAGGTGATACACATATACGCCATCAGGTACAAGTTTACCTGAACTCATTGTGCCATCCCAACTTCCATCGGGTGTTGTTATCACATAAATTTCTTCTCCCCAACGATCATAAATACGCATGTTGAGTTGTGTGATTTCATAACCCGAAATCTTAAAAACATCGTTGATATTATCCCCATTAGGCGTAAAACTATTGGGAACGTATAATTCAGGTTCTAGTTCTATTACCACAACTTGTGTTGCTGTGTCGGCACATCCAAATTGATTATTACAGATGTGCGTAATCGTTTGTTGAGCTTCTTCTGTAAACGTAAACGTATTATTATCAGCTAATTCGTAGTCCAATCCATTCAAAAACCAAGTGCAATGATCCGCTTCATTTCCTAAAGGCACTACTACCACATCAATTGGTAATAAACCAGTTTCATTTATCTCCACATTAAACGCCGCATTAACCGACATATCCACTAAAGTTACCGTGTCGGTTGAGGTATTGCAGAAACCCTGTTGTGTTAAAACGTAAACTCCTGCTTGAACAACTGAAATAGAGGATTGATTCGATCCATTTGACCAACTATTTCCAGTTGGGGAGTTGGATTGAAAGGTGATGACTTTAGGTAAGCATGCTTTTACAAGTGAATTCCCTAAAATTTGAGCAGTAATAAGTGGTTCAGCAATAAAGTTGGTTGATGCAGGAGCACTCACGCAACCTAAGTTCTCTGCTGTTACAAAATAGGACGCATTTGAACTTGATGTGATAGGATAAGTCAAGCCTGTTCCTATTTGTGTTGTTTGTGCAGCATCGGAATACCAAGTTATAATTGGTGCAGTCGATACGGCTGTCAATATTGGTAAAGGAGTTCCTGCACACCATTGAACTTGAGCAGGTAAAACGGGTGGTTGAGGCGATTGATTGAGGGTAATAGAAAAACTCGAAGCAGGAGATTGACAACCAGTAACTCCCTGAGTTGCATAATATGTAGCTGTTGCTGCCGGAGGCGTATAAGAATTTCCTGTACCAACCGATGTCGTTAGAGCAGCATCGCTATACCAAGTTATTGTTGAACCAGCGGCAGGTGTTGCCGTTAATGGTGTAATTGCAGTTCCACTACAGAAAGTATTTGTACCGTTAATTAGTGGAGCTACAGGTTGAGTAATTACTGTGATATCATGTGTAGCCGTTGATAAACAAGCAACTGCCCCAACTGTATAAGTTATTGCTTGTGGACCTGTTAAACCAGCTGGATTAAACAGATTTCCTGTTACTCCTGTTCCAGACCATGTTCCACCTGCCGTACCTGTAACTAGCGTATTTAAATCGAGGCTTGAGGTAGAAGTGCAAATCGAAGTAGCTGTCCAAGAGGCATCCGAATTAGCAATTACATTAATGGTTTGATTGCTGGTTTGAACACACGCTCCAGTACCTACTGTGTATGTTATTGTTTGATTTCCCGATAATCCTGTTGGTGAGAATGAAGATCCAGTTACTCCATTTCCTGTCCAGGTTCCACCCGTTGTACCTGTGATTAACGCATTGAGATTAATAGCTGGATCGGAAGCACAAACAGACGATTGAGCAAATGCCCAAGCCGGATTAGCACTTGCAACTACATTGATATTTTGTGTGCTGGTAGCTTGACAAGTACCTGTTCCAACCGTATAAGTGATCGAGATATTTCCACTTAATCCAGCTGGGTCGAATGTATTTCCAGTTACAGCTGTTCCAGACCAGGTGCCACCTGAAGTTCCAGTTAGAAGTGTATTAAGATTGACAGTTCCAGCGCCGCTACAAACTGTTTGAGGAGTCCATGCTGCAGAGCCTCCACTTACAATTGAAATCGTTTCCGTTTCCGAAACGGCATCAGCACAATTAGGTGAAAATGTATAAGTTATATCAACATCACCACTCAAACCTGCTGGTGAAAAGTTGTGTCCAGTAACACCGGGACCAGACCAATATCCTCCCGGAGTTCCGGTTACCAAAGTATTTAAATCGATAGTTGCAGCTCCAGAACACATAGGTGCTGGTGGAGTCCAACTTGGATCAGGTACAATGTAAGGAGCAGTACAACCATTATTACCGTACGAACAAACTCCCGCTTGCGTATATTCT
>DAOOQW010000030.1:0-13366 GCA_035388945.1 Flavobacteriales bacterium
CGGTCGAAATAATTTGTGATGATTTCTTCATTCCCAATGTATTTGCACCTGGCAATGGAGGAGATCCCGAGAATGATTGCTTCCGTTTGTATGGTACCAATTGTATTTCGGAGTTGAACTTCAGAATATACAACCGATGGGGAGAATTAGTTTTTGAAACCAATGATCCAGAAATATGCTGGGATGGGACATTCCACGGACAAGAGCAAAATGCTGGAGTATTTGTCTATTACCTCAAAGCGAAGCTGATAAATGAGGAATCGATTGAGAAACAAGGAAATATTACACTAATCCGATAAATAACTGAAAATGAAAAACTGGTATTTAATATGGATTATAAGTTTGCTTCTCCCGAGTTACCTTCTTGGGCAGGATATACATTTCTCACAGTTTACAATGGCTCCCTTGATTCAGAATCCAGCAATGGCAGGGGCGTTAAATAATGCTGAAGCTTATTTGAATTATAAAAATCAGTGGAAAGTTGTTACAAGTCCTTATAAAACCTACGCAGCTTCAGGTATGGCGCGAATTGGAAAACCAAAAAAGGATAAAAACTTTTGGGCTGTTGGCTTAAGCTTTTTTAATGATCAAAGTGGTGATGGGAAATTGACAACAACAACAGGATCATTTACTTTAACACATCAAATCCACCTTAGTCGTTATCATAAATTAGGATTGGGTTTGCAAACTGGTTTTGGTCAAGCTAAAATAAATCCGGCCGATTTACAATGGGGAAGCCAGTATAATCCAGGTGCAGGGTATGATCCTAGTTTATCGAGTGGAGAAAATATCGCTAATCCAACATTCTCGTATTTTGACTTTAGCAGCGGCATTTTATGGTCGTTTAATAATACTGCGGGCTTGGTTAAAACATCGAATACTGTATTTAATAAAGGATGTGCTGGATTTGCCGTCTATCACATCAATCAACCGGGTTATTCTTTTGTTGAATCGGGGGATAAATTAAATATGAAATATGTAATTCACGGAAATTACCTATTTAGCATAAATAGCTCAAAACTGGCGCTAAATCCGGGTTTCATGTTCTATAAACAAGGTCCGGCAAAAGAAATTTTTATTGGTTCAATGGTTCGATATAACATTCTACCTGAATCAAAATATTCTGGATTTTATAAAGGCGCAGGAGCTTATCTAGGTGCGTATTTACGTGCTCGTGATGCTGTTATTCTCTCAGCTATGCTCGAACTTTCTCAATATACTATTGGATTTAGCTACGATATCAATACTTCTAATCTTCGCCCTGCTAGTAATGGACGTGGTGGATTTGAAGTATCCATCCGTGTTACCGGTCAAGGTCCGTTTGCTAATAAAATGAGAAGTTTCAGATAATAAAAAACGGACAAGCTGATTTAACAACATTGTCCGTTTTTGTGGGCCTGGCAGGAATCGAACCTGCGACCCGCGGATTATGAGTCCGATGCTCTAACCCCTGAGCTACAAGCCCGTTTTCAGGGACGGCAAATATAGACTGTCAGCGCTTAATTCCAAAATCAAAGGCTGTATTCTTCTATTTAATTAAAATCCACTGGTAGCAAGAGATTGACAGATACAAAATGATCTATCATTTATGGAAAGCTTCTAATACTGGTAATTCTTTATTCGTAAAATCAAAAACTGCTTGATTTTCCCAAGTTGAACCTTGAGTTGACTCCGGACCTTGTGTCGAAACTAATTCACCACCCCAATATATAAATCCAATTCCTCTAGGTGTATTTTCTACTATAGAACGAATTCGATTTACAAATTGCTTTTGACCTTCTGGACTAGCAGGATAATCTGGTAAAATCAGTTGATCGTCTCCACCAACAACGTTGTTAGTCCAATCATTCCAACCTAACGTAAATGGATAAGCAGTTTCGGCAACGACAATGTCTTTAGAGTAGGTTTGAACAAGTGTGTTTAAGGTGTTTTGCAACACATCTAAATCTTTTCCATGCCAAATGGGATAATAGGATAAGCCCATAACGTCATAATCAACTTCACTAATTTGATTGAAAAACCAGCTGGCATTTTCCAAACCAGCAAAATGTATCACGATGCGCGTTTGATTTGAAAACGCTCGAACAGCCTGTGTGCAAGTATTAAGAAGGTCGACAAGCTGATCTTTTCTGGATACAATTTCACCTGCAGGAAGAAGCATTCCGGGATTTATTTCATTTCCTATTTGAATGAATTCCGGCTGAATTTCCTGCATTATTTTGGTGGTATAATGATTCAAACTATCCTTAAGATTAGAATAAGAAACATTTGACCAAACAACTGGCATTTGTTGGTGTCCTGGATCAGCCCAAGTATCAGAATAATGAACGGTAAGCCAAACTTTCATCCCCATTTGATGAACACGTTGAGAAAATAATTTCACTTCCTCAAAACCTGAATGTTCCTTCACCGGATCTTTCCAAAGTCGAATGCGTATAGTATTCACACCTCGATCTTTCAATATGGAAAGTAAATCTGTCTTTATTCCAAGGGATGAAAAAAAGGATGTATTTCCAGTTTCAATTTCAGGTAAAGATGAAATATCAATTCCCCGAATAAATGAATCTGACTCAGCTACAACATCGATTGGATGGCTTTTAGTTGAACTTGCTAGCTCCGTTTTAGAACAGGAAAACAATAAAAGTAAAAGCGAAAAATGGAAGATTAATTTAGACTGATTGATCATTTTTCATGAACCAATTCTTTCGAAATTGATTTTCAAATCTAGTTTATTCGAGGGAGATTAATCTAAAGTTTAGCAAGTATTCGAACGGATAGATTTTACATTTGCACCATGATTTTCGAAGGACAACATATCGACGCCATTATTTTCGACCTAGGAGGTGTAATTCTCAATATTGATTATCAACTCCCTATTAAAGCATTTCAAAAACTGGGAATTGACGATTTTGCCAATCATTTTTCTCAAGCTAAACAAAGTGGTTTGCTTGATGACTATGAAACTGGGTCGATAAGTTCTGAAGATTTTATTGCAGAATTACGTCGATACGTAAAACCCGAAACAACCGATATTCAAATCATTTCTGCTTGGAACTCCATCCTTCTTGATTTACCCGAAGAGCGTTTATTTATCCTCGAAAAAGCAGCCGAAAATCATCGCACATTTTTGCTGTCAAATACCAACGACATTCACATCGAAGAATTTAATTCCTACCTACTCGAGGAACACAATCTGCCTTCGCTTGAACCATTCTTCGAACAACTCTATCTTTCATACGAAGTTGGTTTGCGTAAACCCGATCCGCGTATTTTCGAATATGTGCTACAAGACGCTGAATTGAACCCTTCTTCTACCCTATTCATCGACGATTCTATTCAACATATCCAAGCTGCTAAAGAACTTGGCATCATCACGCATCATTTAACCGGACAAACTCTGGTTGAATTATTAGAGGATAAACTCTGAGTAATTCATTTATGGAATTAAAAAACGGCATCGCTACATTTTACGCAGCTTCTCGCCAAGATTGGAGAAACTGGTTAGAGAAAAATGCCGAAAACGAAATTTCTGTTTGGCTCATCATCCATAAAAAAGCTAGTCCGCATCCAAGTATATATTATCCCGAAGCTGTCGATGAAGCACTCTGTTTTGGCTGGATAGATAGTAAAGCCAATACGCGAGATGAATTCACCTATTACCAATTTTTCTCCAAACGAAAACCTAAAAGCAATTGGAGTAAAGTCAATAAAATAAAAGTGGCTCAATTAATTGAACAAGGATTGATGCGTCCTTCGGGTTTAAAGATGATTGAACATGCTAAATCAATTGGTACTTGGGATGCTTTAAATGAGGTGGAAGAAATTCGGGTGCCGGATGAAATGCAGAAATTATTCGACCAACAACCTATAGCCTTTCAACATTGGAATTTATTTTCACGCTCAGTAAAACGAGGTATCTTAGAATGGATACTAAACGCCAAACGTCCCGAAACACGAACCAAACGAATTGTTGAAACTGTTTCATTGGCAGCAGAAAATAAAAAGGCAAATCAATATCGACAGTAGTTTCTATTTTCACAGATCAATCTAAGGAAATCACCTTAATAAACGTGCATTTTCCTATCTTTGCGCTCCTTTTTACATACTATGTCAGACGATAAAAAAGTCATTTTTTCCATGGTGAAGGTCAGCAAGACCTTTCCTCCTCAAAAACAAGTACTGAAAGACATTTATCTGAGCTTTTTCTATGGTGCCAAAATCGGTATCATCGGTTTAAATGGTTCAGGTAAATCAACCCTTTTGAAAATCATTGCTGGAGTGGAGAAATCCTTCCAAGGTGATGTGGTTTTCTCTCCAGGTTACCGTGTTGGTTATTTGGAGCAAGATCCTCAATTGGACGACAGTAAAACGGTTATCGAAATAGTTCGTGAAGGTGTTCAACCCATCATGGATATTTTAGCCGAATACAACGAGGTGAATGAAAAAATGGGCCTTGAAGAATATTACATGGATGGCGATAAGATGGACAAGCTTCTTGCCCGTCAAGGCGTGCTACAGGACGAAATTGATTCCAAGAATGCCTGGGAAATTGATTCTACTTTGGAGCGCGCTATGGATGCCTTGCGTTGTCCAGATTCTGACCGAATTATCGGAACACTTTCGGGTGGAGAGCGTCGCCGAGTAGCACTTTGCCGACTATTACTTCAACAACCCGAAATTCTCTTGCTCGATGAGCCTACCAACCACTTGGATGCCGAGTCGATTGACTGGTTAGAGCAACACTTACAGAACTATGCGGGTACTGTTATCGCTATTACCCACGATAGATATTTCCTAGATAATGTTGCTGGTTGGATTCTCGAATTAGATCGCGGTGAAGGAATTCCTTGGAAAGGAAATTACTCTAGTTGGCTAGAACAAAAAGGAAAACGACTTCAACAAGAAGAAAAAACCGAATCAAAACGTCAGAAAACGTTGGCTCGTGAGCTTGAATGGGTTCGTCAAGGTGCTAAAGGCCGTCAAACGAAACAAAAAGCTCGTCTACAGGCATACGATAAGTTGATGAGTGAAGATGTACGTGAGAAAGAAGAGAAACTCGAAATCTTTATCCCGAACGGTCCACGTTTAGGGAATGAGGTTATTGAAGCGCAAGATGTTTCAAAAGCATTTGGTGATAAATTACTTTATGAGCATTTGAATTTTCGTCTTCCACCAGCTGGTATTGTAGGAATTATTGGTCCTAACGGTGCGGGAAAAACGACCATTTTCAAAATGATTATGGGACAAGAAAAAGCAGATGTAGGTGAATTCAAAATTGGTCCAACGGTTAAGATTAGTTACGTGGATCAAACTCACGAATCACTCGATCCGAACAAATCGGTTTGGGAAGTAATTACGGGAGGAAACGAAACGATGGAAATTGGTGGGCGCTCGATGAATTCTCGTGCTTATGTGAGCCGTTTCAATTTTAACGGAGCTGACCAAGGAAAAAAAGTAGGTGTATTATCGGGTGGTGAGCGTAACCGTTTGCACTTAGCTATGGCATTAAAAGCTGAAGGCAATGTGCTATTGCTCGATGAGCCAACGAATGACATCGACGTAAATACACTTCGTGCCTTAGAAGAAGGTTTAGAAAACTTTGCTGGATGTGCAGTAATTATTAGTCACGACCGTTGGTTCTTAGATCGTGTTTGTACACATATATTGGCATTCGAAGGCGATTCTCAAGTGTATGTATTTGAAGGAGGATATTCGGAATACGAAGAGAATAAGAAGAAGCGACTTGGTGATCACGAACCGAAACGTATCCGGTATAAGAAACTGGTTAACTAAAACACAAAAGCACATCAATAAATGGTGTGCTTTTTTTTTAGGATTTTGGTTTTACGTATGAAATAAATATTTTTGTGGTATAAACAAAATGCCATGGACTCCAAAATAACGCTCAGCTTCAATTCCAGTGTTATTGATAAAGCAAAAGCATACGCCGATGAACAAGGTATTAGCCTAAGCAGGCTCACCGAAATCCTTTTGCGTAGGCTTACCAGTGGCGGCTATAAAAACATCGAAGATTTCCCTGTCTCAGATTGGGTTCACTTAATTTCAGAAGGCGAAACCGAATACATCCGTAAACCTAAAAGCAGTAAAGCACTTCGAGCAGAGCATCATACAGCCAAAAAGAAAAAGGCATGAAGGTGTTTGTGGATGCAAATGTTATCATTAATGTACTCAATCGAGAATATCCTGCATTTGAATTCTCTTCTCGTTTATTGAGTTTAGCAGATGATAAACGCTTTACGCTCTATACATCAACTTTGTCACTAGGAATCTGTTGGTATCATGCAGAGAAAAAATCAGGACGTGCTTTAGCCAATAAGAAAATCAGACAACTGCTTCAACATATTCGTATAACTGATTGTGGCGAATCGGAGGTTTTAAAAGCAATTGAAGATAAAAAAGCCGAAGATTTTGAAGATGCACTACAGGTTTATTCTGCCATTAAAAGTGGATGTTCTCACATTGTTACAAATAATCTGAATGACTTCCATTTTTGTGTATTACCGATTTCCAATCCGAGAGATTTTTTAATTGAGCAGGCGAGTTAATAAAATCCAATTAATTATTCAATTATTTCTGTTGGGTTTTAAACTATATCAAAACCCAACATAATAGCATATTTCAAGAATATTTAATCAAATAATATTCTAGTTATTTATTGGAATTAATTAAAATATAAATTATTAAACATTCATCCATTATTTTCTGACTAAACTATTTAAACCTGTCTATTCGAACAATACAGGTTTTACATGGTTTGTATTCCTACCTATTCTAAAACTATGCTTAATCGTTTTCTTCGTTTATTGCTCTGTATTTCAATTCCACTAATCATTGGCGGAATTTCTGGATATTTTACCATAGGGGGCGTTAAAAGCTGGTATCTAACTTTAAATAAACCATCATTTACTCCACCCAATTGGATTTTTGGCCCTGTTTGGACAACCTTATATGCATTGATGGGCTATGCTTATTTCCGAATCTTAGAAAAAGCTAAAAGCCCAGCTCAACTTTTCGCCATTCGCATATATTTCATTCAATTATTCTTAAATTTTTGCTGGAGTATTTTATTTTTCAGTGCTCATCAAATTGGAATTGCTTTAATAGATATTCTTCTTCTTTGGATATGCATTCTAATTATGATAGTCCGTTTCTATCGTGTAGATAAATTCGCTGGCTACTCTCAGATTCCCTATTTACTGTGGGTGAGCTTTGCTACCGCCCTAACCTTTTCAATTTGGTGGCTGAATTAAGTAATAAAAAAACTCCTTCAAAAATGAATTCTGAAGGAGTTTACTATTTGTTTATTTAAGCATTATTGATGCGAAACAATTAGTTTTTTCTGCGTTATTTTTCGCTGATTCTGATAGAATTCTACCAAATAAATTCCATTCGCTAATTGGTCAATAACCAAGGTTTCTTCTGCCTTTGAAATAGGGTAATTACCAACTTGTTTTCCACTTAAATCAAGGATAGAAACTCGATCAACTAATTGATTAGACGATTTAATTCGGATTGATTGATTAGCTGGATTCGGATACATAGAAACACTATTCTCAATTGACGAAATTCCAGTAACATTCGGAACACGAATCAAAGCTTGATTAGTAATTACAGGTTCATTCACATCGAACACAATGGAAGCTTGATTAGCAACTTGCTGTCCTGGAAAAAGCATCTGATTAGCTTTTACACGAAACACTACACTACCAATACTACCTGCATAGTTCGTATTACTGTCGGGTAGAGATATCCCATTGTAAACAAATTTCAAAGTTCCGTTTCCAAGATTAACCAAGAATGCTGAATGGCTTGTAGCTAATATTTCAGCTGTTCCATAGTCGAAAAATGCTGGTAAAACATCGGTTATAACTACCGTTTGCGCAGGACCAGTTCCTGTATTTTGGAATTCTATTCGGTAGGTATACCAAGTTTCATTTCCTGCAACGAGCAATTCATTGACAAACTCAGCTGGAGAAGACATTTCTAAAAGCTGAATATGATTTGGATCAAATGAGCCATTCACAATCTGACAAACTTCTGAACTATTGTTACCTGTATTACAATCAGCATCCGATTGAACAGTCGCCGACAAACATTTCAATGTTCCATCGGTAGCATAACAGCTCAAAGAATCACTTATGGAAATTTGTGTGTATTCGCCGTAAACAAGTGTATCGGTAAAATTCCAGGTAAGTGTATTTCCTACTTGACTTGAAAAAGCGGGAATTGTTTCCATAACCGACATAGAATCGGGTAATGTTAAACTAACTGTGTAGCCAATTATCGGTAATAAACCATGATTGGAAACCGAAACATATTGGTGATTTGTATTTCCAGCACAACGCAACATCGGGCCCATTGGAACCAAAGAAACTCGAATATCGGAACAAGAAGAATCAGGATGAACATAAAAATCCAGCATGTTACTTACCGATCCAGCCGTTTCAAAACTAACATTATAAGAAGCATCCGTAGGACACGAAATTTCTGCAAAAGGTAATCCCGATTGTAAACCATTAAATGCGATGGTGTAATTTCCAGTGTCGGCCTCGAAACTATACACACCTTGCCCGGTTGTTGACGTGTACGCCTCACCATTGTCGCGAATTAATACTTGACCGGGAATAGAAAAATCCGACTCATCTAAAATACAATTCCCGTTAAAGTCAGCAATTACGCGTCCCGACATGATACAAACAGGTTGAGAAACGGTATCTGGATCAAATCTCCAGGCATCATTCGAAGCTTGCCAAACACCATAATTATTACGTCCAGGAACAGCGTACGCTTCTGTACCAGTGGCATTTTGAATTCCTTCAATGGCAATGCTACTTAAGCCACCTTGAGTATCACAAAATAATTTGGAAGTAATGTGCACTTCAATATTATTGGAACCTTCGAACAACTGCAATTGTCCTGTATAGGTTTGTGTGCAGGCAAATAATGGAACTTGAATAAATTGAACGACAAATATTCTGTTAGGTGCATCCCCAATAATTCCATAAGAAATGTTCCCGGCATTCATCGGATTAATATCACACCAAGTAAAAAAGATTGAATTCAATGGTGCTGTTGTATCAGGAATATGGGTTGATACTGAGAAATTTGAATAAGCTCCTTCCAATTCAGGATTAAAGGTCACATATCCATTCGATGCAATATTCAAACTTGAGTAATCCGTTCCAAAATACCGGAAATTAAATCCGATAGGAATCGGTGCAGAATACATATCATCATAAAGTTGAATACTTGTAGCCTGATCTGGGCTCAAGGGATGAAATGGCACCTCATAAACTCCATATGGAATTTGACCATGAATAACGAAACTGCTTATAAAAAACAGGAATCCAAGAAGTAATTTTTGTCTCATATGGAGGATTTTAGATGTATAAAAATAGAATTTTTATTGATATACGAACCATTTTCATGGAAAGCACATTAATTTTTTTCTATGATTTTAACAAGTCTGATTTTTCCTTTTAATTCGGATTTACAATAATTAATTTCTGATTGTATATTTCCCCATTTATTGAAAATAATTTAATCAAATAAATACCCGCTCTTAAATGACTAACTTGAATTTGGCTTTTCGATTTTGAAATACTACTTTCTTGAATTTTTTTACCCTCAATATCAAAAATCTGAATACGATTTATTTGGGAGGATTTATCAATAATATTTATGAAATCAGCAGTTGGATTAGGATAGATTGAAAATTCTGAATTTAAATCTGGAATTCCTAATATATTGGGTTTATGAATAGTTGCGCTATTAGTCTGAATAGAACTAATATCATTTAGTTTGATTGTAGCATAATTTGAAACCGAAGCTCCTGGCAATAAAACTTGATTTGATTTCACTCTAAATACAAGATTACCTATACTTGAATAAAAGTCCTGAAGATTATTAGGTAAATTAATATCATCAAAATCAAAAAGTACTGAACCATTTCCCAGATTAATTAATTTACAAGGATGTGATGAACTTAATAATTCAACCGAATTGCGATCAAAAAAACTAATGATCTCATCCCTAATAATTATACGATGAGTTGAATCGGGACTCGTATTTTGAAACTCAATCCGATAGGTATACCAAGTGTCTGTAGTGTATTCGATAAGATTATCGACAAATTGAATTATTGGTAATGTATCTAATAATTGAATATGGTTTGGAATGAACAAGTTGTTCGAATATTGACATATATCTGCCTGACTATTTGATGGGTCACAATCATGTATACTTTCAGCATTAACATGAAAACAAATAAGTGAAGAATCAACTAGATCACAAGCTAACGAATCGAAAATATGAATTGAGGTAAACTCTCCATAAAGTAAAGTATCAGTAAAACTCCAAGTATATGTTTGACCATTCTGGCTAGTATATTCAGGAATGGTATTTATTATTGTAACCGAGTTAGGAATTGTACATGAAACGGTATAACCTACCATTGGTTCAAAGCCATAATTTTCAACAGAAATTAATTGATGATTTTCATTTCCCACACATGATTGTAAATTTCCAACAGGAGAAATAAATACTCTTGGATCAATACAAAAGGTGTCGGGGGAAATATAAAAATCGTAGAGATTATATACGGAATCTGGTGTATTAACTTGGACTGTATAGAATGCATCAGTAGGACAAACTACATCAGCAATGGGTAAATTTTCCTGAAGTGTATTAAATTTAAGTTGGTAATTACTATTTAGAACCTCGAAAGAATAAGAACCTTGATTATTGGTAGCAGTGTAATCTAAACCATTGTTCAAAATAATGACTTGTCCTGGAATTGTATAATCAGAACTATCCAAAAAACAGTTTCCATTAATATCAGCAATAACTCTCCCAGAAATAGAATAAATAGTTGTATCTATTTCGAATCTCCATGCGTCATTAAAGGCTTCCCAAGGATTAATTGTATTTCTGCCAGGTACAGAATAACCGATAGTTGAGGTGCTATTTTGAATTCCTTCTAGTGCTCTATTTGTCCAAGAATTGCATATTTCCTTACTGGTGATATGAATTTCGATAGTGCTTTTATTCTCATAAAGTTGAAGCTGACCTGTATAGAGCGTGTTTATACAATTTGAGCCAAATATTGCAACTTGATTATAGGATAACACAAAAATGCGGTTAGGAGCTTCACCAATAGTTTGATAATTAATTTCTCCGCCAGCTACAGGATTTAAATCGAAATAAGTAATCAGTATAGAATTACTCGGAACTGCAGTACTTGGAATTGTGTCTGATATTATATAATTGGTTGATAAAGATCCGCTGTTAAAGGATACAAAACCGTTTGCTGAAACCCTTAACGTTGTATAAGAATTTCCAAAAAATTTAAAGGGGAATCCAATAGAAATTGAATTGGAGTAATTATCATCCAACAATGGAATACCAATTGTCTGATCGGGCACCAATGGAGAAAAAGGAATAGAATAAACTTCGTAGATGGATTGAGAAATTCCCAAAAAACTCTCAACTAAGAATAATAGTGTGAATAGATATCTTAAATACATTAGGTTTGATTTACAATTGTGAATCTAATTTAAATTTCCGTATCTACAAATCGGAACCATGAAATGCAAGAGCTAAATTCTAATAACAAGGCAATTACAAAAAAACAAGTTCGTTTAAGTTGCATGAATTTACTTCAAAAAAGAATTCATGAATTGAACGAAATTGAACGCTCTGCCCAAGAATCTGCCGCGGGTGATACTAAAAGTAGCATGGGCGACAAACATGAAACTTCACGCGAACTCTTGCAGCAAGAACGTGAAATGGCCGGTCGAAGAATGGCTGAAGCAATTCGACAAAAAGAAGAATTGGAACGCATACTCCCAGAACATGTATTGAATCAAGTTCAAACGGGAGCTTTAGTCGAAACTTCAATTGGTACTTTCTTTTTCGCTACTGCATTAGGTTTTATCACACTACACGAAAAGAAAATTGCTGTTTTATCCATTGCTTCTCCTATTGGACAAGCGTTAAAAGAGAAACAACTTGGTGATATCGTTTCTTTTCAAAACAAAGACATTCGAATAATAAGCATAGCATAATGTTCTAGGTTTTACTCATATCTAGAGCATACCTCTTGCATCCCCGGACTTAAGTCCGGGGCTTCAGTCCGGGTAAAAGTTCTATTCTTTCAGATTATTTTCAACCTCTTTGTAAGGTTTGAATGTTAGATTCGACCAATACAAAAAAACACCTCATGAAAGCAATTTTATTTACGCTCGGTTTTTCCTTATTCGCCAATTTTATAGTAGCTCAGGTTCCTAAAAAGATTATTGTTGAACACTTCACCAATAGTCGATGTAGCATTTGTGCAAATCGCAATCCAGGCTTTTTTGATAACCTAAGTCAACATCCCGATGTGCTTCACATTTCGATGTATCCAAGTTCGCCCTATCCGAATTGCTATTTCAGTCAACAAAATGCTAATGAAAATGACGGAAGAACCAATTACTACCAAGTGTATGGCTCAACACCGGTTTTTGTCATTCAGGGAGAGGTAATTAATCAATCTTCCAATTATTCTTCTGCTGCTTTATTTGAACCTTATTTAAATCAAACAAGCCCCATTTCAATACAAGTAAATCAGATACAAAGCAGCGATTCGATTATCTCAACCATATCGGTTAAAACAGAAGCAGAAAATTCGCTTGGAGAACTAGTTATCTTTGGAGCTATTGCTGAGGATACCGTATTTTTCTCCTCACCAAATGGAGAAACAGAGCATTACAATGTGCATCGTAAATCCTTGTATGGTGATTCGGGTATTCCGATCTCGATTCCTTCCACAATTGGCGATTCAGTTACTTTACGAAAAGCTATCGCTAAAAATTCAAACTGGAATTATACTCGCTTAAAATCTGTAATCATTATTCAAGAATCGTCTACTAAAACAGTAGTTCAAGCTGCCGAATCCGACACAAACAATGGAATTACAACGGGTCAAATTAATTTAACTTGTAATAAAATTGACATTTATCCCAATCCAGTTGAGTCTTTCCTAACTATTAAAGGATATGGGACAAACATGCAGAATTACTATTTAATTAATTCAACAGGAATAATTCAGAAACAGGGAATAATGAATCAAGAAACAAAACTTGATTTTACCGAATTACCACATGGGATTTATTTATTAAAAATTGGAACCGAGATCCATAAGATCATCCATTAATTTCCACGAAACCGAAATAGTCCAGGGCTTTGGTTTAGATTTTCAAACTTGAATTAATTATTCCTCCCGCAGCCTCGGACTTCAGTCCGAGCAGACTTCCCAAATGATTTTTCATACTCTCAATTTCTCATCATACTAAAATGTTGTGTA
>DAOOQW010000030.1:13466-17857 GCA_035388945.1 Flavobacteriales bacterium
CTTCCCAAATGATTTTTCATACTCTCAATTTCTCATCATACTAAAATGTTGTGTAAGCGATAGCAGCGAAAAGCCCGCAACGTGCGCCATTGCCTTGGCGAAGGCGTAGAGTGAGGACTTGTAGCGAATAGCGCGGTTTGAAAACGGAGCTTGCGGAGTTTTCAAATACACCCAAAAACAAAAAATCCCCGCCGGAAAACCGACGGGGATTTAAAAAAACCTAATTACCTTATTTTAAAATTTTACTGTGCGAATTACTTCGTTTGAGTTAGCAGAGCGAACACTGATTAAGTATGTTCCTTTTGCTAAATCTGAAGTTGGAAGCATGTGACGAATTGTGCTGCTGCTAGCCACTTCAACGTTTTCGCGAATCATTACTTGTCCAAGTGTGTTGATTATTGACACTTCGAAAGTTTCACCTGTGTTGCTTGTGCTCAAGTTAACACTTAATGTTTCGTTGAATGGGTTAGGATACACACTGATTTCGGCAACTTCGTTTGCAGTTGTTGTATTGTCTTGAGATTGAACTTGAGCAATACGTGCAGTAGAAGTTGAAGAACATCCTGGTTGAGCTACTACAATTCCATCTACATCAAATCCATCGGCAGTTCCAGGGAAGTGTGAGTTACTCATGGCTGATGCGTCAGAGATGCGAACATATTGGAACATAGTTGTACCTGAACCTTCGATGTCGATTGATTGATCTAAGCAATATGATTCAGAAAGCATGTACCATGTTGTGTTGTCAAGCGATACTTCGATACGAGCAGTTTCTGGATAATTATCGCATGATGGGTTACCGTAAGATGTTTCGATTAACATGAAGTCAGCACCTGGTTTATTAAACACAACATATCCAAGTTTCAAGCTTACTTTTCCGCCAAATCCAAGGCTTACAAAATTTACTACATCACTGTATTGTGGAGCACCTACTGCATTGTCTTTGTTGCTACGTGCTGCTGGTACTGCACCACCATTTTTCATTGTACCAGGTAAGTAATCGTAAGCTTCAACTGCGAACTCATTGCTTACTGTAGAAAGAACTGGATTTACTTCTTCGCCATTCAAACATACAATACCATCTAAGTCATATCCATCAGCTAAACCACCGTAAGGAAAGTCAATGCGAGAGATGTCGATTAGTTTTACATATTGTGCCCAAGCTAATCCTTGTAAGTCGAAGTACGTGTTCTGACAACCTTCGCCTAAGAAAACCCAATCACAATTGTTTTGAGAAGCAAATGCGCGGATTTTTTCTGGATAGCGACTGCAGTTTTGTGAGTTGTTACCGAAAGTCGTTTCTACTACATAAATATCATCTCCATCACCGTTGTGAATTGGATTAGCGAATTTTAATATGATTTCTCCACCAAAACCAAGTGCTACAAAGTTATACGCAGTAGATGGTGTTGCTACATCGCTGTCTTCTGGAGAACCTAAAGCATTAATCAAGTTCTGACGAGCTGCTTCAATTGGAGTTAAAAGATCGTTAGTTGTTCCTGGGATGTAACTCATTACTTGAACTGCATTACATCCAGCTGGTGAAGGCTCAACTACAGTTGTATCACCACCATCGGTTGTTTCATCATCGTCATCATCACCATTGTCGTTGTTGTCATCACCTTCATCGTCGTTATCATCATCACCATTGTCGTTGTTGTCATCTCCTTCATCATCGTTATCATCATCGCCATTATCGTCGTTGTTTTCGCCTTCATCGTCATTATCATCATCACCATTATCGTCGTTGTCTTCACCTTCATCATCATTATCATCATCATCATTACCTGAAGTGCAAGTTCCAATGTGATCACCGTGATTTAAGTGTGCTTGAAGTGCATTGTAATTAATCGTAATGGTATGAGAACCGCCATTTCCAGTTTGATGGCAAATGGTTATCATTTGATTATTTCCCTCATTATTATTGTGCTTAAGAGTACCAAGTGGTGAATGTGTATTTACTTCCGAATTACGTGTTTGCGTTTGAACCTGAGTAGTATGATCTGTTTGTGCATTTAGTCCACCAATTGTAATAATTAGAATGGCCAGAATTCGAGAAATACGTGTCATCATAATGGTAAGATTAGGTTGTTTGTTTCCCTTTACCGTAATCCGACAGAAAGTGTTTCATTCTTACATAAAAAAAATACGGCTCTTATAAGCAAAAAGCATATATCTACCTGATTGTGTGCGACTTTAATATTAATCCATTTTTCATTCTCTTCACACAATAACCCAATCCTTACATATGTAATAGTTAAAATTCGTTTGCCAATACATATATGTGTTTTATTTGGGCGGTCGAGCAGGCTATCCGCTTTTAGTCCTCTCGTACGCCATAGCCTCTGGCGAAGGCGTACGATGCGGGCTAACCGCTTCTATCCTTACCGCTCGATACTAGTAACTAAATTCCGTTCTATTCTTAAATAGCTAGTCAATTGATTCATTTCCTTATTCCAACTCCTATCATCACCCCAAAATTACCATCCAAGGAGTATTGCTTCTTTTCCGGACAATACATCCGCGAAACAAATCCATCTAAATACAAAGCATTATTGCAACCAGCTTGTTTAAAGTATTGTGCAAAATCGTATAAATTAATTTCCTCCTTTGAAATAGCAAACAAGATATTTCCATTCGGTAATATTCCTACACCATTTCGAATATTCACATGAGATGAACCTAATTTAAACTCGGGGTGAATTTTCCCATCAATCACCAACATAGGTCCCGATTGCGTAGCATACCGAATATTCGGATTGATTTTAAATTCCTCGGTTCGACAAACTACCGCTTTTCGATTTTTCAATAAATAAAAAACACCATTCGGCTTTAAATAAAAATTTCCATTCCCTGATTTAGTATTCAATGAAGTAAGTGTTTTATACTCCTCTATATACAATCCTAAAGGTGAATTATCTTCGGTGTACATGCCGCCATTCATGGCAAATTGCAATACTTCACCACGACTTTCCACAAAGGTTTTTAATTGCTGAATCGATTTTAATTTATTGCCTGCAGCATCTTTCCAATAAAACTGTACATCTTGTTTGGTAGGATTTATTTCGAGCGAAATTATTCTAGAATCAGAATTATCTATCACTATTGGTGGAGCACCAAAACTCCCCAAAACACTAACTAGTAGTCCTATCCAAACAAGTAAAATAAAATACCTGAACTGATTTATTATTCCCAGATGTTTCATTATTCATGTCAGCTATTTAGTATTTCCAACTCTCCAAGGTGGATTTATTCTATTTCCCCCAGCCGTATAAAAAATTAATTGATTTCCATCTAAATCTTTTAATCGTGCTTCTCGCCACAACCAAGGTTTATCAGTTGGCATTTCATCCAATTTAATCCCTTGAGATTGAATTTTACCTACGTATTCATCCAAATTTTCCAATTCGAAATACACCCAAATTCCATCTCCCTGAGGCAAAGTATCAACCCGATGAACCGATAATGTAGATCCGTTATCTGGACAAACAAACCGAGCATATTCGGGAATCGATTGTACAATTAATTCGAGTCCCAACTTGGTATAAAATTCAATTGCCTGCTTCACATTCAAAACAGGAAGTGTTACCTGATTTAAATTCATCATTATTTATTCTTAATGCAGGATTTATCTTCCGGATTCAAATACGTACAGAAATAGCCACATTCCTGTATTACATCCTTATAATATTGAGTATCCGAAAAACTTGCTTTCATCAAATTAAAATAAATACCCGATTTAAAATCGCCTTGCTCTTCTTCACCTTCGGTATTCATTAAATTATACTCACCTTCTAACCATAAATTATGCTCGCATTTTGCAGCCATCCATGCACATTTAGCTTTAAATTCTTTATTCGTACTCCAAGCCATAGCTTTTAAATACCAACGTTGAGCTTCAGCACAATCATAATAAGGCGATTTTTTCCTAGGTTCATTATCGTATGAATTCAAATGATAGGTATCGATATAATCCCAATTCACAACAGTTGACGACACCAAACGTGCATTACCATACCAAGTCATATTATACAAACCATTGGCATATAAAAAAGCATTATTTGCTTTCTCCTGAGCTTCTTTCGAACTCATTGTTTTATTCTTCATCTCAAGCATCTTACTTGCAAATGTTCGCTTGTTATATTTTACTTTCTGAAATTTCTGATGATCACAATCGTGACAATCTGTAATTCCCATGTTAAATGGATTTCCTAATAATTCTGTTAATCCACTAGTTGAATCCTTGGCAAAACTCTTTATCGCTAAGTCGAAATTATATTTATACATCTGCCCTACCGCCTGAACTTCATATAATTCCTGAATTTTTACCGGATAAGATCCTAATAAATAATTCTGAATTGGACGCTTATCCGGGTGCTTCATAAAATCAA
>DAOOQW010000031.1:0-17391 GCA_035388945.1 Flavobacteriales bacterium
ATTTTAGCTACGGAATAGGCTATTTACAAGGAATAATTGATTTCTTCATTTTAAAAAAATCACCCGGAAAACGACATACATCATTGTCTCGATAAATCAATTTTATCCGGAAAAAAAATCTGAACCATGATCCCATTTTCACCTCCCCATATCGACCAAGAAATTATAGATGAAGTAACAGCAGCGCTTCGTTCCGGCTGGATTACAACAGGTCCACGCACTAAACAATTCGAAAAAGACCTCAGCGAATACAACGGTAATCCAAACACCCTTTGCTTAAATTCAGCCACTGCCGGACTCGAAATCGTTCTGCGTTGGTTCGGTGTTGGTCCGGGTGATGAAGTAATTGTCCCTGCCTACACCTATTCTGCTACCGCTAATGTTGTGATGCATACCGGTGCTCGTCCGGTTTTTTGCGATGTAAAAGCAGAAGATTTCAATATTGATCCGAAGAAGTTAGAATCGCTCATAACTGAACGAACTAAAGTCATTATGCCCGTTGACTTTGGTGGTATGCCTTGTGATTTTGATGCAATTAATTCGTTTGTTAAGAGAGCTGACATACAGGCTCAATTTAAAGCACGGGGAGAAGTTCAAGAGAAGTTAGGTAGGATATTAATCCTATCGGATGCAGCTCATTCAATTGGAGCGCGCTATCAAGGTAAAATGACTGGCTCTTTAACTGATGTATCTGTCTTTTCATTTCATGCTGTAAAAAATCTAACTACAGCCGAAGGTGGTGCCGTTGCATTAAATCTACCAGAGCCTTTCGATAACAAGGCTATCTACGATTATCTATGTATTGCCACCTTGCATGGACAAAACAAGGATGCCCTTGCTAAAATGCAAAAGGGTAACTGGAAATACGATATCATCGAACCCGGTTATAAATGCAACATGACTGATATCATGGCTGCAATTGGCTTGGTTGAACTTCGTCGATATGAATCGAAAACGCTACCCCGCAGAAAGCAAATTTTTGATCGATATAAGGAAGTTTTGAGTCAGTATTCTTGGGCAGAGTTAGCACCTTACGAAACGGATGAAAAAATATCTTCCTATCACTTATTTCCACTGAGAATTCGAGGTATTGCAGAAGCTAAACGAGATGCAATCATGCAAAAGATATTTGATAAGGATGTTTCGGTAAATGTTCATTTCATTCCTGTTCCAATGATGAAATTTTACAAGGAAATGGGTTATTCGATTGATCAATTTCCAGTTACGTATGATAATTTTAGTCGTGAAATTTCATTACCCGTTTTCATCGATTTAAGTGATGAACAAGTAGAAGAAGTTCTTGCTGCTGTTATTGAAGCTGTAGAAACATCGATATAACATGCTTAAACGCCTGTTTGATTTATTTTCCTCTGCCATTGGAATATTGATCTTATCTCCCATATTACTTAGTTTATGGTTGATAGTTGTGATAGATTCAAAAGGAGGGGGATTTTATCGGCAGGTTCGAGTAGGACTTAATGGAAGAGATTTCAAACTGTGGAAATTTCGAACCATGCGCATTGGTGCAGATCAAAAAGGGCTTTTAACAGTTGGCGGTAGAGATCCTCGTGTAACGCGTGTAGGCTTCTATTTACGCAAATACAAGCTCGATGAATTACCACAACTTTTCAATGTTTTTGTTGGTGAAATGAGCTTAGTTGGACCGCGGCCTGAAGTTCGACGTTATGTAGATTTATATACTCAAGACCAACGTCAAGTTTTATCTATTCGTCCCGGAATTACCGATTATGCCAGCATAGCTTATTCGAATGAAAACGATTTATTAGCAGCTTCCTCTGATCCGGAGAAAACGTATATCGAGGAAATTATGCCTGCAAAACTAGCCTTGAATAAAAAATACATGGATGAAAAAGATGTGTGGAAAGATTTACGCATCCTTTTTATCACTGTTGGTAAAGTGATTCGTCATTAACGAGTCATAAAGATTTATTATCTATAATTTTTTATAATTTGGTAATCAACTATTTCGATAGTTTATTATCGCATTAATACAGCAAACTAACCCATTCATTTATGAAACTACTAAACCTAAAGCATCCATTCAGTACACTTTTCTTTTCTGCTTTATTACTTGTTAGCACTAGCGAACAGGTACTATCTCAAGTTTATGCAACTTCAATTACGGTTTTATCAGGAGGAAGAGATGGCTATACATCATGTTGCGGTTGGTCGCCATTAACAGATGGCTTAATTGGTACGAATCGAAATCCTAGCAATGCACTTGGAGCACCTCAATGCAGTGATGCTATCACACCTCCAGCAAATAACAATTACTATGCACTTGGATTTGGCGGATCTGTCCAACTAACATTAGGAGCAGGGTTTTCAAATGGTCCAGGAAATGACCTGACTATTTGCGAAACAACATTTGGAGTTACTTCTGCTTGTGCAGGTTTGTATCCAGATAAAGTAACTGTATATGCTTCTCAAGACAATTGCTCATGGACTAACTTAGGTACATATTGCGATGCTGGATTAAGTCCAATAGGAATTGATTTAGGTGCCTTAACATGGGCTAAATATGTTCGTTTAACAGATGCATCAATTAGGCCACCGAATACATCGGCAAACAATACACAGGATGGATTTGATCTTGATGGAGTAATTGGAATAAATGCACTAACGATTACACCTGCACTTCCATCGATCGTATCGAACGCTAGTTCTGTAGAGAGTTATACGCAAGGATTAAGGAAAAATGGCACAACAGTGACGGCAGCAAGCTCAAATGTTAGTAAAACACTAGGAGCTCCTCAAAACACCGAATTGGCAACTCCTGTTAATTATTTCACACTCGGATTTGGTGGTCAGATAGTTTTGAAATTATCATCTACTTGCTATCGAACCAATGGCACGAATGAAATTGTCATTTACGAAAGTTCTAACTCGGGTGATATAATTGCTTGTGAAGCTAATCCCGAAAAAGCAAGCGTTTATGGATCATTAAATGGAACAAATTGGGTACTGTTGAATTCATCCATATGCATGAATGCTACTTTAGGAATTCCTGCAAATTCAACACTTTCAATTGGTGGCGCTTATGGTATTCGTTATCTAAAAATCATAGATGTTTCTAATCCGGCTTTTTTTGCATCTCCAACTGCCGATGGTTTTGATTTAGATGGAGTTTCGGTGAGAATTGGTTGCCCAGCTGTTGCCTTCCGATTAGCAGAAGAGACTTCCGAAACTTCAAGTCTAGATTCAGAAACACGATCAACCGAACTTAGTATTTATCCTAATCCTGCTAGTTCGGTTATTAAAACTGCTCTGACTTTACCTTATAATTCAAATGTATCCTTCTTACTTTATGATTATTCGGGTAAGCTGGTAAAAACCCAATCTCAAATTGTTCCTGCTGAAGAAGAAATGCAACAAACAATTAATATAGAAGACTTACCTGATGGAGTTTATCTTCTAATCGCTCAAACTGACCAAGAAAGAATTGTAAAACGATTTTTAAAACAAGCAAATTAAATTCTCCAGTGGAATAAAATCAAAAGCCCCGAAAATCCTAGAATTTCCGGGGCTTTTTAATTATGTGATTTGAATCTTACCGGCGAGGTTGAGCTGCGATAAAATCATTCAGTTCATCTACACTAGAAGAAAAAGTAAATGCGCTATTGATTTGGTAGTAGTTACCTAAATCGTAAGTATGACCATATGCGAATTTAGCGAAGTCTAAACGAGAATCTTCGAAAGAGAACAACTGCATGATTTGACCAACTTGAGCTGAAGTCATACAGTTACTAGCGAAAGCTTGTTTAGCTACTTGAAGTTTGTTGCTTTCGAAACTTTGTCCGTTGATAGTTGAAACAGCACCACCGAAAGCATTTTGATCCATTGGCCAAGGACAACCGATTGGACCATTGTAACCTGGCATTACATATTGTTGTTGAACTACTTGTTGTTGAACAGGAGTTCCATAAGTAGTAGTTGTTGTAGTTTGTTGAACAGTACCACCAGAAGTAACAACAGTACCACCAACTGGAACACCAACACTCATGTTAAAATTAACACCCAAATCTGGATCATTTACACTCATATTAACTCCTCCTACTGGAGCAACAACTGAAGTTTGAACAGGTGTTCCAGTTGAATGAACGGTTGTTGTAGTTGTTTGTTGAACTGTTCCTGTTGGAGCTGGGGTATATGTTGGAGGAGGTGCTACAACTACTTGCTGTTGAACTGGAGCAGGTTGATATTGTTGAACCGGCATAGCAAGATTTGTTTGTGATACGAATCGCATTACATAATTTTCTTTTGAATCAGAATCTTTCACATCAGATGAATCTTTCATGTTCAAATCACGAGCAACTTGATTTCCCATACCCTTAACTGTTTTACCAACAGCAGTAGTTTTCTTAGGGCGAATGTTATAGTTATATTCTAAATAAGGATCTAAAGGAATTGTTTTAGTTACTACGCCAAGTGTAGGATCTTCGAAAATCGCTTTCACTTTATAAACGGCTGGCATGAGGTCATTAATACGAACATTGGTTTGAGGAGTCTCGTTATAACGAAGACCATTCATCACAATTGTAAATTTTTCACCATTCTCTGCAAAGAATACAAGATTGGATTTTTGAGCGGATGCAGTTAAAGCGAAACAGCTTAACAGCATAAAGAGGAAAGAGTATTTCATAGGATTTTTGTTTTGGACGCGGCGGCTTTTCAAAGCCTGTGCCAAAGATAAATCAATAGTTTCAAAAAATTAATGTTGTATTAAATAGTTGAATTACCAAGACCAATTCCACTGATCTAATTGTTCGATGCTACATTTCAATAATTCAATAGAAGCTCTTACATCGTTCTGATGAACCATTTCAATTACTTGATGAATATGTCGCGTTGGAATACTAACAGCTCCAGCAATAGCTCCACCTGCAGTCATTCGTTGAATGCCACTTGTGTCGGTACCGCCACCGGTGAGTATTTCAGGTTGCCATGTGATATTATTTTTAGACGCTACATCTTTCATGTAACTCACCATACGTGGATCACAAATAACAGAAGCATCCATTACTTTAATGCCTGCACCCGCACCTAACTTAGTTACTTGCTCATGCTCTTTTGAACCCGGAACATCGTAGGCAATAGTTGTATCTAACCCAAATCCGAAATCAGGTTGAATGCGCAACGTTGCAGTTTGTGCTCCTCGAATTCCTACTTCCTCCTGAACAGTAAACACCGCGTACAAATCGTAAGGGATATTTTTAAGCTGGCGAAGTGTTTCTATGAGAATGAAAACAGAAATCCGGTTATCCAAACTTTTACAATTGAAACATTCACCCATGCGAATGAATTCGCGTTCACGCGTGATTGTATTACCAATGCTGACTTTGGCTTTCACTTCATCAGCCGTTAAACCTGTATCGATAAAGAAATCGGAGATTTTAACAGATTTATCGCGCTCTTCGGGTGACATTAAATGTATTGGTTTAGAACCCATCACCCCAATAATATCTTCCGATCCATGGATGATAACACGTTGAGCAGTTAATGTTTTAGGATCAAATCCTCCCAATGTGGTAAAGCGGACAAATCCTTTATCATCAATGTGCGTCACCATGAATCCAATTTCATCCATGTGTGCTCCGACCATCACTTTTTTATCGGAACGGCCTTTCCGGAATACGGTTACATTGCCCATGTTGTCGACGCTAACTGCATCGCCCATAGACTCTACTTCGCGCAATACCACGGCACGAATGCGTTGCTCATAACCAGGAGCACCCGGTGTTTCACAAATCTCTTTTAGCAGGTCGATATTCATGCTACAAAAGAAAGTAAAATCCTCATTCAACAAAACTGATTTTCAGCATATTCGATTTGCCAAATTCGTGCATGGGAATACTGGCCACATTGATGATCAATTCATCTTGATTGATATACCCATCTTTTTTAAGAATATTCTTAATGTCGGATATGGTATGATCGGTACTTACCATTTTATCGTAGAAGAATCCTCGAACACCCCAAACTAAGCTTAGCGTATTGAGTAAAGCTCGGTTTCCAGTAAAAATGAAAATGTTTGCTTTAGGTCGGAAACTTGAAATACGGAATGCGGTATAACCAGAGTGAGTCATAGCAATGATTGCTGATGTACCTGTTTGCTCAGCCATAGTAACGGCATTGTAGCAGATAGCATCAGTTATCATACGCGATTTATGAGAACTTTGCTTGTGATCTTTGTGATAAATCCCTTCGAATCCTTCTACCCGAGCGAGAATTTTCTGAACGGTTTCAATAACCCGAACTGGATGCGCTCCTACAGAAGTTTCTCCACTTAGCATAACTGCATCGGCACCATCCATGACCGAATTAGCTACATCTCCCACTTCTGCTCGTGTTGCATTGTAGTTGGTAATCATCGATTCCATCATTTGTGTGGCGATAATGATTGGTTTAGATGCTTCGAGACATTTCTTCACCAACATTTTCTGTATGAGTGGAACGTTTTCCATTGGAATTTCTACACCCAAATCACCCCGTGCAACCATAATTGCATCCGTATTTGCGATAATCTCATCTATCTCATCAATCGCTTCAGGCTTCTCAATTTTGGCCACCACATGTGCATTTTTATTCGCTTTGTGGATGAGTCCTTTTAATTCTAAGATATCGGAAGCACGACGCACGAATGAAAGTCCAATCCATTCCACATGATGCTCCAAGGCAAAATTCAAATCTTGGATATCTTTTTTAGTCAAGCACGGAAGTGAAATTTTAGTATTCGGTAAATTCACTCCTTTTTTAGACGATAAAATTCCACCGTGAATTACAGTAGCAACTACTTCGTCTTCTCGGTTTGTGTCCTTAACTTCTAAAACGATTTTACCATCATCAATCAAAATAATCTCTCCCGCTTGAACATCTTGCGGAAATTGAGGATAAGTGATATAAACACGCTCAGCTGTTCCAATCGCTTTCTTTGTGGTGATAACTAAATCGTGTCCTGCAACTAGCATTACACCATTATTCTCCACTTCTCCAATTCGTAATTTGGGACCTTGTAAATCGGCTAGAATAGCTGTGTGGAAACCATGTTCTTCGTTGATTTCTCGAATGTAACCAAGCACTTTAGCATGATCCTCATATGAACCATGACTAAAATTAATTCGACATACGTCAACACCCGCAATGATTAATTTTTCAAGAACTTCTTTGGTTGATGTTGCAGGACCAAGTGTTGCGATAACCTTGGTTTTGCTTTGCACTTTGCTCATTTTAGAGTAATATATTTTCGATGTTTTTAACGTCTTGAGGAGGAATCACAAAAGCTGTGAGGACACAGGGGATTTCCTTAATTTGATTTACCAATTGAGTTGTATCGATGAGCTCTTGCTCACCAACAATTCGGAGTAAATAATCGGTTTGTTTTTGATCAGGAAGTAGATTGCTAGCTGGATGACGGTTGGCAATCAAATACCAACTTAAATCAGAATCTAAATCGGTGTATTCGAAACACGAAAAACTAACCATGTTTCCCTGTTTGGGTAGCAGTATTTCTATGTCGCGAATGCGTTCAAAATCGAGTTGTAATGCTTGATTGAGAAAGAAACAGAGTTTAAAATCTTCCTCCTGACTACATATCCCGATAAGCGAGAAATCGTAATCCACATAATTGCTGAGGGTGAACTTCTTTTTCATGATCCGCATGCGAAGATACGTCACATTGTTGAAAAAACACTAAGCTAAATCAATCTCATTGACCATCAGTGCACAAGCATTTTCTGAAGCTGCTTGTTCGGCTGTTTTCTTCGAATAACCAACGCCTTCACCTTTGGGTTCATTATCGATTAACACGGTAACATAATAGAGTTTTTGTCGATCGGCACCTGTTTCTTCGCGTGCATCGAAGAAGATGCTTTTTCGTTGACGTTGAGCCCAGTTGATGAGCTTCGATTTGAAATTCAGATCCTGATTCTCGAGTTCTTCCATATCCACATGAAAACGGATAATGCGTTGAAGAATAATTTTCTCGGTAAACTCAAAGCCTTTGTCGAGGTATATCGCACCGATTAGCGCTTCGAACGTATCGCCACAAATCGATTTATAGAGTCGATTGGAATCATCGTATTGGATGAGTTTATCGATTCCTATTTTTAGTGCAAGTTTATTTAGGTAGATACGACTCACCATACGGGAGCGCAATTCGGTGAGAAAACCTTCGTCTTTAAAAGGAAATTTCTTAAACAAGTAATTAGCGATAACAGCTCCAAGAACGGCATCACCTAAAAACTCAAGACGTTCGTTAGAATCTTTAACACCAGCACGGATCTCACGCGCTACAGAGCGGTGACGAAAGGCTTGTTCGTAAAGACGAATGTTTCCTGGCCAAAATCCTAATAGATTTCGGATGGAACGATAAAGCGCACGTTGCTTAGAAAATTGTGCGGAAAGAAAACTCACACGTTAAGCTGGATATTTCCGGAAGATAACGGAAGCATTATGCCCACCGAAACCAAAAGTATTGCTCAAAGCAGCCCGGACAGTCCGTTTTTGTGCTTTGTTGAACGTAAAGTTCAGCTTAGAATCCAATTCCGGATCTAAGTTTTCCTGATTGATGGTTGGTGGAACGATATCGTGTTTCACCGCCAGTAAGGATGCCATAGCTTCCAAAGCTCCAGCTGCACCTAAAAGGTGACCTGTCATGGATTTGGTGGAACTGATGTTCATTTTATAAGCATGATCACCAAAAACACCTAGGATTGCTTTTGTTTCGGCAATGTCGCCCAATGGAGTAGAAGTCCCATGGACATTGATATAATCTAAATCTTCGGGTTGCATGCCAGCATCTTCCAAAGCAGCTTTCATCACATTGAGAGCACCAAGGCCTTCAGGATGAGGAGCTGTGATATGATGTGCATCTGCAGAAGCACCACCACCCACAATTTCAGCATAAATGGTAGCGCCGCGTTTTAAGGCATGCTCTAATTCTTCTAAAATCAATGCGCAACCACCTTCTCCCATTACGAATCCATCACGGGAAACGTCGAAAGGACGAGAAGCCGTTTTAAACGAATCGTTACGTTCAGAAAGAGCGTGCATGGCATTAAAACCACCCATTGCCGGTTCATTCACAGCTGCTTCAGAACCACCTGTCATCATAATATCTGCCTTACCCATTCGAATGTAGAACATCGAGTCGATGATCGCATTGGTTGAAGAGGCGCAAGCAGATACAGTTGTGAAGTTTGGTCCACGGAAACCGAAACGCATCGAAATGTGTCCGGAAGCAATGTCAGCAATCATTTTAGGAATGAAGAAAGGATTGAAACGAGGTGTTCCATCTCCTTTTGCGAAATTGTAAACTTCTTTGAAGAAAGTTTCCAATCCACCAATTCCAGAACCCCAAATAACGCCAGAACGATCTGGATCGAAATTATCGGGATTCAACCCAGCATCAATGTATGCTTGATCGGCAGCGACCAATGCATATTGAGCAAAGAGGTCAAGTCGACCCACGGCTTTTCGATCGATTACTCCTGATGGATCGAAGTTCTTTACCTCGCAAGCAAAGCGGGTTTTGAACTTCGATGCATCAAAATGGGTAATCATTTCTGCACCACTGACACCATTGATCAATGCCGTCCAGGTATCCTGAACAGTATTGCCAAGCGGTGTAACAGCACCAAGACCAGTAACGACGACTCTTCTCAAAGGCAAAAAATGAAAGGGGTAGCTTACTTCGAGTTCTTCTCGATGTAAGTAATTGCATCACCTACAGTACCGATATTCTCAGCCTGATCATCTGGGATAGCAATATTGAATTCTTTTTCAAATTCCATGATCAATTCAACGGTATCGAGTGAATCGGCACCTAGATCATTGGTGAAGGAAGCCTCTGGGGTAACTTCACTTTCGTCTACTCCAAGCTTATCTACGATAATAGCTTTTACGCGGGCAGAGATGTCTGACATTTTGGTTGTGTTATGTAAAATTCGCTGCAAAGAAAGAGTTTACTCAAATACTATCAAAATCTTTTTTTCAACGCATCGTAAGAGGCCGACTCCTATTGAGAACTAGAAGATAAAACTATTCCATTTGATGCATTATAATGGTAAGAATGGGCTATTTTCGCCCCTCAAAACGGAAGTAAATGGCGAATGTGATCATCTTCGGCTCGGGTAAAGGAAGCAATGCTCGGCGATTGATAAACTACTTTGAAGGGAATCCTCAGGTGAAGATTAGCGCATTAGTGAGTGATAAACCCCGACGTGGTTTTCTGGATATTTCATACGACCATCGCATCAACCTAGAAATAATCAAAGGTCCAGAGCTTGCCGATGCTAAATGGATCAACCATCTAAAACTCATGTATCGCCCCGATTTAATCGTATTAGCCGGTTACATGCGTTTGATTCCTGCCGAATTCATTCAAGCATTTCCGAATAAAATCATCAACCTCCACCCTGCCCTATTGCCCGAATTTGGTGGAAAAGGAATGTATGGTCACCATGTTCATGAAGCAGTGATTGCGGCAGGAAGAACCGAAACGGGTATAAGTATTCATCGAGTAAATGAACGTTACGATGAAGGAGAGATTCTTTTTCAAGCCCAATGTCCTGTTTTTCCAGATGATACGGTTGACACACTCTCAGAACGCATTCATCAACTCGAACATGAGTACTTACCTCAACTTGTTGAAAAGATATTAAGCTAATCGCCCTATCATCATCCAACCACCATGCATATTGAACTTTACACCGATGGTTCTTCTCGCGGAAATCCGGGGCCAGGTGGTTATGGATTAATCCTTCGAGCTGGACCACATTATAAGGAAATGAGTCAGGGTTTTAGGCTAACCACTAATAACCGGATGGAATTAATGAGTGTGATCGTTGGCTTGGAATCGTTGAAAAATCCGGGTTCTCAGGTGATTGTGTTTTCGGATTCGAAGTATGTGATTGATTCGATTACCAAAGGTTGGGTGTTTGGCTGGGTGAAGAAAGGTTTTGCAGGGAAGAAGAATAAAGACTTGTGGATGCGATTTTTAAAAATTTACCCCAAGCACCAGGTGAAATTCCAGTGGGTAAAAGGCCATAACGACCACCCACAGAACGAACGCTGTGATGCATTAGCTGTAGCAGCTGCAACTGGCGGAAATCTGCAGGTGGACCTTGGATATGAAAATGGAGAAGCAGGTTAATGACCTCCCATCATCATCAAAATACGTGTTAGGTTAGGATCTTTTTCCTCAGAACGAATTGTATCGAGGATGATGTCCACTTCAGTGACTTTTTTCTTGTAAGCAGTACGCTCAAGTTCCTTTTGTTGAACTATAGAAACAGCAGTGCCTTTTTCAATCATTGTTTGAATCTCTGAAGAAAGTGCATCCACTTTAGCATCGTAACGCATTTGGAACTCAGCTAAAACTTGGATTCCCGATAAACGTAACCACCAAGCATTTGCTTTGCGAGCTATATTTTCGAAAGTTGGAACAGAACCATCCATAGTAGCTTCATCCTGAGAAAGGGCGTATTTACCCATAACTTGAATAAACACGTATTTATCGTTTGGATTATTAACCTTCTCGTAAGCCGATTTCAAGAATTCAAATTTACCTGGTGTTCCAGAAGTAGCGTAAATAGCGGCAATGGATGTGAGTAAATCTCCTTTAGCCGTTGATTCCAGTTTTCCTAAGGCATCTTTTGTACGCTCCGGATCGGCAGCATACATGGCACCTAAAGCAGCACCTTGAACTAGATTAGAACTATCGCTCAAAGCTTTCTCAAATACAGGAAAAACAGTTGCATCACCAGAACTCAAACCAGCTACTTTTTCTAAAGCAGCAGCACGAACAGATGATTCTTCATCTTTAGCAGCTAATTGCATCAAAATGGATTTGAAATCTTCTGGATTCTGTGCAATCACCTCATCCATTCGATTGAGCGAGTACAAGCGAATGTTCCAGAATGGATCTCTCAATGCCATTTTCAACAATTCGGTAACTCCTGGCTCGGCGGCATTATCTAACAATAAATCAATTGCTTGAAAGCGATCTCGGTAGCGTTTTCCTTGAAGAAATAAGGTTTGTGCTTCTGCTAGTGTAAGGTGCTGATCGAGTTTACCTAATAATTGATGTTCAGCATCTAGCAATACTAAATCGGGACGAACTGCGGCTTTCAGGCGAATAGTAGTTTTCATACTATCCACCACAATGCGTGTACGACGAATATTTCCTTTCTCGTAAATATCTACATCCAAAGGCAATTTATACATCGGACTTGATTCCCGATTCTGTGTTTGCTCTACTTCAATAACCGATTCAGAAGTTGCTTCATCCCAAGAAATTTTAGCATTTAGGATAGGATGTCCTTTATCGAGGAACCATTGATTAAAGAACCAATTCAGATCTTCACCCGTTACTTTTTCGAAAGCCAATCGCAGATGATGAATTTCGGCAGGTTGAAAGCGATTATCGGTTAGATAGGTTTTCAATCCTTCGAAAAATGCTTCATCACCTAGGTATTTGCGCAACATGTGAAGAACACATCCTCCCTTTTGGTAAGAATGGCGGTCAAACATATCCTCCCGGAAATCATAATCGAAGCGAATTAAATCAACTTTCTTTTGAAATGATTCTTCGATGTAGGTATTGAGGTCGCCCTGAAGGTGATGATCTGCCTCGTCGCGCCCGTATTTATACTCATTCCAGAGATATTCACCGTACGTAGCAAACGATTCGTTGAGTGGTAGATTAGACCAAGATTCGCAGGTAACTAAATCGCCAAACCAATGATGAAAAAGTTCGTGAGCAATCACATCTTCAAAGTCGTTATCGATCATTTCGGCTGGTGTTTGCTGAACAAATTCACCGAAAAGCGTGGCGGATGTATTTTCCATCGCACCCGAAACATAATCACGCACTACAACCTGAGAGTATTTAGGCCAAGGATAATCTACTCCCATGCGGGTTGAAAAGAATTCTAGCATTTCGGGTGTATTACCGAAAATTTTACGCGCATATGGTTCGAATTCCTTTTCTACGTAATAATCAACAGCAATTTTTCGCCAAGTATCTTTCACAATCGCGAATTCCCCAATGGCCATCATCACCAAATAAGGAGCATTGGGTTGATCCATTTTCCAAGTATCGGTGCGAGTACCGTCACTGTTTTTCTTGCTTAAGGTTTTGAGTCCGTTGCTGAGTGTGCTATATTTTTCGGGAACCGTGATGAGGATTTCATGCGTCATTTTCTCATTCGGTTTATCGATAGTTGGAAACCAGCAAGAAGACGATTCGGTCTCACCTTGAGTCCATATTTGAGTAGGCTTTGATGGATCTTCATCTTTCGGATCGATGAAATACAAGCCCTTTGCATCGGAAATTGCAGAACTGCCCGGTGTTTTAACACGTTGCGGATTAGCTGTGTATTGAATAAAAATCGTGTACGGTTCGCTACGCGTAAAGGATTTACCTAAATAAATATGCAACTGAACATCGTCGTTTTTGTAAGCTAAGTCGGTCATTACATCGCCCTTTCCAACCAGTGCGACACGCTGAACATCAAACGCTTTCGCATCCAAAATCAAGGAATCGGTTGGATAATAATAGGGTTTGATATCGATACGAGCTTTCCCATAAAGCTGCTGACGTGCAAGGTCGAAACTCACTTCCAAGCGGGTATGTAAAATGTCATTTACACGTTTGGCAGATGGATTATAGCGTTTTGATTCATCCGAAAATTGCATGTCGCTAAAGTCGATTTCGGGCAGGTTGACAATTGAATCGACATTCGCATAAACAGCCGAATCGAGGAAAGATTGAGAATCTTTTCCGGATTTATCGCGGTGGTTTTTACAAGAAGGAACGAGAATTAGCGCGCTAAGAAAAGCAGTTGCAAAGGAAAGACGGAGTTGGGGCGTCATTGAGTTGATTAAAAATGGAGGGTAAATATAACGGGATTCGTTTGATTCTGTTGTTAGCACGGCTACGAGCTAATTTACTATCTGAAGTTTACACTTTATGCTTCAAACTCACGAAATGAATGGTTTTCGGAATTCATTTGAAAATTTTAACCCTCTCATGATTATCATAGAACAAGCTTAAACGCTCTTTTAACCCTTTAGGAAATCCACTTTACATCTTCTATAAATACCCTATTTTTGTTTGATTTTGCGACACAATACATGAAATATTTCTATATAGTTTTCCTAGGATTTCTTGGCTCTCAGCTATCAGCTCAACTATTTGTTCCTGTAACAGGAGTCAATAACTACACAGTTTGCTCGGGTACTTTATACGATTCGGGCGGACAATTTGGAAATTACAGCGACAATTCAAATGGATATACGGTGCTTACTCCCAGCACAGCAGGAAACATGGTGCAAATCGGTGGTACGCTCATTGGGGAGAACTGCTGCGATTTCATGCAAATATTCAATGGTTCAGGATTGGGTGGAAATTTACTTTGGTCTGGTAATACTTCCGTTGGGGCAGTACCAACCATTACATCCACGACAGGGCCGCTAACGGTACAGTTTATTACCAATGGAAATGTTGTTGGAGCAGGCTTCGCCTTGGATATTATCTGTGTTCCACCGGCAACACTCACGGTACCTGAAACAGGAGTGAATTCTTACACCGTTTGTTCAGGGACTTTATACGATTCTGGGGGGCCTTCGGGCTCTTACGCCAACAATTCTAATGGATATACGATTCTCAATCCAAGCAACCCAGGCTATATGATTAGAGTAAACGGTAGTTCCATTGGGGAAAATGTATTCGACGTTATCCAAATATACAATGGAGCTGGACTTACAGGCAACTTGCTTTGGGAAGGTAGTCTAGGATTTGGCTCTATTCCAACCATTACATCCACCGCTGGTCCTTTAACGGTGAAATTTACCTCGAATGCAAGCACTACAGGAAATGGCTTTGCCTTGGATATCAATTGTGATCCTCCGGCAACTTTCACTGTACCAGTATCAGGAGTCAATAACTACACAGTTTGCTCTGGTACTTTATACGATTCGGGAGGACCTTTTGGAAATTACAGTGACAATTCAAATGGATATACCGTGCTCAATCCCAGTAATCCTGGAAACATGGTGCAGATAGGTGGCTCTTTCAACGGACAGAACTGCTGCGACTTTTTACAGATATTCAATGGTGTAGGACTAACTGGAAATTTACTTTGGTCAGGAATTGCTTCTATAGATGGAGTGCCAACCATTACCTCTACTGCTGGGCCATTAACCGTGCAGTTTATCTCCAATGGAAATACCGTTGGAGCGGGTTTCGCTTTAGATATTAACTGTGTACCTCCGGCAACATTAACAGTACCTGTAACAGGAGTAAATACCTATACTGTGTGTTCAGGCACCTTATACGATTCGGGTGGACCATCTGGCTCTTACGCTAACAATTCTGATGGATATACGATTCTTAACCCAAGTAATCCTGGGTATATGATGAGTGTAAGCGGAAGTTCCATTGGGGAAAATGTCTTCGACGTTATCCAAATTTACAATGGAGCTGGACTTACTGGCAACTTGCTTTGGGAAGGCAGTCCTGGATTGGGCTCTATTCCAACCATTACATCTACGACTGGGCCGTTAACGGTAAAATTCACCTCGAATGCCAGCACTACAGGAAACGGATTTGCTTTGAATCTTATTTGTACCCCTCCGACTACTTTCACCGTTCCAACATCAGGAGTTAATAACTACACAGTTTGCTCGGGTGTGCTATACGATTCAGGCGGCCCTTTGGGGAATTACAGCGACGATTCAAATGGGTATACGACACTCTATCCAAGTAATCCGGGAAACATGGTACAAATCGGTGGTACGTTCACTGGCCAGAATTGCTGCGATTTCATGCAGATTTTCAATGGCGTAGGATTGGGTGGAAATTTACTTTGGTCTGGAAATCCTTCTGTTGGCGTTGTTCCAACCATAACATCCACGTCAGGGCCATTAACTGTGCAGTTTATCTCCAATGGTAGTGTCGTTGGAGCAGGCTTCGCCTTAGATATAATTTGTTTGCCTCCAATAATTTTCACTGTACCGTCATCAGGCAATAATGAATACACGGTATGTTCCGGAATTTTATACGATTCGGGAGGACCTACTGGCTCGTATGTCAATAATTCTAATGGATATACAATCCTCAACCCAAGCAATCCGGGTTATATGATGACGGTAAGCGGTGGTTCCATTGGGGAAAATGTATTCGACGTTATCCAAATTTATAATGGAGCCGGGCTTACAGGCAACTTGCTTTGGGAGGGCAGTCCAGGTTTGGGCTCTATTCCAACCATTACATCTACGGCTGGGCCATTAACGGTAAAATTCACCTCGAATGCCAGCACTACAGGAAACGGATTTGCTTTGGATCTTATTTGTACCCCTCCGACTACTTTCACCGTTCCAACATCAGGAGTTAATAACTACACAGTTTGCTCGGGTGTGCTATACGATTCAGGCGGCCCTTTGGGGAATTACAGCGACGATTCAAATGGGTATACGACACTCTATCCAAGTAATCCGGGAAACATGGTACAAATCGGTGGTACGTTCACTGGCCAGAATTGCTGCGATTTCATGCAGATTTTCAATGGCGTAGGATTGGGTGGAAATTTACTTTGGTCTGGAAATCCTTCTGTTGGCGTTGTTCCAACCATAACATCCACGTCAGGGCCATTAACTGTGCAGTTTATCTCCAATGGTAGTGTCGTTGGAGCAGGCTTCGCCTTAGATATAATTTGTTTGCCTCCAATAATTTTCACTGTACCGTCATCAGGCAATAATGAATACACGGTATGTTCCGGAATTTTATACGATTCGGGAGGACCTACTGGCTCGTATGTCAATAATTCTAATGGATATACAATCCTCAACCCAAGCAATCCGGGTTATATGATGACGGTAAGCGGTGGTTCCATTGGGGAAAATGTATTCGACGTTATCCAAATTTATAATGGAGCCGGGCTTACAGGCAACTTGCTTTGGGAGGGCAGTCCAGGTTTGGGCTCTATTCCAACCATTACATCTACGGCTGGGCCATTAACGGTAAAATTCACCTCGAATGCCAGCACTACAGGAAACGGATTTGCTTTGGATCTTATTTGTACTCCTCCGACCACATTCACCGTTCCAACATCAGGAGTCAATAACTACACAGTTTGCTCGGGTACTTTATATGATTCAGGTGGCCCTTTTGGGAATTACAGTGATGACTCCAACGGATATACAGTACTGAATCCAAGTAATCCGGGAAGTTTGATGCAAATCGGTGGCTCATTTAACGGACAGAACTGCTGCGACTTTTTAAACATATTCAATGGTGTAGGCTTAGGTGGTAATTTACTTTGGTCTGGAAATGCTTCCGCTGGTGTCGTTCCAACCATAACATCCACG
>DAOOQW010000032.1:0-17054 GCA_035388945.1 Flavobacteriales bacterium
GAATCCACAGTTAAATGGGTAGTCACCAAACTATCGCACCCATTTGAAGCAGGAAATACTGTTTGATAAATACCTGATTGATTTAATGTTTGGCTGCCAATATTGAATGTCTCACCCGAACAAATTTGAATATTTTGAGAAACGCTTTTGTTTAAAATGACTAGATTAAGTCTAGCGATACTATCACAGCCAAAGGATGTGGTATAAGATTTAGTGTAAGAACCACTTTCAAAATACGTTTGATTGTTCCAAGTGTAATTTTCACAAGCCGATTCATTAATGGTTGAAGAACCTCCGTTACATTGTTTCCATTTGGCGACATAAATTGGATCTATATATGTTTCTTCCACTTCATATATGGAAGTATCTGGGTCAACATCTATAGGCCCTGCAAACCATGTCCACATAGCACCTGTAAAAAGAATATTCGCATCATTATCAATTACCATAGCTTTAGCTAAAACATCGCCACCACCATTCGTTGCTTTAGCTCTTATGAAGTTACCATCGTTATCTAGCTTACAGATAAAAATTGACCGAGAGAAATTATAAAAAGATTGTGCAGTAATCCACGCAATTGCAGGTCCCGGATCTACATCAATACTATCCTTAAAAGATCCCAATACATAAACATTTCCAATACTATCAACACCAATACACCTTCCTTCTTCACCAATTATTGTATCATTTCCATTGAATGCCTTAGCCCAAATAAATTCGCCGTTAGTATTCACTTTTGTAACAAAGACATTTGAATTTCCTGTTGATATTATAGATAAAGTATCTGATGTATTTGGAAAATATGCTGTTCCTTTAAAATAACCTGTTGCATAAATATTACCTAGTTTATCGATGGTTAGATCATTTGGATTATCAATGTTAGTGCTGTTGCCAAAATTTTTGACCCAAATAATATCCCCATTCATATCTAATTTCATCACATAGCTATCACCCATACCAAATGTATTGACAAACAGTGTTTCTGGACCATTATCAATATCCATTGCAGCAGTATTACCTGAAAGATATACATTCCCCAAATTATCCGTTTCCATGGCTGTAACTTCAGAAAGATCAGTAAAACCTAATTGTCGAGCCCATAAATAATCGCCATTACTTCTTAATTTAACAACAAATCCTTCATTATTTGGGGCCAAGAAAAGTGCAGTATTTGCACTAGGATCAAAATCAATTTCTCCATGAATATTCCCACTAATTAAAATATTATTTTGCTGATCAATAGTAAGATCACTCACATATGGAAAGTAAGTTCCTGCTGTGTAAGGCATTATTTTAACCCATTGAAATTCCCCTAATGAATTTAATTTCACTACAAAAAGATCACTACCAATATTAGCTGTATAGTTGAGTGTTGCAGGTCCCGGATCTAAATCTGCTGTGCCAGAAAAAGCTCCTGCAGCATAAATATTCCCAGCTTTATCGATGGCAATATCTTCAATGTTAGAACCTCCTCCACTCAGTGATTCTGGAAAGTTTTTCGCCCAAATGAAATTTCCGTTTCGATCCAGTTTTTGAATATATGTTCCGGTTCGATTAAAATTAAAAACACCTGGCCCTGGATCAAAATCAACAGGAACATCTCCAGGATGATAATAAAAATAACCTGTAGTATAGACATTTCCAATTGAGTCTACGACAATATCTTTTCCTTGATTATATGGAAAAAAACTTGGATAACTCGCATAAACGGTTTTAATCCAGTCAAATTGCTGTGAAACACCTACTATGTGAAATACCGTAAAAAAGATAGATAAAAGAAAAATCTTTTTCATAATTCAGATTTTATTGTTTTACAATTTTATACCTGCACTGATCAATTTCGAGGACATATACTGCTGGAGCAAGATGCTGAAATGAGATTTCTTGTTCTTCTGGATTTCCTGTTTTTTGCCACACAAGTGCACCAGTAGCCGTAAACAAGCGAATGAGGTAGGAATCTTTATCTAAATTGAACGATATGAAATCATGAACCGGATTAGGTGAAACAATTAAATTATCACACAAGGCAGGTGGTACTTTTGCAATGGGTGGAACAGGAATGAGTCTGCAATTGCTGGTATCGGCACATTCGCCAACGGTAACAATGGCTCCGTAATTACCTGTTTGTTGTGGTATAAAAACGGGCTCATTGGCACCTGGAATTGACTGTCCGGTAATACAATCGAACCATTGAATACTGGTAGGAGTTCCATTGACAAACAGGATAGAATCGGTTTGGAAAATTTGGGCGTTGAGTTGAAGGACATCGATATCGAACGTTACTGTACTATCGCAGCCTGCTACATTTTGAAATACTTGTGTGTATTGCCCCGACTGGTTATAGGTAATTCCATTAAAACTAACTGGCTCACAGGAATTGGAAGTAACAATATTGGCATTGGGCTCTGAAATTTTAACCTGAATAATTAAAACACTATCGCAAGGAGTTCCATTTTCAATTACTTGCTGGTAGGTACCAGAACTCTCATAAAATTGACCGTTCACTTCAACCGCTTGGCAAGATTGAATTGCAATTTCAGAGTGGGCATCATTCAAATTAAGTGTCAAAATAATAACACTATCACACCCTTCAGGAGAACGATTATTGAGTGTATATGAACCAGAATTTGTTAGCTGCTGTCCGTTTATTTCGTAAAAAGGTTCGCACGTTTCAACATAGGCTTTATTTAAAATTCGTTCACAAAAACTGAATTTGGCAATATACCCATCATAAAAACCGCCATCATAGGTAAATTGATTATTCCCAAGTTCAAACTCCGATACGTTTGGAAACTCTCCTGGCAAATAAAAATTCTTTTCCAAAGAATCCACAGCCAAACCAAAACCCCAAGCTAAAACAGGATTTCGAATTGTTTTCACCCACTGAAAATCACCAACAGGGCTAAAACAGGCAATAAATGGATTAAATGAAGCCGAATCGGGTGCAGAAATAATTTCCTGATTGGGACCAGGATCAAAATCATTTGTGCCACTAAAAAATCCAGATACATAAATATTTCCTGAATTCCCAATAACTAATTTCTCCCATCCAGTTGCTCCACCATAACCAGAAGAACCGATAGATTTTACCCAATTAAAATTGCCTTCTAAATCATATTTAGCCAAGAATGTTCCCATTGAACTATCAGGCGCAGTAACTACATTGGTAGGAGAGAAATCATAATCAGCATCTATTGAAAACACACCATAGGTATATAAAGAATTATCGGGGCCAATTTGGATATCGCTCAATGTTGATGTATTGAATCCTTCGTATTGTTTTACCCAAATAAAATTTCCTTGATTAGATAATTTCAAAATATAGGAACGCATGGGTAAATCATTAATAGGTTCGGTTAATTGAACACTAGCGCTCGGATCTACATCAGTTTGATTGAACATATATAATCCAACTAGGTATATGTTTCCGAATTGATCGATGGTTTGAGAAATCACATCGTCAAAACTAATTCCACCAACTTGTTTAGCCCAAAGTGTACTGCCATCAAGTGAATTGATTTTAGCAGTGAAATTATCTTGTTCTCCAGTTGAAGTAAATACAAGTGGATTTCCGGGATTTCCAAAATCAACTTGATCTCCAAATGTCCCGCTAATGATGATGTTGCTATCAGGAGAAAAATCAATTAAATAACTTATATCAAAGTTAGATATTCCTCCAAACCTTCTTCCCCATTGATAATTTCCAAGTGAATCATATTTGATTAGGAACAAATCACTTGATCCATTAGGAGTTAAATTAGAATTCGCATTTTCGTCTAAATTAAAATCTACTGGTCCATAGCAATTGCCGGTGATATAGATGTTATCGTTTTTGTCAAGAAGTATTTTACGTATTGCATTATATCCTCCTCCTTGATTAAAATCTTTTCTCCAAATGGGATCACCCGCAACACTTAATTTTACAAGAGTTGAGTTGAAATTATTAAAGCTGAAGTTTTCAGATGTATCACAAAAGGACTCGATTTGAGTTGTTAAATATGCAAAACCAGCTGCGTATACATTTCCTTTCGAATTGACTTGTAATGCAGTAAAACTCTGAACATCATCTCCAGTAATCCGTGTAACCCAATGGCATTGAGGAGCTTGTGCCGAAAGAATAATAGGGTGGTTACATATCCAATGTAATATGCTAAAAACAAATACTCTAATGAATCTGAAAGAATTATTACAAGTAAATTTCTTCAACATATAAATCGGATTTATTGAACCTTATCAAATTTATCCCTTTCAATAAGCCACTTGAATTATGTCCCACAATTGGGTATTTTTTTGGGTAGTTTTAATTTATGTCGGAAAAGAAGTTAAATTTGAACTTCTACCAGTGTCATTATGCAAGTCGCCTTTGTATCTGAATGTCATTCTTTTTACCGAATTATTTCAGACAGTTTATCCAAAAAATACCCCCAATTAAATTTTGTTCATTACGAACATCCTGATCTTTTTATCGAGAAACCGCTTCCGAACTTCACTCATTTTATTTTGAAATTGACAGACAGAGATTCCTTCGATTTAAAAATTAAAAAGATAAAAACGAAGGATAGTCATCCTATTACAATTGGCCTTGTTATTAAACGAGAATTTAAAACACTAAAATCAGTCAGCCCCTATTTTGATTATATTTTTAATGACTCGGAAATAGAAGAAAAACTAAATATTTATTTTATGAATCTGCTACAAGCTGAGGATAAAATAAATGATACCAGCAAACTAGAGATTGAAACAAATAAACGGAAATACGTTCAATTAAACACTAAATTAAGTCGTTGTTTAGTGCTCATTGCTCAAAATAAAACAGCTGCTGAAATTGCTGAAGACCTTGCTAAATCAGAAAGAACAGTAGAAAAATACATTGCATTTCTAAAAAACTACTTTGGTGTTTCTAAGAAAAAAGATTTAGTGGATGTAGTAATTGATATTGCTAAATTTTAATCTTTATTTTCTATTTTTTTCCTGTATCCATTTCGATAAATACTTCGTACTCTGTAGCGTATGATGCATCAACATTGCACCAATAAAATTCTGATTACGATGCTCATTTCGTGTTTCAATTAATTCATTTATTCGAGTTAAAAATCCAAGTGCTTTTTCATTTGATTGATAGCTATTTTCTATCAAGAACCGTCCTTGTTTACTCGCTTCATTCCACACGTTCTCGTTCGAGTAGAGTTCAATAGCTGCTTCTGCAAATACTTTAGGATCGTCCTCCACAAACCCATTCCACTCCAGTCCATCATGCATTCCCTCTGCTCCTATTTGTGTGGTAACGGATGGTGTTTGACAACGCATCGCATCAATCAATTTACCCTTTATTCCTGCACCAAAACGTAAAGGAGCCAAACAAACTCGAGCATTCTGCATCACTTCATCTACCTCGTTTGCTCGTCCATGCACATAAAATCCCGATGCAGGATGATTCAATTGCAACATGGCAGGCGATGGATAAGAACCATACACATGCATTTCGACCTTGGGTAAAGCTTGACGAATAAGTGGCCAGATTTCCGTTTTTAAATACTTCACAGAATCGGAGTTGGGCGGGTGTCGATAATTCCCAATCGTTACAAATCCCGAGCGTTCTTCAAATGATTTATTACCAACTGGAATTTTTCCCGCTTGCATAGGTAAATAGTACAAAAGCGAAGCATCAAGATGAAATGTTGATTGCAACAATTCGTACTCGTAGGAAGAAATAATCAAACTCAAATCGCAGCGATACAAAGCTGCAATTTCCCGTTTAGCAGTTTCGTTTTTCAAATCTGCCAACTCCATCGTTCGCCCTTCCTTCACTGCTTCCTGACGAGCAATACGAAGAAAATGTAAATCTTCAGTATCTAATATCCGCAAGGCATCTGGACAATTTTGCGCTACTCGCCAACCAAATTGCTCCTCCATCATAAAACGGTCGAAAAGCACCGCATCTGGATTGAACTCTGAAACAAATTCATCAAAACTATCCTCGTTCAATTCGATTATTTCTTTCCGAATGTTGCGATCACTCAACGATACAGAAAATTCACTTTCCGCAGCTGGACAAGCAAAGCAAATCTCCCAATGAGCCTGCTGAAACCAATCTATTAACTGCATCATACGTGTCCCAGCTGCCGACGAAGTAGGCTCAGGCCAAACAGTACCAATGATGAGCAGTTTTTTCATATCGCGAAACTAAGACGAAAATCACGAATCCTGAAAGTAAGGTTACAACTTGGCGTTAGTGCGTGCCCATTGCATGCCTTCGCCAAGGCTATGGCATACTATGGTCGCGTCATCGCCTCATAGTCCTTTTAGGTGCCATAGCCTTGGCGAAGGCACCCAAAACGGCTAGTTCCGGCTCTACCGCTCACGCGTTTTGCTAAAAGCTGTCATCTTCAATAATAATAGACATTCGAGAATTGAAAAAAGAAATCAACAGCTCTGTCAAAAACTAGCCGTTTATAAACGTTTACTATACGACTCATGTGCGCCGAATTTCGTTTCTTTCAGCTGGAGGGTGGTTAGAGGTGGCCCCCGCGTACGCGAGAAAATTTAGAAGTATTATATTGATTGTGTGGCATTTCTCACGAAAAATAAAATGAACCTCAATATAGCATTTGATTCCAGATTCACTTTCTATCCAATTTATCAGGTGATCAACCTACTTCAGGGTAAGTGAAAATGAAATAACATTTCCGCTCGAAAATTTTACACGAAACAAATAGCTTAGTTCAATTGAAAAATGCAGGAATATTCTTTCTTCAATTCTCACATGCTGGTCAATCGAACTACTTTTTAGTAATTATTTAATTGATTTTATTCAATTAATAATAATCCTGATAAAAGAAATTACATGAAGGAATAAGCTTAGTAACACATCGATGTAGGAGTCTTTTCGACGAACAATTTTTCTTTAAATAAAAAATGGATTCCAACTTATTTTAAATTGAAATCCATTTAAACTGGTTCGCCTATTCTTAATACAATTCAGAATCGCATTCTATCCATCATTCAACTACAAATCGCATACTGTAAGTTGCCCCCGATTTCTCGATTAGTTGTAATAAATATAAACCTTTGCTCCAAGTAGAGGTAGCAATCATTCCCTTTCCTAACGCATCAAGGTTTCCACTTTGAATAAAGCGCCCATCAAGCCCAAGAACCCGATAGTGAGTATTTGGACTTCCTGAGATACTACTGAAATTGCCTACAGGATTTGGATAAAGCGAAATATGTGGAGAATTGACTGCTTCAGTTCCTAAAAACTCATATGAAGCTGAAAATGAGCAACCATTGTTACTACTAACTATAAATTCATATATCCCTAAACTATTAACAAAAATGCTGTCTTCAAAACTTCCAGTACTCCATTCGAACGTGTATTCTCCACTGCCACCTTCTGGAGTAATGATAAGTGAAACTCCATCTTCACTCGGAATAACTTCCAATGTTGCAGTTACAGGAATGGCCTCTAAAATATCGAAACTTGCTTGTGAAATACACCCCGAACCATCAGTTAGAGTTACGTTATATGTTCCTGAAGTTAACCCATCGAGCAATGTGCCTGTAATGCCATTACCCCAGTCGAAAACAAAAGGACTAGGACCTGTTGTCGAAACAGAAATAATTCCATTGGCATCGGTCCCACATTGAGGTGTTATTGAACCTATAATTGTAGGTGCCCCACCGAATGTCATACTCATACCTTGATAACCTCCCGTATTAAACTCATAACCATACCGAAAATGAGAAACCGCTCCAGCCGACATCCTGAATTCGGAGTGGTAAGCCGAAGATAAATTCAAATCGACAGCATATATTGTATTGCTACCATTTGGAAAATCGGTCGAAAATCCCTCGGGAGCCATACCCCAATCAACTGGATATGAATAGTTCAGTTCAGCACTAAATCCCGGATTACTCAATGGATTTATCCCTGTAAAATTGGTTGCCATCAATTGCCAGCCATCGCTTTCGGGGTTAAAGATTTCAAATGACAACCATTCGAATTGTGAACCACCATCGTTGTAGAGTGTTTCGAGACTTTCCACAATAATTTGAACCGGATAAGGTGCACCTAATTCATTCATTCGATTTCCATCGAGACTTACATCCGAAAAAATCTGGAAGTCATATAAAAATCCATTCCACCCTCCAATACGATCAGCAGAACCAGCTGGTAGAAAAGGACTATTCATCGATTGTTCTATACTAAATCCATTCCCCCATCCATTGGGATCTGCAGCAATATGTTTAACCCTTAACCACAAATTGTGATTAGCACAATCGTAAATTGGAAAATACACCCCGTTGTTAAATAATGGATGATCGATTGGAGCATTATTAAAGTTAAAATTGAGCAATGTGTTTCCACTTGGTGTGAGCAGTGTACCCATATCTGGCTCTTGATCAGTTGTCTCAAAATATGCCGTATGAGCAAAATCAAAAAGTTGAGCATTAGATGAGAACGAACTCACTACTAGCAATAAAAGAATTAAAATCTTTTTCATGATTGTGATTTTAAATTGGAATTAGAAAAGTACTTTGAGACGGAATGAGCCACTTACTTGAATTTCTTCTGAACTAGTGCAATTATCCCAAGCATCTGGTGGATCATAATACAAATTGCCACTGAAATTACCTTCTACGATCTTTGTTTCATCATTGTATGCCGTTATTTTCGTGATAAAATCGGCACAAGTATATTCATCTTCACAAACTTGATTATTCATATTTCGCCTTACCAGATTCAATGAATAAGCAAAACCAGACATTGGATCAGCACTATAAGAAACTCCTTCATCTCCGTTGCAATTCGACCCCATTAATACATAAGTACCCGGTTGTAATCCACCCACTTCCATCACAAAACTGTGAGAATAGGCTCCTTGCGAACTTGTTACACCACCAGCTATTTCGAGTTGACCTTCACTAAAACCGCAATTTATCATACACACTTCTCCAGTACTGGGTGGAATTGAACCATTTATACCCCATTGATAATAAGTATAATCGTCTCCAGGAGCATTCAAATGAAGATACAAATCATTATCTAGTATAGTAATGTTTGAGGTCAAGATGTAGTTTGAAATTCCCCCTAGGTAATTATTTGCTTTCAAGTGTATGGATACAGCTACTGGATTAGGAGATGGCACCTCAGCTGGCGCTTGGTACACAGCTGTAAAATCTTCCGGAACTAAATGTCCTGCATCTCCCGAAACTGGTGCCATATTGCCATTTAGCGACCAACCTGTAATTTGAAATCCGGTCATTTGGGTTTCGTCTGGCATCACTGGAACTAAAGGAACTAATTCGCCATCGTCGTGATTGATTGGATAAAGTGGAACAAAATCATCATCATCGTCCTGAACCTGTTTAAAACCAACTGCAAACAAACGTAGAATCTGATTCTTCGCTAGTGTAGCAGTTCCGGGAGCAAGTCCTATGTCAATGAATTTCCCCAATGCCCAATCACTGAAATGTGATACTTCAACACGAACCGTTTGATTACTCGTATTCACAACACTTTTCCTTGCTGCTTCCCATGAACCATCGGCTTTTTGTGTAGTAACCCATAAGAAATCGGCGGGCGTTCCTTCTAACTCAAGGTTAGCATAACTGAAAGTAAGCTCAACAGGTGAATTAAATGTTACTCCTTCGGGTGTTAGTCGATAAGCAGAACTTTGAATTCCAAGCGGAGCGAGATTACTTATAGGCTGAATACCAATTTGAGTCTCTCCCGATAAAGCCCCTGCAGGAATACTAAGTGTTAACCGACCGTCTGTAGAAACTGCTGTACCACCAGCAATTCCAATAGTTGTCGTACTTGATGAGCCTGTTGGATTTCCAGGTGCACTTACATACAATCCACCATCAGCTGGAACTACTGGTATATTAGGTTTTTCATTTACTAATTCAGGTTCTTTTTCTTTTTTGCAAGACGCTAGCAGTAATAGCGAAACTACCACAGCTGCTACCATTCGGAGTGTCGTTTTGAACGTCATTATTCAGTAGATTTTCAACACGACAAAGATTCTTCAGGTAAGCGGCCTACACAATCGCATAAAAGTAAGTTTGTTTATGTATCGATTAGTTGAGCCGTAATTCTTGTGTAAGTTGCATTCGAAATGAAACCCGACGTAAAAAATAAACTCTTCGGCCTTTTACACTTCCTTTTTGCACTGACTCTATCGTTTGAGGTTCATGCGCAAATCCTAAATAAAAGCCTGCCCTTTTTTAGTGGAAAAAACACGCAAAATGGTTTTCTAGCTTATGAGGTGAATAGCATCGCATCAGACAGCCTTGGTATGGTTTGGATGGCGACGAATCTGGGACTTTATCGATACGATGGAATTCACTTTGTTGATTTTACTCATTTACTAGCTAATCAAAAACAGACACAATCAAATTACATTTCTGCTGTATTTACTGACTCCCGGAAAAACATCTGGGTTTCACATGAAAATGCACTTGTTTGCATCAATGGAATTAACCAATACGTTAGAAATTTCATCCATAATCCTAGAAAATCTGAATCAGCACCCCGAGGAAGTGCATTTAGAATTCGGGAAGACCAGCATGGAAATATTTGGACATGTAATGGAACTTCAGAATTATCCTGTTTAAATACACGTTCAGGAATATTTAATCACTTCAAAGTAAAATCCGAATTAAATGCTTCTCCACTTGAAGTGAGTATTCGTGATTTTTGGTTTTCTTCCGACACCACGTATTGGCTCGCTACTCGCGCAGAAATGATCCGGTTTAATCCTAAAACAGGACTAACAAAAGCTTATACAGTTTTACCGGGTAAAGGGAAACGTAATCCTGGTTTGATTACTCGAATGTGTCCTGATCCAAGTTCACCTGAAATTATATGGCTTGGTACCTGGGGGAAAGGTTTACTCAAATTCAATACATCAACAGGAAATACCAAGCAATTCTTATATGAAATAAGCCTTGCGGAAAATATTTCAAATATTCTTTTTGATATTATTTCACGAAATGAACATATCCTTTGGGCTGGTGGAAATGGTTTAGTCGAGTTTGATACACGTACCGAAAATTTCCGCATTTACAAACATGACCCACTGAGGAAGAGCAGTTTAAATGTGAATGAAATCAGAAGTCTTTATCGTGATCCCAATGGAAGATTTTGGCTAGGTACTGTTGATGGCTTTTCGTTGTTTGCACCTGAACAACGACAAATTACCCTGCATACACTTCCATTTAAAACATCCATTGGTCAGTTTATTTATTACACCAATTCGGAAGAAATTTACTTCGTGAATTATTTCTCTGATCGAAAACTTTATCGGTTAAACAGAGATCTCGAAATCACTGGCTCATGGCCTATCCCAGGTGCCGATGAACATTTTTCTGAACCTTTTGGATTTTGCCATGATCCTGATGGAAGATTTTGGATAGCCACTACCCATAGCGGACTCTGGTGTTTTGATCCCAAAACCAAGCAAATGCATGCTATTACTGCGAAGCAAGGTGATTTGAATGTACTCGATTTAAATTCTACCGTGATGCGTTGCGATAAAAATGGCATACTTTGGATTGGTACCATGTCGAGTGGTTTATTAAGGTGTGATACTCGAAATCCAGTAATTGAAACTATACCCGAAATACGAAATCGAGTAGATGGTTTAACCTTTTCTTCGGATGGTAGTTTGTGGATACAAGAAGGTCGATTCAAACTTCATCGTTTCGACACAAAAACATACCAAATTATTTCTTACGGCTCAGAGAATCGTACTAATGAGTCTCAAATTAGAAGTATCTCAGATGTATGTCAAGGTCCACAAGGAAAGATGTTTATATCAACTTTAAAAAATGGTATTTTAGAGATACAAAATGGTCAAATAAATAAAGTTTCGGGGCTTGAACTTCTTCAGAATATTCATTCCATTTATGCCGATTCATCTGCCAATCTTTGGATGTTAAGCTCCAATCGGTTAATTCGATATGATCGAGTTAGTCGAAAAACGCAGAATTTCTCAACCGAAAACGGACTTTCAGGAAATCTCGGATATTCCCATTTTATTCCTGTTTCCAATTCAGAAGTTTGGTTCCAGACTGAAGATGGGATTTTTGTAATTCAAACCGATTTTATTCCTACAACAAAAAGTAATTATCAGCTTATTTTAAATAGCATTAAATTGTTTGATACCGAAATAGCTGGAGCGGGTAAAATATCTACTAAACAAGGCATACAATTAAATCACACAGAGAATTATTTAACCTTCGAATTTCAAGCAATCGCCTTCCATCAGCAAGAAGACCTTCAATATGCATATATGCTTGAAGGATTAGATCCCAACTGGGTTGAATCGGGAAATCGCCATTTTGCAAGTTATCAGGCATTGCCGCCCGGTAATTACAGGTTTCGAGTTAAAGTCTCAGATGGTGTTAATGGCTGGGAAACTGAAGAATTAATTCTACCTGTTGAAATAATTCCTGCCTGGTGGCAAACATGGGCGTTCCGGATAGTATTGAGCATACTTTTTATCGGGTTAATCGGACTATTAATTCGCTATTACGCTACTCGGAAATTACGTAAACGCCTCCAACGATTCGAACAACTTCAGGAAATTGAACAAATCCGAAACCGCATCGCTCGCGACATTCATGATGAAATTGGATCCGGACTTTCGAAAATTGCACTGCTTAGTGGCGGACTCGAACGCAAAGCCAAAGGTGATCTCGAATTAGTAAAAACAAGTCAGCGAGTTCGACAGCTAAGTCGTGAAGTCATTCGCAGTATGGGAGAAATTATATGGGCGGTAAATCCCGGAAATGATGAAGTTTCTTCCTTAATATCCTATGTACGTAGTTATCTGAATCAATTTTCAGAAGAAAGTAACATCCGGGTTCATTCGGAACTAATCACCGAAAATCCTGAGTATTTACAGTCACGATTAAGGCCTGAACTCAAGCGGAATTTACTGATGATTTTAAAAGAAAGCCTAAACAATATTCTAAAACACGCAAATGCCAGTGAAGTAGATGTTCACCTTGAATTTCGAAATAAGCATATTTTGTTACTGATACGCGACAATGGAAATGGTATAAAAAGCACGCCTGATTTTAGACATGGAAATGGTATGAAAAACATGCAAAAACGGGCGACTGAATTAAACGGCAATCTAGACATTCAAGAATCAGACGGATTACGAATCTTGCTTGAATTTCCTTGGAACCCTCAACAATCATAATCTTACTATTATGCGATACCAGAGCCCATTGAGGTATTTACCTTTGTACTTCCGCATAAATAAAAAATCTAAACTATGCCCATTCGTATTGCAGTAGTTGAAGATGATCAGGAGCTTCGAATTCATTTTACAGAAATGCTACAAGAAGTGTCCGATTTTGAATGCATCGGAGCGTTTGCCAATGCGGAGGATTTTGAATCTTCTTTTGCCGATTTAAACCCCGATGTTGTTATGATGGATATTAATCTTCCTGGAAAATCGGGTATTGAAAGTATTTCCAGATGCAAACCGCATAAACCCGATGTTCAGTATTTAGTTTGTACTGTTTTCGAGGATTCCGACAATCTATTTAAGGCACTTTTAGCCGGAGCAACAGGTTATATTTTAAAAATATCTGATTTAGATGTCATGGAAAAAGCAATCCGTGATATCCATGCAGGAGGATCACCTATGTCGCCTCAGATCGCTCGTTATGTCATCAATGCATTACCCTTAAAAAAGCAAAATTCGTCTATACTAGAATCACTTAGTAAGCGCGAACGTGAAATCCTTGAACTCCTCTCCGAAGGTTACCGTTACAAGGAAATTGCTGATAAATTATTTTTAGGTGTTGATACCGTTCGGACATATATCCGGAATATTTATTCTACCCTTCAAGTACATTCCCGTACTGAGGCTCTGAACAAAGCATTTGGTAAGTAAACCAACTTAACACAACTGCAATCGACACATTTCATTATCAGAATTGCATGATCCACTCTGCCCCATTTTCAATTAAATCTTCTTCATTCTTAAAGCATCTCTACCAATAGAAAACTGAATCGTCAAGTCCAAATTGCTTTATTGTCGTGCTTTTACTACTCAACGAATTAAGTAATCATTTGACCATCTAAAGCTTTTTCTATCTTTCGGACTTTAACCGATACGTTATGTCACATGTGTTTGTCCGTTTGCGCGGAATTCAATTGGAAGATTTGGAAATGGTTTTAATGGCCGATGCTGCCGAACATGCCGAACGTGGAATGAACCTAGAACAAATGTGGCACAATGCCGATGATGCTGAAGAAGTATTGTTTTTATTCTCGGCTGAAGATCTAGATAAAGCACGTGCTTACATCAATGAAATGTTAGGTCAAGCCATGAGTGCTTTTTCAGATTTGCCATCTCCTTCAATTACCTATTTGCAAAACTAATGCTTGCACAATTTCAACTTGATGCGCTTTTGGCAGATACCTTTTTGAGTACAAAAGAAAAAACCGAAACCATTAGTCGCGCTTTGTTAGAAGCTCAATTAGAAGTAGATTCATTAATTGCTTTTGCAGCTAATTCGAAAGATCCTGTAAAAGCTACATGTATCGAAGCATTTGAGTTTGCCACAAATCAAGTTCCCGGAATAGCGAATGTGGCATTATTGGAATTTGTGAGTAAAGAACTAGGAGCAAAAGCACCTCGAGTGAAATGGGAAAGTGCTAAAGTCATTGCTCATATTGCCCACTTATTTCCTGCTAATTTATCGGATTCAGTTAAAGGCTTGCTAGTCAATACCGAACATTCCGGCACTGTTGTTCGCTGGAGTGCTGCAACAGCCTTAGGAGAAATTTTAAAGTTAAACCTCGCTAAACACAAGGATTTAAAAGTTGCTTTGGAATCGATTTGCGAACGAGAAGAGAAAAATAGCATCAAAAAAATCTATCAAGCAGCATTCAAAAAATCAAACTAGATAAACGCAATTTCTTGATTCATTAACCGTTAGGATTTTCATGAAAACAACTACTCCATTTATCGCTATCGGCTTGATCTTTATCGGACTTAGTGCCTTTAAACCAAAAGCAGTTGTAAAATCGCTACCTAAATCGGTACAAAAGGAATTTGTATTCATCCCTTCGAGTGATGAAACTCAATCAGGTTTAGGAAAACCTATGTCGGCATTTATGATGTCTAAAACAGAGATTAGTAACGGTCAGTACCGAGCATTCTTAGCCGACTTGAAATCGAAAGGTGAGCTCGATAAATACGCTTTAGCAGTATATGATTCAACTGTCTGGAAAGTCAGTTACTGCGAACCTTTCATGAATTATTACGGTTGGCATCCAGCATATCGAAATTATCCAGTAGTTGGCGTTTCGAAAGCAGGTGCTGAACTGTATTGCCAATGGCTAACGGAAAAAATCAATACTCAATTAGCAGGAAAAAGCAAGGTTAAAGTGTTGATTCCAAACAGCGAACAATGGTTGTATGCAGCATATTCTGGGACAAAAGGCACAGTATATTCTTGGGGTGGAAATAAACTCCAAAACCTAAAAGGACAGCATTTATGCAATTACCGGAATCTAGGAGCTGAGAACATTCACTGGAATGAAGTCAATAATCAGTTTGAAATAGAGCGTACTACCAGTTTGGGAGTTGTGTCGGGAATAAGTGATAACGCCGATATTACTGCTCCAGTTACCTCCTATTTTGAAACCAGCTACGGTTTATATAACATGAATGGAAATGTAGCTGAACTTGTGAGTGATGGAGATAAAGCAATGGGCGGCAGCTGGAATTCGGTTGGTTATGATGTGCGTAATGAAAGCTTTGTCTCATTCCAAAAACCTACTTCCACAGTTGGATTTCGTCCGGTTATTATTTGGGAAGAATAAACTCCCAAAAGCAACGGAACATTCCAACCTAACGTCTTGCGAATAGTAGAAAGTGCTTTAGCTTTCTGCTTGTATCTCATTCAGCCATGAACAGAAAAGAATTTTTATCCATCCTCGGCATTTCTGCTGGTGGCTTGGTCGTTGCAACCTGTTTAGGAAGTTGTAAAAAAACCGAAACGAATCCAGTTGATTTTACAATCGACCTGAGCAACTCAAGCTATTCAGCACTCAATACGAATGGAAATTTCTTGGTAACTAAAGGTGTCATAATCGCAAAAACCAATACAGGTAGTTTTATTGCCGTTGCTGCCGCTTGTACACACGAAGGAACAAATGTTACTTATCAAGCAGCCAATAATCGATTCCATTGCAATAATCATGGTGCTAATTTTAGTAGCAACGGCGCAGTTCAAAATGGTCCGGCAAATACTGCCTTACAACAATATAACACCGAATTAACCGGAACAACGCTTAGGATTTATTCCTAAAAATATCATTCCATGTAAGTTGATTCTCATTTGAGGCTTCTCAACCTAATGCCGAATAAATAGATTTGCAAAAATCCCATTCAGCTCAAGAATGAATCAACGTATAAGTTTTATCACGCTTGGTGTGAAGAATCTTCAGATAATGAGGACCTTTTATACCCAAGTGTTTGGCTGGACTTTACTCAAAGACAGCGATGGAATTGTATTCTTTAAATTAAATGGCTTTATACTAGGTCTCTTTCCATCTCACGAATTAGCCGAAGATGCAAATGTGTCGGAGATTGGTAGTGGTTTCAAGTCATTCAGTTTATCTATCAACTTGAATTCAGAAAAGGAAGTTGATCTTTTGTTTCAAGAACTAATCAGCAAAGGAGCCCGAAGTTTAAAATCGCCCGAACGTGTATTTTGGGGTGGATATCGTGGTTATATTGCAGATCCTGAAGATAATCTTTGGGAATTAGCTTATAACCCCTTTTTAAAAATGGATGAAAAAGGAAATGTAGTTCATCATCCATAAATTGCTTTCATTTATTATAAACGCTAGGAATAATTCAACATGAAACAGAAAGAAAAGATATGGGCATTAGCTTTAATCCTTAGTCTTGGCTTATTTTTTCATGCTAAAAACCTCAACGAGTTTCCTTTATGGACACATGCTTGGGCGCAGTCGGATCGCTTTGCTATTGCATTAGGATTTTTAGATAATGGTT
>DAOOQW010000033.1:0-5895 GCA_035388945.1 Flavobacteriales bacterium
TAATAACTCTTCTCCTCTCCAATAACACTTACTTTAGCGTAGCTGAGAGGTTTATTATTAGATCCATTAAGTACCTTGATTTCTTGGGCAATTGCATTGATGTGTATGAAACAAAAAAGTAATAATAGGTTGCTAAAGCGCATGCTTTTTTTTCTTCAAAAATAGACTTACTAATTTCTTAGAAGAATGAAAAACGGATTTAATTTTCACGTAAGTTTCTGAATAAATCCGTCGGAACTACCTAGATGTTGTCCCGTACAAAGCGCTAAACTTTAATCTGCTACCTATGAGTAAATTCCTTACGCGAATTTTTGTAGTCGAAGACAATGAATTCTTCAGCCAGCTAATCAAGCAAAAGCTGGAGATGAACGACAAAAACGAAGTAACGCTTTTCCACAATGGAGAAGACTTTCAACGCAACCTTTACCTCAACCCCGATATTGTAGTACTTGATTATAATCTTCCTAATACTACGGGAATTGATTTATTGAAAGAGATCAAGAATTTCAATGAGGAAATCAAAACCATTTTGCTTTCTGGACAAGAGAAAGTAGATGTAGTAATTGAAGCATTTGAAAATGGTGCAGAAGAATACATCAAGAAAGATGATAATGCACTACAACTGCTCGATTTAAAAGTACAGAAACACAGCAGCAGTGTTAACTTACGTAAAGAAGTTGATACACTACGCGAACAAATTATAGATCGTAATCGCTACGACCGCATTATTGGAGAAAGTAACGCTTTATTGAAAGTGCTTCGCTTGATTCAAAAGGTCGAAAAGACCAATATGTTGGCACTTATTACGGGTGAAAGCGGAACGGGTAAAGAATTAGTAGCTTCTGCAATTCACTATAATTCGGCAAGGAAAAATCGTCCGTTTGTGGCGGTTAACGTGGCAGCTATTCCAGAAGATTTGATGGAAAGTGAATTGTTTGGCCATGAGCGCGGCGCCTTTACTGGTGCAGATAGTAAGCGAATTGGAAAGTTTGAAGAAGCCAACGAAGGCACCATTTTCTTGGATGAAATTGGGGAAATGGATATTCACATGCAGACCAAATTACTGCGTGTATTACAAGAAAGTAAAATCACTCGTTTAGGTTCGAATAAAGAAATTCCATTGAATGTGCGCGTGATTGCAGCTACCAATAAAAACTTAGCGCAACGTGTGAAAGACGGCAAAATGCGTGAGGATTTGTACTACCGTTTACAAGGATTTTTAATTCACCTTCCACCATTGCGTGAACGTGATAACGATATTCTTCTCCTTGCGAAAAGTATGTTGAAGATTTTCTGCGATGCGAATCGTATTCCTGTAAAAAGCTTTTCATCTGATGCATTAAAAGCCATGATGAAACATCCTTGGAGCGGAAATGTGCGTGAATTAAAAGCTTTTATCGAACGAGCCGTTTTAATCTCTGATCACGATATTATCGAAGAAGAAGATTTGATATTCTCTCAGGATATTTAAAATTAAACACTCAATCTAAATCCCCGTTTGAAACATTCAGGCGGGGATTTTTTTATTAGGATGTCTTGCCTTTGAATGCTGCAAATAAAGCCATGCAATGTCCGTGACCTAATGCAAAATCAGCTTTTAGCCAGTCAACAATTGCTGTCGCTTTAATTGATGGAGCCAATTTTCCATTAATCAAAAATCCTTTTTCTTCTGCCATTCGTTTAAAATCGGCTAATGATTTTCCTGTTTTGGATTCTATGTTATCGATGTAGGCTTGAAATGACATACTGTGGAATTGATACTCTACAAATTTGTAGAAAATTCAGCTTGAGAAGATACGGGATGAAAATCAAGTAAAATATTGATTTTCAGATTTTTTACTTCGCCCCGTTTATTAAACTACCTTAACAGAAAACTAAAATTATGAATTCTCAGGTAGGAAAAAAACAAGCAGGTATTTGGCTCGATCATGTTGAAGCATTATTGATTGATCCTTATGCATCATTAACCAACATTGAGCGTATTCAATCGGATTATGAAAGTCAAGTAAGAGAGCCTGGAGAAAGTGGTGATGGAAGGAAACTGGGTGCTAATCGATCTTCTAATAATGAATATTCGAAACATTCGATTGAGCAACACGACTTACATGCATTTTTTAAAAAAGTAGCTGATTCTGCTGATCATTATAATGAGTTGTACATTTTTGGACCAGGAACAGCACCAAAAGAGTTTGCTCATTTTTTAGAGCAAGACAAACGTTTTAAAAATGTATTGATAACAACAGCTCGTGCTGATTATTTAAATGAAAGTAAATTGCAGGAAGAGGTGAAGGATTTTTTTCAGCAATCGCTTAGTACAAGCAAATAAAAAAGGGAACAAACATTTCGTCGGTTCCCTTATCTATACTGTATTGTAAATTATTTCTCGTTGTCTTTTGCTACTCGACGGATGGAACTCATTCGAGCTTGAATAGCCTCGGCACTTGTGGTTAAAGTAGCAGGAGCTTCGCCAGTTGCTGGCACTTTTTGAGCACGTAGTTCATTTGCTTTCGCTTGTTGTGCCTGAGTTTCTGCATTTTGCTTATTCATGCTTTCCTTATTCTTGTTGACAGAAGCTAAATCGAGTGAAATTTCATCGGCAAGACTTAGTGTAAACAACTGTTTCCCGAGTGTTTGGTTATATAATTCGGTAGCAAACCAAGCTTGAGAATTGGCTTGAGCTGCAATTCGAACTTCATCCAACATTCCATTGAAATAGGTAGATTGATTGAATAAATCTCGCCCTAATTGCAAAGAAGAAGAAGTTGCACCTGGTGAATCGATTGTGGCTAAACTTCGATCGAGCAAACCATCTACATAGGTTTTAACACTATTTTCTTTTACCGAATAAGTAGCTGCAACATAATACCAGCGCTCTTTTTCGAGCGTTTCTCCTCCACTAACATCAACTGTAGAAATTAGCTTTCCAGAAGCATTGCTGTAAGATACACTCAGTTTGTTGTCGGCACTGATAAACAAACGATATCCACCTGAGCGATCACCTTGATTTGAAAGGATAACTTGCTCGCGTGATAGTTCATTGAGGTAAACCCAAGCAGAAAGACTGAAATCGGATTTTAGATCTATTTCTTCGGAATAAGGATAAAATGCTGCGTCTTTGTTGGAAGCTTGAAACATATAAGCAGATCCAACTTTACCGGTAGCTTTAGCAGTACCTTGTGTGATTGCTCTCAGTTTTCGATTGTTTGATGCATGTAAATCGTTCATGTGCCAAATACCTCGATAAGCATCACTCCACAATATATTGGGTAATTCAGCTTGAATAGTAGCATTGCTGTAATACACATACAAATCCTTCAAACTTTTTTCTGATAAAGTATCGAGTAAAACCCAAGCAGAAAGTTCTCCTGTTTTTGGGTTATAACTATCGATTTGAGAAGGATAAATGGTTAAGCCATCGGCCTTTGTAAATCGAATATCATATCCTTTAGGATGAACTACTTTACCACCATTACTGATGGATTTAAAATCGGGATCAGAAACCTGAACGAGTAAAGGAAAATTCAAGAATGTTTCTTTGCCCTTGATAAGGTCGTTTCCAAATGTGAGTTTGCGTCTCCAATTGAAGTCAGGAAGATATTTCTCATTCCCTGCCAGACTATCGGTTGATGTTCCGAAGTTGGTGTATATAACCCATCCGCCAATTAACATAAGTGACAAAGCCGCACCAGCGTATGCTAGTTTGACAGATGTCCTTAGTTTGACTTTGGTTTTGGTTCGGAGTTGTAGTTTTCTTTTCATGAGCTAGGTTGTGCCTCGCAGCTATAGAATAAACAATCCCCAGGCATCGTAAATAAATGATACGGTGCCTGAGGATGGAAGTTTCAAGGATTGCTATTGGCCATTTTCATTAGATGCGCTAGTGCCTGGCGGAGTATTGTTTTGTACGTCGGTTCTTACCCGAACGACATCGCTGTATGTGTACGTTTGATCTGTACCAACTGACATGATGCGGTAGTAATTTTGTCCTGCTGCTGGAGCTTCGTCGATGAACGAGTAGAACAGATTCACACAAAGAGGTGAACCTACACGATCTTTAAAGCCAAGGGCTTCGAATTCGGTACCATCAACCGATCGTTCAATAATGAAAATTCCATCTTTCTCATCGTTTGTAACCAGCCAACGGATAAAGGTTTTTCCATTGTTGTAAACGGGCGAGAACGATGAAATCGCATTTTGATCATCGGGTTTAAGTTGAGCGTGCCCCGTGAGACCTTTACCCATCTTCGTCTGGGCTTCGGCCGACATGCCTCCTAAGGCAATGAATAACGCTGCGAGCGATTTTCTTACCAAGGTATTTTTGGTGTTTGAAAGAGTGGGTTTCATATATCGTCAGGTTAGGGCTGTTGATTGTTCTATTTGATACGTAAAGCTATTGTCAGCGTTCCTTTTGATTTATCCGATTCAGATAGTAGCACTACAGGTGTAAGAAAATGATATGCATGAACACAATAAGATATTTCCCAATTCCAAAACACTTATTTAACAAGCCTTGCAGAAGTTTTGGCTCGAAGAGAAATGAAAAACACCTACGTAAGAATTTGTACTTTGGAGTGTGTAATTCAAGATTTTTGTCCAATTCCTTCAAAAAGTAATTTGAACCCATAAAAAAACCCCGTGCTATATCAGCGACGGGGTTTCCAAAGTTGAGGTTAGGGAATACTTTTAAATACGTTTGATGAGTTTCACCATTTTAGTTTCATCTTCTTGAGCAACACTGAAGAAATACACTCCAGGCTTTAGTCCTTGCTCATCTTTGTAGATGAATTGGCGCGTTGCAGCTTTTTCACAGGTTACTTCTTCTTCCATCACTACTTCGCCGCTTACACTCATAAGTTTCACACGAGCAGTTCCGTTTTTAGGGACTACGTATTCTACTTTAAAGTCTTTGACGAAAGGATTTGGTTGCGCAGCTGAGATTCGGATATCTTCTTCACCCGCCGATTCAACATTCACAGGAGTAATCATGGAGAATTCTTCTCCTGCAGCACCAGTAAGTTTTACGCGATAGTAGTTTGTTCCGATAAGTGGTTTAGAATCACGATAGGTATAGCTAAGCACTTCGTTACTGTTTCCAGCACCCGGTTTAGTTCCGATTGAAGCGAAGCTGATTCCGTCGGAAGAACGTTCGATGGTGAAAAGTTCGTTATCGACTTCAGAAGCAGTTAGCCATTTCAATTCTACTGTACTTCCTTGAGCTTCCCCTTCGAATGTGAGCAAACTCATAGAGATTTGTTGTACGATAGCTTCGGTTGGTCCAGCTTTTACAAATTCTTGAGGTTTAGCTTGACTTGCGAATTCGGTGTTAATCCATGCTGAGCTACGAACGATGTTACTAACGTGAACTTCGTCGAGTTTACCTCCGAAGTAGAAGATTTTGCGAGATGGTTCACGACCAATTTGAAGTGGTTCGGTGCTACCAGCCATGCTGATTTCGGTTTTTAAAGAACGATCGAGTTTTCCGTTGATGTAAGTTGCCATTGAATCTCCCTCATCGGAATAAACAGCAGCAACATGATACCAATGCTCTTTTAGCAATTCAGTTCCTTCTTCACCAGCAATAGAGGCCGGCTCAGCATTTTGGTTACGAACGATGAATTCGACACGGTGATCTTTATTGATTCCGAGACGGTATCCACCATTAAATCCATTTTGATTGGAGATGATGGTTTGTTCTTTTTTGTCGGAGATGTAAACCCAAGCAGATAAAGTAATATCGCCAGTGATATCCACATCTTCGGGAGTATTTAAGCAAGGGAACTGAGAAGAATTTTTCTCTGAAGCCACATATACTTCTTTACTACCATCAGGATTAACCTGTTGAGAATATTGATTTGAATGTGGGATTTTAGAGTTTAAAGCTCCTTTTAAGTGCCA
>DAOOQW010000033.1:5995-8017 GCA_035388945.1 Flavobacteriales bacterium
GTATCGTCGATGCTGAGTTGTTTTCTGAATTTATATTCAGCCAGTGTTTCCACACCGTTGAATTTGTTGTTAGCTATCGACTGATTGGAAGTACCAATTGTGTTATACAATAGCGCAACTGAAAATACTCCGAGTGCGAAAGCACCTGCCACCGCCACATAACGCAAACGATGCTGAAGTTTAACCTTGGTTTTAACCTTAGGTACTAATCGAGTAGAACGTTTTTTCATAAGAAATGAGCTTGTGTGAGGTGTAATTATTTAGTTGGTACCGGTGCGTCGGCATTTGCTGATGATCCAACCTGACGAGGTTCGATCGGAGTATGAACTTTTACAACCGAACTGTAGCGATATGTGTTATCAGCACCTACCTGCATGATTCGGTAATGACTATCACCTGGAATAGGTTCTTCGTCAACAAACGAATAGAATAGATTTACAAGAAGTTGTGTTCCAACGCGGTCGCGGAAACCAAGGGCTTCGAAGTCGGTGCCGTTTTCGGAACGCTCCACTACGAATACACCGTCTTTTTTGTCGTTTTTAACCAGCCAGCGTACGTATGTTTTACCGTCGAGATATACTGGTGAAAATGAAATAAACGTGTTGGCTGAATCTTGCTTAAGTGAGTTCTTATTAAGCAATGCGGAACCGCTGTTGGAAACCGATTGTGCCGAAACTTCCATTCCTGAAAGGATCATAAACAAGCCGGCTAATAAACTGGTAAAAAGGTAACTGCGTTTCATAGTGTTTCGTTGTTGAACTTTGTTACGTCAAAGATATCTGGGGTGTTTGGGGCAGAATTCAGAAGGTGATTCTCAGCATTACAGATGTAAGTTTTGAAATGCATGTGTTTCACTTTTTTATCGCTCTTCCTTATTTAACAGCTATCTCAGCGAGTTTAGAATTTGTGTTAGGTTAGTTTGATTTGTAAGATTGTATGTCGAAGAACCGTTTTGATCCTTTTTATGACTTTTCAGAGTTGTTTGATGATTTTGATGGTTTTCTGTTCATCAGCTTGCGATAAGCTCAAGAAGTAAATTCCAGGTCTTAGTGCAGTTGCTTCTTTGAATTCGAACAGATTATCAGCACCCGCTTTAGGATCAACAGAAGCTGTATGAACCACTTGACCGCTTATACTGGTTAGTTTTACCTGTACTGAAGTTTCGCTTTGAGAACGATAGGTTACAGCGAATTTTTCACGGAACGGATTGGGTTCCACGCTACGAATACCTAATGCTGTAGCAGGTGCATCCACATGAACATTCAACAAGCGACTCACATCACTTTCACCTTTGAAGCTAGTTGAACGAATTCGGTATGTTGTTTCACCATATATAGGTGAAGGATCAATTAAGAAATAGTTGCGCGCTTCGTCTGAATTTCCAGCTCCAAGTTTGGTAGCTACTTTTTGAAAATGAACACCATCGGAAGAGCGTTCTAAATTGAAGAAATCGAGGTTGCGTTCTTGTGTTGTTTGCCAGTTGAGTACCACGTGTCCGGAGTTTTCTTTCACTTCGAGTGCGCCAAACTGAACGATGCGAGGAGAAGCACTAAACACTTCTTTTCCATCGATACTAAAAAAGCTTTCGGGATCGGATTCGGAAATCCAACATGTAGCGATTTCGTTGTTGGAATATGCTTTTGCAGCAATCCGAACTTCATCAATAATTCCATTAAAGAAGCTGCTTTCCTGATCAGGAGCAACACCAATATTTATTCTTTCTCCAGCTGCATAAGCTAACCCAGCTTTTATACTGCGGTCAATTTTTCCATTCACATAAATAGCTAGTGAATCAGATTTTGCTGAATACACACCTGTGAGTTGGTACCAAGTGTCTTTTTCAAGTGCTTGTCCCCCATTCGATTTATTAAGTGTGGCAATCTTTCCATCGGCATTAGCAATTTCGAAAACGGGACGATTTTCATCATCAATCCATAAACTGAAACCACCTGTGCGCGATAAATTCGTTATAACCGTTTGGTCGTAAGCACTTCCGCGGGTTTTAATCCAAGCCGATACAGT
>DAOOQW010000033.1:8117-17009 GCA_035388945.1 Flavobacteriales bacterium
GCTGGTTCGAAACGCTCGATTTGAAAGGGTAAAATGGTAGTTCCGTCGATGGCAGTGAACACGATATCTTCTCCATCGCGACCCGAAACCATTCCTCCTTCGGAATTAAGTTTTAACTCATCTAAACGAAGGCTAACTAATACAGTAAATTGTTTTAAAGTTTCTCCCAGAGGAAGTTTCTCGGGATGAATGCTAATTTTTTTCCGACCAGCGAATCCATCCAATACGCCTGCTTTAGGGTGAAGCTGTTCTTCCAATTTTTGAGCGCGGCCAGTTGTTACATTACCGATAAACTCATACAGAAAGAAGATGCTTGCTACCAGAGCGCCAAAGGTGAATACCATTGCAGTAACTCGCAAACGAGCGCGCAATCGGGTATTCAGACGATTACCTAAACGTAAACGTTGTTTCATGCTGGTTGGATTTAATGGGGTTATTTACCTTGTTCAGGCGTAGAGCTTGCGCTACCACCCGTTGATGCTGCCGCAGAAGTTTTCACACGAACTACATCGGAGTAGTTAAATGTGTGATCTACACCCACCTGCATAATGCGGTAATGTGCAGCACCTGCAGGAGGAGCATCGTCCACCCAGGAATAAAACAGATTCACGTTTTTATCGGTTCCCACTCGGTCTTTAAATCCAAGTGCATCGAACTTTTCGCCATCGGCCGAACGCTCTACAATGAAAACGCCGTCCTTCTTATCGTTCTCAACCAACCAACGTAAATAGGTTTTGCCTTCTACGTATACCGGTGAAAAGGATAGGAAATTGTCCACCGTGTCTTTCAAAAGCGGTTTTGCTTCTGCAGGTGGTGCAACTTTAAATGTCTGAGGCGTTTGAGCCTGCGACGTGTTGCCAAAAATTAAAAGCCCGGCTCCGACGAGTCCGATTTTAATAAGGCGATTAAATGAAAGAAAAACGTTGAGGTTTTCCATAGGATAAGGTTTTGGATTGCTCAACGACAAAAGGCAAAAAGCGGTTGCCTGAATAGCTGCCTCAGAAGCAGCACTCTTTACAGATGTAAGAAGATATTATTTTGCGAATACTTAATTTTCGCAATGCCTTTAAATAAGGGTATTCTAAGAAGAATATTATTTTCAAGCCTGCAATTCCAGAAGTAAGAAAAAAGCGAATTGTTAGAAATGGATAGCATTTCTAACAATTGTGAACGAAAAACCAAGAAATAAGCTACAAATCGAAGGGATAATTTCAACTACTTAAGGCTTCACTGGACAAGTTTTCTAGTTTCCAAAACACAACTCTCTCATCCCTAAATTTCAATCCGGGGCAGAGTGTTCAACAACAACGTATCTCTGATTCGACAAACTAGCATCCTCGGATTTCAATTCAAGGCGGAGTGTTCAACTAAAACGTACCTCAGCTTCTATATTCTAGCACCCCCGGATTTCAATCCGGGGAACTAACTAAAGAGTTTCAGGTTAACTGCTACAAAAAACCCCGGATTTCAATCCGGGGTTGCTGTAGGTTAAATGTAAGTTCTTGTAAATGAGGCTATTTTAATCTTCGATTTGAGCTACGGGAGCTGCTTTTTCTTCTTCTACGAGATCCTTTTCAACCTTGAGATTATCAATGATAAAAAGCTGACGATCGGGTGTGTTTTTACCCATGTAGAATTCGAGCAATTGGGGCAGGTTTTCTTCGCGTTTAAAAATCACCGGTTCGAGGCGAATGTCTTTACCAATGAAGTGTTTAAACTCATCGGGCGAAATCTCTCCTAATCCCTTGAATCGGGTAATCTCTGGGTTCTTGCCCACTTTCACAATGGCTTCGCGGCGCTCGTCTTCGGAATAGCAGTAATACGTGTCTTTCTTATTACGGACGCGGAAAAGCGGTGTTTGCAAAATGTACAAGTGACCGTTCTTCACCAAATCGGGGAAGAATTGTAAGAAGAACGTAATCATCAACAAACGAATGTGCATTCCATCGACGTCGGCATCGGTTGCGATGACAATGTTGTTGTAGCGCAAATCGTCCATGCCATCCTCAATGTTGAGGGCACTTTGCAAGAGGTTGAATTCTTCGTTTTCGTAAACGATTTTCTTGGTCAAACCATAACAGTTGAGCGGTTTCCCTTTCAAGCTGAATACGGCTTGTGTATTTACATCGCGGCTTTTGGTGATGGAACCAGATGCCGAATCTCCCTCGGTAATAAAGAGTGTTGTATCGAGACGAACTGCGTGGTTGCTGTTGTAATGTACTCGACAATCGCGGAGTTTCTTGTTGTGCAGACTTACTTTCTTAGCACGCTCTCTAGCCAGCTTACGAATGCCGCTGAGTTCTTTCCGCTCTTTTTCGCTTTGAAGAATTTTATGCAGCAATGCTTCCGCAACATCGGCATGCTTGTGTAGGTAGTTATCGAGCTCTTTTTTGAGGAAATCTATAACGAACGTACGAATTGCCGGACCGTCGGGAGCGATGTTTTGAGAACCGAGTTTGGTCTTAGTCTGACTTTCGAACACCGGTTCAACTACTTTCACACTAATAGCAACAATGATGGATTGACGCACATCATTCGCATCGAAATCTTTCTTGTAGAATTCGCGAATCACCTTCACCACTGCTTCACGCAATGCCGCTTGGTGTGTACCACCTTGGGTTGTGTGCTGACCATTGACAAACGAATAATATTCTTCGCTGTATTGGTTACCATGCGTCATGGCAATTTCAATGTCCTCGCCACGAAGGTGAATAATTGGATAAAGCGGTTCTCCACTGAGGTTTTGCTCTAGTAGATCGTATAATCCACGGTCGGATTTGAATACTTGACCATTGAAATGTATGCTCAAACCTGTATTGAGGTAAGCATAATTCCAGAGCATTTTCTCTACGTATTCGCTGATAAACTTGTAGTTTCCGAATATGGCTTCATCCGGAAAAAACTGAACAAGTGTTCCTTTGTTGTCGTTGGTGTCGGTAACAGCGGTTTCGTTGGTGAGATTTCCTTTCTCAAACTCCGCCATTTTCATCTTCCCATCACGCACCGACTGCACCTTGAAATAGCTCGAAAGCGCATTCACTGCCTTGGTTCCGACACCGTTCAAACCAACCGATTTCTTGAAAGCTACCGAATCGTACTTCGCACCAGTATTGATTTTCGACACTACGTCGACCACTTTACCGAGCGGAATGCCTCGTCCGTAGTCGCGCACACGCACCATGCGATCTTTAATGGTGATTTCGATTTTCTTCCCGAAACCCATTACGTATTCATCGATGCAGTTATCGATTGATTCTTTCAGCAATACATAAATCCCGTCATCGAGCGAAGAACCGTCGCCCAATTTCCCAATGTACATCCCAGGACGGAGGCGGATATGTTCCTTCCAGTCGAGGGATTTAATGGAATCGTCGTTGTATGTGCTATCTGTATTTTCAGCCATGGTGCAAAAATAAGGATTGCCGATTGATGGGAAAGCGGGATAGGGAGAGAATTATTAACGAAATGAAGAGGGATTTTCGATATACGATATACGATGTACGATTTACGAATAGGCAATTACGAATAGGCAATTACGAATTACGAATGGGGAATTACGAATGTTCAATTACGAATTACGAATGGGGAATTACGAATGAGAAATGAAGAGGGATGTACGATTTACGAAAATTTTGGGAGGAGAGGCATTCGTTTTTTCACCCTTACCTCAATCTAGCTAATTTGAATAGTAGCCTCGGACTGAAGTCCGAGGGCGCGAATGTTATTGATAAGCAATTTGCTGTATGGTTGATATATCGAATCTGGCTTGTGTGATTCGTAGCCTCGGACTGAAGTCCGAGGGTGCCGATTGGTAATTTGAAGCATTAGGGCCAATTGGATTCTAGTAGCCTCCGAATTCAGTCCGAGGATGGGGATTTATGAGATTTGCAGAATATCCCGCGACAGGGATTGTAGCCATTACCGCTTTTGAACCGAAGGTGAAAAAGTAGTAGAGGCGGAAAGCCCGGTGCTTTTGTAACGAAGTGGAAAAAGCAGGCGCCCTCATTAAAGTACAACGATTTACGTAATACGTATTACAATTTTTTTCAAAGACTTGCATTCGTGAATTCACCACGACCTCAATTTAGCTTAAATGAATAGTAGCCTCGGACTTAAGTCCGAGGGTGCGGTTGGTTAAAATCAGCAAAATTTCAAGCGAAGTAATCAAAATGCGAAGCGGTCGTAAATCGAACATCGTCTTCGTAATTCGTAATTGAACATTCGTAATTCTTGCTTCCGTGATAAAAGTCATTCTTGTATTGGGCGAGTTTGTTGTTCTTTGCGGCATGCTTTTGAATTCAACACTTATCCGAAACGCTTTTACTTGGGAGCGTTATATGGCGCTCATGGAGCAATTGGTGGCCGATAAACAAACCACGGGAGAACAAACCGAAGAACATATTCATTTTACTGAACTCAATATTCACCGACTCAAGCGGGTTTATAAAACGTTGAAGTTTGATTCAGAAGTTGCAAATGCTCTAGCAGAAACGCCACGACAGTTATGGGTGGTGATTTCGGAAGCTTGGTGTGGTGATGCTTCTCAGTTGTTGCCTGTAATGGCTCGAATGGCTGATTTAAGCGCAACTATCGAACTACGCATTGTGCTTCGTGATGAAAATCCCGAATTGATGGATCAGTTTCTTACCAATGGCGGTAAGGCGATTCCCAAATTGATTTGTATGAATCCCGATACATTTGAGGTGATGTGGAATTGGGGACCACGACCATTACCAGCGGTGGAATTAGCAAAATCGATTAAATCTCAAGGTGGAACGAAGGAAGAAATCGGTTTGGCGATGCAGGAATGGTATAATAAAGACAAAGGTCAAACAACCATTCAGGAACTTTTGGGTTATTTAACGAAGCCATAAAAAGCTATCGTGTTAAACCAATGACGATATTGCGGCATTATTTATTTTAAATTATCGTTATGTCGGCCCGTCAGATTGCGGTTGGAGATATTCATGGTTGCGTGAGAACCTTTCGGGAATTAGTTCGAACGAAGTTGAACATTCAATCGGGTGATCAGCTTATTTTATTGGGCGATTTAATTGATCGTGGTCCGGATACCAAAGGCGTAATTGATGAGATTTTCGCTTTAAAAAGTGAAGGCGTTCGTGTGCATGTGTTGCAGGGAAATCACGAAGAGTTGATGATTGCAGCCTATTATGGAGTTGATCAAATGGAATACTGGCGGCGCTGCGGCGGACAAGATACTCTCAACAGTTTTGGGGTTTCGTCGGTGCTTGAGATTCCTATTAAATATCGAGAATTTATTCAATATAGCGAGATGTACTTCGAAACTCCGGAATGCATATTCGTACATGCCGGATTGAATTTTTCGAAGCGTGATTTATTTGCCGATTTAAATGCGATGCGCTGGATACGCAAAATGGAAATCGATCCCGAACGTATTGGCTATCGGAAAATCGTGCACGGTCATACACCTCGACCGTATACCGAAATCATCAAACAGAATAAGTACGACATTAATTTAGATGCCGGATGTGCGTATACCGAATTACCCGGAATGGGCTATTTGGTAGCTTACGAAGTTGGAACAGGCGAATTCACTTACGTCCAAAACTGCGAATAACTTATACATTGAAACGGAAGTGCATGATATCGCCATCTTGCACCACGTATTCTTTTCCTTCTACGGCTAGCTTACCATTTTCGCGGCAAGAAGCTTCCGAACCAAACTTGAGAAAATCGAGGTATTTAATCACTTCTGCACGGATAAATCCTTTTTCGAAATCGCTGTGAATTACTCCAGCAGCTTGTGGAGCTTTCATACCTGTGGTGATGGTCCATGCGCGGACTTCTTTTACACCTGCAGTAAAGTATGTTTGGAGGTTGAGCAAGTGATAGGCTTTTTTGATGAGCTTATTCACGCCCGGTTCTTCCAGACCAATTTCACTTAGGAAAGCAACTTTGTCCTCGTATGTTTCGAGTTGAGCAATTTCGGCTTCCATTGCAGCAGTGATGATCAAGATTTCGGCATTCTCATCAGCAATAGATGCACGAACAGCCTCCACATGCGCATTTCCCGATTTGGCGGATGCTTCATCGACGTTACAGATGTACATGACCGGTTTGTTGGTCAACAAATACAAATCGTTAGCAAACTCAATATCATCGACTTTCTCCAATTTCACACTACGGGCAGATTTTCCTTGTAACAATACTTCCCGGTATTGAGAAAGAATATCATGAGCACGTTTAGCGTCTTTATCACCGGTCTTAGCCAACTTCTCCACTTTCTGAAGTCGCTTTTCTACAGTATCTAGATCTTTCAATTGAAGTTCTAGGTCGATAACTTCTTTATCGCTTACTGGATTAACGCGACCATCGACGTGAACCACATTATCGTCATCGAAACAACGCAAAACGTGCAAAATTGCATCGCATTCGCGGATATTACCTAGGAATTGGTTACCTAAACCTTCTCCTTTGGAAGCACCTTTCACCAAACCAGCAATGTCAACAATCTCAACGGTGGTAGGAACAATACGTTCAGGTTTAACGAATTTGGACAACTCAGTCATACGTTCATCGGGAACGGTAATCACGCCCACGTTCGGTTCAATTGTGCAGAACGGAAAGTTGGCTGCCTGTGCTTTTGCGTTGCTCAAACAGTTAAAAAGAGTGGATTTCCCTACGTTTGGTAATCCGACAATACCGCATTTAAGTGCCATAGTTTTTCTGAAAATGGGCGCAAAGATAGCATTATTGGCGGTTTGATATTTTAAAAAGAAACGGGTATAGCTAGGATTAAACTGGAAGGGGAAATAGTATTTTGAACCTTGCTCCCTTATTTATCTCACTTTCAATGCTGATGCTTCCACCTAAAGCTTCCACTTGAGTTTTGACCATATACAAGCCAACACCTTTTCCTTCAGCCTGATTTAGATGAAAACGCTTATATAATCCAAAAACCTGATTTCCATTTTTGAGTAAGTCTATTCCAATTCCATTGTCATGATAAATCAATTCGATATGATTTTTAGAAATGGAGGAAGATATTTGAATGATTAGTTTCTCCTCTTGCTTTCTATACTTTATACTATTGGAAATTAAATTGTAAAAGATGCTGTATAGATAGCTTTTAATAGATTTTATTTCGGTACATAATTTAAAATTGGTTTGGATATCCATTTCAATGTTGACAACCGTATTACTTATACTAACTTGAATATCATGAATAAGATTCTTTAAATCAATATTTTTCTTTGGTTCATCAATCTGAACTCTTAGTTGTAGAATATTATTCAAATCACCAATAACTTCATCCAAACGAGTAATAGAAAGTTCTAAACCATTAATGATTTTCAATTTATCCTCATTCAGAGAATATTCATCTTTCAATAAGGATGTAAGTCCAATAATATTTGCAACGGGAGCGCGAAGATTATGAGAAACAATAAAAGTAAATTGTTCCAAATCCTTATTTCGTTGCATTAAATCATTTGTGATTTTATTTTTATTAATCTCTTGTTCCTTTTTATCCGTTATATCTAAAACAAAACAAGAAACTCCAACTGTTCTATTGTTGTCCCAAATTGGAAAAATAGAATAGGAAGTATATTGATCCTTATTTCCTTTACTAATGTGCTTTTCAAACTTAACTACTTCACCGCTAAGTGCTTTAGAATATGTATTAACCCAAAATTGAATTAGATCAGGTTCGTTTTTACTTAGAAATTCGAAAACACTATCGCCATAATTAACTTCTAAATCAAATTCATTCTTAATGGTAATTTGAAGGTTATTATTAAATGTGGTATAATTCAAATTCTTATCCAATGAATAAATATCGGCATCAGTATTTTCGATAACAGCCTTCAAATTAGATTGGAATTTACTTAGCGACTCCTCGATTTTTATTCGATTGCTTATATCGCGAATATTACATTGAATTACTTTCTCATCATTTACGAAATACACATTGCTAACAAATTCGACATAAATTTTATTTCCGTCTTTTGTTTGAAGAGGTAAATCTTCGTAACGGATGTATAGTTTATTTTGAAGCTCTAAGAACGATTCTTTAGATGCAGTTGCGTCTTTAAACAAGCCTATTTCCCATAGTTCTCTCCCTATGAAATGATTGAATGTATAACCAAGTAAATGTTGAAGAAAAGGATTTACATCCACTATTTTACCTGTCTCAGCATCTAGAATTAAAATTCCATCCTGTGCCGATTCAAACAAACGTCTGTATTTGATTTCAGAAACTTTTAAATTCTCAGAAATAACTTTTCGACTAGTAATATCTTGGTGAGAAATAACAACTTTATCGGAATCAATTTCCAATGGAACCACACATAAACTAAACCAGCGAGTGGCTTCATTAAGATGAACAGGACACTCGATCTCAAAAACTGAAAGTTGATTTTTGAAAACCATATGAACTCCATTTTCAAAAGAATCTGCCAAGAGTGGATTTGAACTTAAAACAGCATGAAGTAATTTAAAATAATTCCGTCCTAGCGATGTGTCATTTTTATTTAAAAAACCAAATTCAATTAAAAAATCATCTAACGGTTTATTTACCGTTAATACCATACCATCTTCCTCAATAACCAGTATTTGAGCACTTAGTGAAGCTAGAACTTTATGATTAAACTCAACATTTGAATTCAGTTTCTGCTCCATTAAAATATGAGCTGTTTTATCCAAGGAAAGAATCAGCAACCCCTCCGGAATAGGTTGAACACACATCTCATACCAGCCAGTTGAGTGATCAGGAAACGTAAACTTAATATCGATTTTCTGCTGAATCTGCTCTTTTGTACTCTTTAATAAAATGTTAAAGAATTCGGTTTCTTCAATGCCTGGAAATTTTTCCATCATTGTACGTCCTATTAATTCTGATCGCTTGTAAAT
>DAOOQW010000034.1:0-16410 GCA_035388945.1 Flavobacteriales bacterium
GAATGGTTGAAATCAATGCTAAGGGTAAAGTCAAATTAGCTGTAGCAAATGCCTTGTGGAATCGCTTAAAGCTTCATCCCGATTATTTAGCAATCACCAAGAAATATTATAACGCAGAAGTCTATCCATTAACGAGCGAAACACCCATTAACGATTGGGCATCCAAGAACACCAATGGAAAAATCCCTAAAGTGCTCGAACCCGGCGATATTACACCTTTAGTAAAATTGATATTAACGAATGCCATTTATTTCAAAGGCGATTGGGTGAAAACTTTCGATAAGGAGAATACGCAAGAAGCCAAGTTTTATCAGAGCAATAAAAGCATTTCACCATGCAGTTTAATGTACGCAAAAGACTATTATAGGTATGGTCAATTTGATGGTTATCAAGCCATTGAGCTTCCTTATTCAGGAGATGATTTAAGCATGGTTGTGTTATTACCTAAGAGAGAAAGCTCCTTAAAGCAGCTCTTTCAAACGTTGAATACGAAAGAACTCGATACTCAATTACGAGCATTAAGAAGCCAACAAGTGGAACTCTGGCTGCCAAAATTCAAACTCGAAACCTCCTACGAACTCAAAGATGTATTGATGCAAATGGGGATGAAAGCACCTTTTAGCCGTGCCGATTTTACTAAGATGACCAAAGACAAAACACCATTAGAAATCAGCCGCATTATTCAAAAAGCATTTGTTGAAGTAAATGAAAAAGGTACCGAAGCCGCAGCAGTTACAGTTGTGATGATGGCTACGGAGTCGAGTATAAGCAGACATGAAATAGAAATTCCACAATTCAGAGCCGATCGACCATTCTTATTCCTCATTCGGGATAAACAAACTGGAGCGATACTATTTACTGGAGGATTGGAAAAACCTTAAGTGTAGTTTTCAAATCAATTGGTTGAAATTCATTAATTTGGCAAATGCGAAATTTACTTTTCACGTTTGCCTTTTTTATGCTCTCAATTGAGGCAATAGTCGCACAGGTAAACTACAACGACGATATAACAATCAGTCTAACAGGAGCTATCAGCGCACAAAATCCGGGTTGGCCTTTTAATGGTCCATATAATTTGGTTCCAAGTGGTAACCTAAATGGTTTCATCTTCTCCGGTTCAACTCCAACATGTTCTGCTAGTTCCTATCATACGTTTGGCAACTTTGGCTCTGGTTGGACTACTGGACAGGCGCAGATTTCTCAACCAAGTGGCTGGAATTACGAAGCCTATGTGGATTTTGGGCATACTGCCTCTTGGCGTTGTAATGTTCCATTAGTTGGTTCAACAGTAAATACATCCTACGCAGCCATTCATGGGGTTGTTATTGGTGGAGCACTTATTCTCAAAACGACATACGGAAATACATCTCACGACGATTTACGGGAATACATGTATGTGAAATTGGCGCGTCCGCTGATGCATGGAAAAACCTATCATTTTCGATACACCGTTGCAGCTGCACATCCAAGCGGAGAACTAACAACAGCCAATGTTTGGCAAGATCAATTAGGTGTTTATTTAAGTCCCAATCCTCCCAATTGGGCTGGTGCGTATACCAATGTTCCTGTTGATACAATCACACCTACATCCGTCACTCCTGCTGGACAAATAATTTCTGACACTGGAATAACCATTGAACAGGATTTTATTGGCAATGGAGAAGAGTGGTTGATGGTTGGGAGTTTCAGTCCGCTCGATTCCATTCACTATTCAGGTCCTCACGATGTGACGTTTCAGTCGCGCTACCTATTCGACAATTTTGCCATTTACGACCCGAATTGCGAAAACCCGATATACCTCGTATTGCCTCAACCTCCAACAACTCCATATTGTCATCCAACAAATCCTATTTCTTGCTATTCAACAACAGGTTTTGACGATTATCGCTGGTATGTAGATGGCGTTTTGCAAAGCGATACTTCGTATACGTTTAACTATATTCCACAACATAGCACAACCATAAGTCTTGCAGGAACAATAGGCACATGCGTCGATTCTATCAGCTATTTCTATCCTGTTCAGGAGGTAGATTTTGGACTTCCTGCCGATATATTTCTCTTTTGTGGCGATCCAATAACACTTGATCCAGAAATTCAAACCAATTATCCGATTCAATATTCCGAATGGACCAATCTGGCAAATAATCAGGTTTTTAATGGTTCAGGACCTTATACGATTTCTCAATACGGCGATTATGAAGTGCATTCCATGACCATTTCGGGATGTAATTTCAGAGACACATTGCAGGTGATTCCTCGCTTATTACCTACAACAAATACACAAGGTCAAGCGATTCCTGTAATCCAAATGCGCGATGTAAGTTGCCCGGGTGAGGATGATGGTTATGCGATTTATAATTTCCCGGGATTGGATTCTTTGCATTACGACTGGGGAATTGCAGGCGTATCAGATACTTCAACAGGTATATATAATTCTCCAGCACAGAATTTTAATTTACGCGTTTACGATAATGACCAGCATTGCACGGTTTTCTATCCTTCCATCATCAATAATTTCGATAGTTGTGCGGTGATAAATGGAACAATTTACCTGGATGGGGATGCAGATTGTTTGTTGGACACAAATGAGCTTACTGTTTCATCAGTAATGATGTATTCTCCAGAATTTGATCGAATGGCCCTGACTGATTCCATGGGAAATTACACGTTGAGAATTCCACCCGGTCCACAACATATTCTTCAAAGCAGTTACAACCATCCTTTGATGGGAACACTCTGTGAGGATACGGTTTTGGTCAACCCAACAGCATTCAACCAAATCATTAACGGAATTAATTTCGGAGATACGATTACTGCTCCTGTTTACGATGCTGCCATTGTATTTGGAGGATGTGCGCAATTGGTTCCGGGGCATATTAGCTATATCCCTTCAGTAGTGCAGAATACGGGAAATCTCCCTATCAGTTTTGTGTTTCGTCAGGTTATCAGTGATTCACTTTGGATAGATCATGCAGAAGGTTATTTCTATGGCACTTGGGATGAAATTGCTTTACAAGGTATAAACGCAGATACCGCAACATGGCAGTTAGATTTAGCACCAGGACAATCGGCCTATTTTAGAACTTGGGTAGAAATACCACCCAATCCTGCTTTGGTGGGAAGTACTTTGCATTCCTACAGTGAAATTATTCCACTGCTTCAGGATGATGATTCCGACAATAATCATTTAGATATGAATTGTTTGGTGATTGGAAGTTTCGATCCAAACCGAAAAAATGTGAATCCTGCAGGGCAAGGTGAGCAAGGGTTGATTAGTGCTGAGGTTGAAGATTTTCAATTCCTCATCGAATTTCAAAATACTGGAACAGCACCCGCTGATAATATTTATGTAGAAGACACACTTTCTTCTCTTTTCAATCTGAATTCGCTTCAAGTGATGGGGGCAAGTCATGCTTATCAAACCGAAATTCGTCAAGGAAATCTCATCCGTTTCATTTTCCCGAACATCAACTTAGCCGATTCACTTAGCAATGAACCCGAATCTCATGGCTGGATTGCGTTTAAAGTGAAACGTCAAGCTAATGCAACCAATCCGGGAACAGAATTCCAAAATACAGCACTCATTTATTTCGATTTCAACGAACCGGTAGTAACCAATACCACGCTGAATACGATTGCCGAAGATGTAGTATTGAGTGTTCCTCAAAAAGAAACAGCTGAATTAGAAATCTATCCTAATCCAGCTGTAAATACTATTCGTATTCTATTGCCATCCAAAGCGAAGGAAATCCGAATCAGCGATATCTCTGGAAGAGTGCTTCTTCGTAAAACGGGCGATGCGAATCTGCTGCATCAATTGGATATTCAATCCTTGTCGAGCGGAATGTATCTTGTTGACGTAACACTTAACAATGGCTCAATCGTTCAAAAGAAGTTGATCATTCGTTAATTTTAAATCACCACGTTCACCATTCTTCCCGGAACAACAATCACTTTCTTTGGACCGCCTTCTGGTAGCCATTTAGCAGCATCTTCATGACTTAATGCTAAAGCTTGAACTTCGGCTTGAGGCATATCAGCAGCTACCTGAATTTGGTAACGTACTTTTCCATTGAAAGCTACTGGATAAGCGATTGAACTTTCTTTGATGAAGCTTTCATTCCATTGTGGAAATTGAGCATCTACAACCGATCCAGATCCGCCGCATGCTTGCCACAACTCTTCAGCCATATGAGGTGCATACGGTGCTATAATAACGCTCAAGTCCTGAAGAATAGCTCGTTTGCGACACTTTTGTTCACTTAGTTCATTTACACAAATCATAAACACACTCACCGAAGTATTGAAAGAGAATTTCTCAATGTCTTCTTCTACTTTACGAATGGTTTTATGCAAGGTGCGCAACTCTGCTTCTGTAGGCGCTTCATCGCTCAGTTTCACTTGTCCATTCTCATCGAAGTACAAATTCCACAGTTTTTTCAGGAAACGATAAACTCCTTCAATTCCATTGGTATTCCAAGGTTTGAATTGCTCCAATGGTCCCAAAAACATCTCATATAAGCGCAAAGTATCCGCACCATAATCATTGATGATATCGTCGGGATTAACCACATTGTACTTCGACTTCGACATTTTCTCAACCTCTACACCGCACACATAATTGCCTTCTGCATTCAAGATAAATTCAGCTGCTGCATTTTCATCCCGCCATGCTTTAAAAGCGTTGAGGTTCAATAAATCATTCTGCACAATGTTCACATCCACATGAGTTTGCAGGATTTTTTCATCCTTGAATTCGCCGAGCATATCTTTCGAAATGAACTTGGTTGTTCCAATAATTTGATAAACAAAATTCGAACGCCCCAAAATCATCCCCTGATTAATCAACTTGCGGAAAGGCTCGTTTTTACTCACTTCCCCACGATCAAACAAGAATTTCTGCCAGAAGCGCGCGTACAATAAATGTCCAACTGCGTGCTCTGTTCCGCCAATGTATAAATCCACATCTTGCCAATATTCTTCAGCTTCTCTTCCTACAAAACGAGCTTTGTTTTGCGGATCCATATAGCGCAAGAAATACCAAGAAGAACCTGCATAACCCGGCATAGTATCCGTTTCACGTGTTCCATCCGGTACATTCACCCATTCTGGCACTTTGGTCAAAGGACTTTCAGGCTGTCCCGTCGGTTTGAAATCGGCCATCACTGGCAATTCCAAAGGCAATTCGTTTTCAGAAAGCGGATACGCAACACCATCGCGATACACAATTGGGAAGGGCTCTCCCCAATAACGTTGGCGACTAAATCCTGCATCACGCAAGCGATAATTCACTTTACCTTTTCCAAATCCACGCTCTTCAATAGCAGCAATTGCTTTCTTCAAGGCTTCGTATCCAGTTAATCCATTGAGGAAATCAGAGTTAATCATCTTGGCTTCCTTGGTAGGATTAGCCGCTTCAGAAATATCAACTCCTTCGTTTATTACAGGAATAGGAAGGTTGAAATGTTTAGCAAAATCCCAATCGCGTTGATCGCCAGCAGGAACAGCCATCACCGCTCCGGTCCCATATCCTGCCAACACATAATCGCCCACCCATACCGGAATTTTGGCTCCTGTAAATGGATGAAGTACATACGCTCCGGTGAATTCCCCGCTGATGCGTTTCACATCTGCCATTCGCTCACGTTCGCTTCGGTTTTTAGCAACTTCCACGTAAGCATTCACGGCATCGCGTTGCAAGTCAGTTGTGATAACAGACACCAATTCATGTTCGGGTGCAAGGGTTAAAAAGCTAACTCCAAAAATGGTATCAGGGCGTGTGGTGAAGACTTCAATCTGATCGGGATGATTTTCCAATTGGAATTTCAAAGAAGCTCCTTCCGATTTCCCAATCCAGTTGCGCTGCATTTCCTTCATCGAATCGGTCCACTCGAGTGTTTCCAAATCGTTGAGTAATCTTTCTGCATAGGCAGTAATGCGAAGGAACCATTGGCGCATACGGCGTTTTTCAACGGGATGTCCGCCACGTTCGCTCAAGCCATCTTTTACTTCATCGTTTGCCAACACAGTTCCCAAAGCTTCACACCAGTTCACGGTGCTAAAATCTTGGTAAGCCAAACGGTAGTGCATCAAAATTCCTCGCTGATCGGCCTCGTTCATGGCATTCCATTCAGCAGCACTAAATGGGGCATGTTCTCCACAAGCTCCTTTTGCAGCAGTACTTCCTCCTTGGGAAAACAATGCTTCAAGCTTGGAAATGTCTTCTGCTTTCTGACTTTCTAAATTGAACCAGCAGCCAAACAATTGAAGGAAAATCCATTGTGTCCATTTGTGATAGTTTGGATCAGAAGTAATTACTTCACGGTCCCAATCGTAACAAAATCCAATGTTTCCAAGCTGTTCTTTATAACGGGCAATGTTTTCGGCAGTCGTATCGGCTGGATGACGACCTGTTTGAATGGCATACTGCTCTGCAGGTAAACCAAATGCATCGAAACCCATTGGATGCAATACATTAAATCCCTTCAATCGCTTGTAACGCGAAACAATATCCGAAGCGATATATCCGAGGGGATGTCCCACATGTAATCCTGCACCCGATGGGTAAGGAAACATGTCGAGTACATAATACTTGGGCTTAGAAAGATCGATGTTCGTCTTATAACGCTTCTCATCTTTCCAGGTTTGTTGCCATTTTTTTTCAATCGCGCGGAAATTCGGCTCCATCAGGGAATCGGGGTATTTTAATGAAGCGGCGAAGTTACAAAAGCACACGTGAAACTTCATTACAAGTTCATTTCCTCACACTTGTCCACATTTTCTGTTCATCATCCTGTTGAAAGATGACCAAAACACTTATTCAGTTCGCCTTTAGCATCTGTATATTTGGCCTTTGTTTCCTAGTACATGTCCAGTAACGAAAATCAGTTCAACCGCCGTCGAATTCGCGCCTCCTACATCACTTCTGTGGTGAGTATCGCCATGGTATTGTTCATGCTCGGTTTGCTCGGACTGCTCCTCGTCGATGCCAAAAAACTTTCCGACACCACACGTGAATCGTTTCAGGTTTCGGTTTTCTTTCGCGATTCGGTTGACGATGCTCAAATCCTAGCATTCAAACAAGAACTCGATACACAGCCTTACGTAAAGTCGACCACTTTTATCACGCGTGCTCAAGCTGCAGATGAATTTCAGAAAGATTTGGGTGAAGAGTTTGTCGATTTCCTTGGATACAATCCACTTCCGGCTTCTATTGATGTGCGATTCAAAGTGAATTTCACGAACGAAAGCGATTTTCAAAAAATTGAAAAGGAATGGCTGGCAAATCCACTCGTTGCTCAGGTTGATTATCCACGGAATCTAATCAACCAAATCATCGATAATATGCGAAAGTTGAGTTGGTTTTTCCTCGCTTTCTCAGCTATTCTAACATTTATTGCGGTAACGCTGATCAACAATACCATCCGACTTTCAATTTACTCCAAGCGACTGCTCATTCGAACCATGCAGCTTGTTGGAGCTACTCGTGGTTTTATTCGCGGACCATTTCTCCGAGCTAGTTTCATGCAGGGTTTTGCAGGTGGAATTTTAGCTATACTCTTATTATCAGGAATGCTGTATTTGGGCGAACAACAAATCCCTGAACTGAAGCCTCTGCGCGACTTTAACTTACTTGGTATTTTAGCCGGAGGGATACTTCTGGGGGGTATCGGATTGTCGTGGATTTGTACTTTCTTTGCAGTCCGTAAATACTTGCATCTCAAAACAGATTCACTGTATTAAGCCTTACAGATGAGCACCGAAAAAGACAACAATCAGAAAGGGTTTGCATTCAGCCCGATGAATTATAAAATCATGCTTGCCGGAATTCTAGTAATTCTAGTTGGTTTCCTGCTCATGGTTGGCGGAGGTTCTAAAGATCCTAATGTCTTTAATCCCGAAATCTTTAGTACACAACGTATCACTGTTGCCCCAATCGTAGTGCTGATTGGTTTCGCAATCGAAGTGTTCGCGATTCTCTACAAACCAAAAAACTAATTCCGGATGACTTTTCTGGAAGCCTTCATCATTGCGGTGGTGGAAGGACTTACTGAGTTTTTACCCGTGTCCTCTACTGGTCACATGGTCATTACTCAGGCTTTGCTCGGCATGGATTCAGATGAATTCGTGAAACTCTTTACTGTTAACATTCAGTTTGGAGCCATTCTTTCGGTCCTCCTTCTTTATTGGAAACGTTTTCTTCAAGACATTCCTTTCTATATCAAGCTGATTATCGCTTTTATTCCTGCTGGTATCATTGGATTATTGGCAGGAGATCAAATAGACTTAATGCTCGAAAGTCCATTGGTTGTTGGTATCACTCTTTTAATTGGAGGTGTTGTTTTGTTGTATGTCGATAATTGGTTTAAAACCGAAGATTCAACTACACAAATCACCAATCAATCAGCACTATATATTGGGCTTTTCCAGTGTATTGCTCTCATTCCAGGCGTTTCTCGTTCGGCAGCTACCATTATTGGAGGAATGACTCAAGGTCTTTCACGTAAAACAGCAGCAGAATTTTCTTTTTTCCTTGCTGTACCTACTATGGCTGCAGCATCTGGATACAAATTGCTCAAAGTTTTTCTTAAAGGTGATCCAACAGTCATAACCGATAATCTTAGCATTCTTCTTTTCGGGAATGTGGTAGCATTTATCGTTGCTTTGTTGGCTATCCGCTTCTTTATTGGCTTCCTAACTAAACACGGATTTCGTCTTTTTGGATGGTATCGTATTGTAGTAGGCGCTATCATTTTAATTCTGCTCGCTGCAGGAGTCAATCTTTCTGTAGTATGAGTGAATCTCCGTTCCACGCTGGGAAACTTCTTCTTTTCGACAAACCACTCGGCTGGACTTCTTTCGACCTCGTAAATAAAGTCCGTTTTGCCATCGAAAAGCATTACAAGCTAAAACGTATGTCGATAAAAGTTGGACATGCCGGCACGCTCGATCCTTTGGCTACTGGCTTGATGCTAATTTGCACCGGTAAATTCACCAAGCAAATCGATACATTTCAAGGTTTACCTAAAACCTATACGGGCACGTTCACACTCGGCGGGACGACCGTTTCTTTCGATTTAGAAAAGGAAGTAGATCAACATTTTCCCACAGCGCACATTACTGAGGAAATGATCTATGAAGTAGCAAAAAACTTCATCGGAACACATGACCAAGAACCGCCTGTATTCTCCGCTAAGAAGATTGATGGCGAACGTGCTTATGAACTAGCTCGCGCTGGGAAAGATGTGAAAATGAAAACTTCCAGCATCGAAATCACCGCATTCGAAATCACCCGAATTGCCCTTCCTGAAGTTGATTTCCGTGTAGAATGTACCAAAGGAACTTATATCCGTTCGCTTGCCCGCGACTTTGGACTAGCACTAAAATCAGGAGCCTACTTATCCAAACTTTGCCGCACGGCTATTGGTCCACATACAATCGAAAATGCTCAAACTATCGAGCAATTCACAGCCGAAATTCGTTCTACTGTGTAAGCCGAAGCTTTTTAAGCGAAGGCTTACCGTTGAAGCTTAATTTTTTGTCTCCTTCGCTCTCTATATCTCGTAAGCCGAAGCTTTAAGCGAAGGCTTACAGACCAAGTTTAGTTTTTTGTCTCCTTAGCTCTCTATTTCTCGTAAGCCGAAGCTTTGAGCGAAGGCTTATTAGCGAAGGCTTACGTTGCCGCTTTTTCTAAGAATGATTATTTATTTAACACTACGATATAAAGTTTATTCGTGGAATTCAAAATCATGCCCCTCCTGCCATATAGTGGTCCCTACGGGAAGGAGAGGGAAGGGGTGAGGTCAACGTGCTTTTTCTAATTTGGAGCGTTTTCTCTTTCTATGAGAAACCCACCCATTCGTTTAAGTACATATTAATTCGTAATTTGTACTATCATGAGCGAAGATCCAACATCAAACAATCAGGCTAACGATTTTCAGGTTCCCTACAACCCTGATAACTCAAAGCGTGCAGGATTTGTTCATGAATCAGAAGATGACCGCCTACTCCGTGATATGAATCGCCCTCCATTAGAAAAGCTCATGTTATTTACACAAATGATCCGGCGAGAGCGAATGTTTAAGCAAGGGAAGATTTCTAACAAGTAGTACATCGAAATCCTTAAAAATTCCCCAATAAAAAAACGCATCCCCTTTTCAGAAGATGCGTTCTCAATATAGTTTTGATTGATGCTTAGCCGTTCAGTGCTTCTGCTCCACCAACAATCTCCAAGATTTCGTTGGTAATAGCTGCCTGACGTGCTTTGTTGTAACTCAATTTCAATTCTTTGATCAAATCACGTGCGTTATCGGTTGCTTTGTTCATCGCCGTCATACGTGCACCATGCTCAGCTGCGTGTGAGTCGAGGATGGCTTTGTAAATTTGAATCTTCAACGATTTCGGAATCAACTCGCTAACAATAGTCGCTTTATCTGGCTCGAAAATGTAATCGATAGCTGCGTTCTTTTTGCTCGTTCCAGCATCCTCAGTGCGAACAACAGGTAAATATTGCTCTTCAGTAGGAATTTGAACCGCAGCATTACGGAAACGATTGTAAGCCAATTCAACGCGATCAAATTCTTTATTCGAAAATGCATCCATTACACGTTGTGCAACAGGTGATACTCGATCGAATGCCAAACGATCAAATAATTCGTTGTGCGAACTATATAAGTTGAATTTGTTACGTGTTACGTAATCGCTTGCTTTCTTTCCGATACATAGAAACGAAACATTTCCAGCAGCAAATTGAGCAGCATATTTACCAGTGATTAACTGACGAGCAATCTTCAATACGTTCGTATTAAATGCTCCTGCCAGACCACGGTTCGACGTGATCAAAATGATCAGAACTTTTTTCGGATCACGCTCTACAGAATATGCGCCGCCTTCACTTGCATCAACACTTCCGCTGAGGTTACCCAGGATATCTTTCAGCTTCTCCGCATAAGGACGCATCTGCACAATAGCATCTTGCGCCCGGCGTAACTTTGCAGCCGATACCATTTTCATGGCACTCGTAATCTGCATCGTGGAAGTTACCGAAACAATCCGGTTACGGACTTCTTTAAGATTGGCCATCGGACCGGTTTTGAATGATTAATTCTTGGTATAACGAGCCGCCAAATCGTTGGCTACTTTAGTCAATACATCTGTTAAGCTATCTTCGAATTTCCCAGCTTTCAATGCATTTAAAACATCTTTATGCTGCGTGTTCAAAATAGCTAAGTAGTCAGTTTCAAACTCACGAACTTTATTCACTGGAACTGGACGAAGAAGTCCTTTTACACCAGCGAAAATGATCGCAATCTGTTCTTCTACTTTAAATGGAGTGTACTGAGGTTGTTTCAAGATTTCCACGTTACGGGAACCTTTATCCAATACCGATTTAGTAGCTGCATCTAGATCCGAACCGAACTTAGCAAACGCTTCCAACTCACGGAACTGCGCTTGGTCAAGTTTCAATGTTCCAGCTACTTTTTTCATCGACTTAATCTGCGCATTACCACCAACACGTGATACCGAAATACCTACGTTAATTGCCGGACGAACACCTGAGTTGAACAAGTTCGACTCCAAGAAAATCTGTCCGTCGGTAATAGAAATTACGTTCGTTGGGATGTATGCAGAAACGTCACCCGCTTGGGTTTCGATAATTGGAAGTGCTGTTAATGAACCACCACCTTTTACTTTTCCTTGAAGAGAAGGAGGAAGGTCATTCATCTGCTGCGCGATAGAATCGGAAGCATTGATTTTTGCAGCACGCTCAAGTAAGCGACTGTGTAGGTAGAATACGTCTCCTGGATATGCCTCACGTCCTGGTGGACGACGAAGTAGAAGAGAAACCTCGCGGTAAGCTACGGCTTGTTTAGAAAGATCATCGTAAATGATCAATGCCGGACGACCTGTATCACGGAAGTACTCACCAATTGCAACACCTGCAAATGGTGCATAGAATTGCATTGGAGCAGGATCAGAAGCTGTTGCAGAAACAATCACGGTGTAAGCCATCGCGCCGTTTTCTTCCAATGTTTTCACAATGTTCGCAACAGTTGAACCTTTTTGTCCAATCGCAACATAAATACAGAATACAGGCTCACCTGCTTCGTAGAATTCTTTTTGGTTGATGATGGTATCGATACACACTGCTGTTTTACCAGTCTGACGGTCACCGATAACCAACTCACGCTGACCACGTCCAATTGGAATCATCGCATCAATCGCTTTGATACCTGTTTGAAGTGGTTCAGTAACCGGCTGACGATAAATTACCCCTGGAGCTTTGCGCTCTAGTGGCATTTCAAGAAGTTCGCCTTTGATTGGTCCTTTACCGTCGATTGGTTCACCTAGTGTATTCACTACGCGACCAAGCATGCCTTCACCAACATTGATGGAAGCAATACGGCGAGTACGTTTTACAACGTCTCCTTCTTTAATGTTGTTGGAACTACCCAGCAATACAGCTCCTACGTTATCTTCTTCTAAGTTCAATACGATGCCTTGAAGTCCGCTAGGGAATTCAACAAGCTCTCCTGCTTGAACATTGTTAAGACCGTAGATGCGGGCAATACCGTCTCCTACTTGGAGAACAGTTCCCACTTCTTCGAGTTGCACGTCGGTGGTAAAACCAGACAGCTGTTGTTTCAGGATAGCAGATACTTCTGCGGGTTTGATTTCAGCCATTGTTCGTGTTATGAGGGTGTGACTTTCGCCACGGTTTTCAATACTCTTTTACGTAAAGGTTCTTTTCAAATTCGCGGCGCAACAACTCAATGTCACGCTCAACGCTAGTGTCTATTTGGTTGTCACCAAAACGGAGAACAAATCCTCCGATGATGCTTGGATCGATGCGCTCTTCCAAAACAACTTTGTCGTTCTTAGAATGCTTAATCACCAAATCCAATATACGTTGACGGAAACTATCATCCACTTTAAATGCAGTAGTAAGAACAGCTTCTTCAATTCCGTTGTTTTCCAAATGAAGGATTACAAACTGACGGGCAATCGAATCCATAAACATTTCGCGACGTTTCTTGATGATTAGTTCAAGAAATGCAGCGGTAGTCGTACTAATGTGTGCAGTAAAAATAGCACGCATAATAGATGCTTTCTTATCCGATTTGATAATCGGGCTTTTCAGCATCGAACGTAGTTCCGGGTTTTCGTGAATGGTTTTGTCGATTAGTGCCATATCAGCACTTACAGCCTCCACTTCATTGCGATCTTGCGCTAAATTGAAGAGAGACTTCGCGTATCGTATGCCTGCTTTCGAGTCCTGCATGGTTCGATCAGTTCAATTTCAATTCTGAGATCAAGGTATTGGCAAGCTCTTTCTGTTTCTCGTCGGTTGATAATTGCTGTTTTACCAGCTTCTCAGCCACTTGAAGAGAAAGTTGAGCAACCTGATTTTTCAATTCAGTCACAGCAGCCATTTTCTCATTGTTAATCGACTCACGTGCAATGGCAATTAAGCGTTCTGCTTCAACTGTTGCTCTTGATCGTGCTTCGTTAATGATTTGATCTTTTGTCTCGCGTGCTTCTTTCAACATCGCATCACGCTCCGAACGAGCTTCACGTAATAATGCTTCGTTGTTTGCTGTTAAGCGAGCCATCTCTTGTTTTGCTTTTTCAGCGCTGAGTAACGCATCTTCGATGGTCTTTTCGCGTTCGCTGATCATTTTAAGAATCGGCTTCCAAGCGAATTTACTCAGTAAAAAAAGCACCGTCAAAAAGGTCAAGGTCATCCAAATGACCAAACCAAAATCGGGGGTGACTAATTTCATATATCGTGTGTTTTGAATTTCGTTTTGAAAAACCTGTCAGATAGCCAACCGCTTCCGACAGGTTAATTTTCTGAAACTACTTATGCTTTGAAAGTCACAAGTAGACCTACAACCATCGCGAAGAAGGCAGCACCTTCAACAAGAGCAGCTGTAAGAATCATGTTAGCACGGATATCACCTGCAGCCTCAGGCTGACGAGCGATTGATTCCAATGCGCTACCACCAATGCGGCCAATACCAACACCAGCACCAAGAGCTGCAACACCAGCACCAAGAGCAGCAACACCGTAACCAAGTCCTAGGTTTCCAGCTTCCAAAAGAATTGCGTTCATAAAATTGAGATATAAGGATTAGAAAAATTCAAGAATTAATGAGCGTGTTCCAATTCGTGTTCATCGTGATGATGAGCTTCTTCCACAGCAGAACCAAAGTAGATAGCCGAAAGTAGCGTAAATACATAAGCCTGAAGGAAAGCAACTAACAACTCAAGGAACATCATAAATACCGTGAATAACCAGCTAGCTACACCAACGCCAACACCTGCCCCAACCGATTCTCCTCCTTTACCAAAGATGAAAATCAAACTGAAGAATGCCAATGCGATAATGTGACCCGCAGTGATGTTCGCGAAAAGTCGGATCATCAATACAAACGGACGAAGGAATACACCTAGAATTTCAATTGGTGTTAAAAGAAACAATACCCAAACTGGCACACCTGGCATCGCGAAGATGTGTCCCCAATAATGTTTGTTTCCATTAATAGTAGTAATAATGAAACTGAATACTGCCAATGTTAAAGTAATGGCAATGTTACCAGTCATGTTTGCTCCACCGGGAAGTACTGGAATCAAACCTAATAGGTTGGCAATCCAAATGAAGAAGAATACAGTAAGTAAATACGGCATAAACTTCTCGTATTTCTTCCCAATACTTGGTTTAGCTAAATCATCACGAACAAATATGATAATAGGCTCGATAAAACTTTGTAAACCTTTTGGGGCTTGACCTTGACGTTTTTTGTATGCTCCAGCTACTGAAATAAATAGGAACAACATCAATCCAAATACGATGAACATGGTAAGCACATTCTTCGTGATGGAAATATCTAAAATACCTGCAGTTGCAACTTCGTCAATTGCTCCTTCCGCATTTAAAATCACTACTTCCTCATCTTCCAAACGATATGTGTAGTGCTTTCCAGTATAGTCGTTCAAACCATGCTCTCCATGACTACGGAAATTAGCAGAAGAAAAAACCTCTATTCCTTTATCTGTATACAATATTACAGGTAGAGGAACATGAGTATGTCCCCATAAATGCCAATCGTGAGCATCACTAATGTGCTCAGTAATCATATGACCAGGGTCAAATGCATGAGAACCTTGAGCATGATCTGCTTCTACATGATGCTCAGCCTGAGCCATGCTACTTTCTCCAACAGTAGTTGTATGTTGATGTAACATACCCGAATCGGCAGCCTGTACGGCACTTCCGTGTTCTTCTGCATTAGCCGACAATGGCTGAAATGACAGAGAAAACACCAAAGTCAGTGATGAACAAAGGAGGGAAAAGAGGAAAGAATTACTGTAGCTTCTAGCCATGAAAGAAGAGGTCTTTAATCGCGGTGCAAAAGTAGGAAAAGAACCAACATCCAAACAGTTTATTTGTATGATTTTAAAAATGATTGAATATCAACCGAAAGAACCCCATATTCTCCATGATTTGACCATCTTAATTTTGAAAAAAAAACGCAATGATCTGCTTTCCGATCATTGCGTTCATTAATAATGGGTGTCGAACAGGTTGTGTTTTCTAGCTTTGGATTATTGAATTATCAAGCGTGAAACTTTTCCTTGAACTTTTACCAAATATAATCCCGACTGAATTCCAGCTAGATCGATTTGATTCGTTTCATTTAACAATACTTTCTTTATCAATCTTCCTTGTATATCAGTAATTTCAAGTTGATCATTTTTATATGTACCTGAAATAGTAATTATACCCGAAGCTTGAATTGGATTCGGATATAAATGAATTTGGTTTTCATTAACGAGTGATGCAATACTTGAAATAATTACCTCTAGAACTTCCGATGTGTCAGCTCCAACACATCCGGTGAGGTAAGCATATTCAACACTATAGTTGCCTGTCTCGGTAGCAATTAATGTTTGATTGTTTTCTCCAGGGAGGATGTTTCCATTTAAGTACCACTGAATATTTCCCATGAATGTAGGTGATGCTGTCAACAAATCTCCATCTACTGTTATAAAAGGATTCGGAACAGTATCGGGTTGTTCTGTAAAACTCCCCAAATAAAAACCTCTATTCCCTATAGCGGGTGTACAACTAAACACCGGCATAGTACTGCTAGTTAATCTCCCTCCAACATAATAATTTCCATTCTCATCGGCCGACAAGCTAAGTGCATCTGTTTGACTTAAGTTTTGAATGTAGTTGAACGCATTCAGGTAATTTCCATTTTCATCAAACTTGGCTACAAAGGGCAGGTTCTGGCTTATTCCGTTTAATGAAAAGGATCCTAATTGGGTAGTTCCGGTATATCCACCACCTATTACAATACCGCTGTTATCAGGTGCCTTTTGCATACACCATGCATAAGCCAA
>DAOOQW010000035.1:0-2139 GCA_035388945.1 Flavobacteriales bacterium
CCTTTCAAAATTACACTTGGATATTTCCAGGTAATAGCTGAACCGGTTTCAACTTGAGTCCACGAAATTTTAGCTCCAAAACCGGCACAAATTCCCCGTTTGGTAACGAAGTTGAAGATTCCTCCAACACCATTTTTATCGCCCGGATACCAGTTTTGAACGGTACTGTATTTCACTTCGCCTCGTTCTTCGGCTATAATTTCAACTACTGCAGCATGCAACTGATTTTCATCACGCATTGGTGCAGTACAGCCTTCTAGGTAACTAACGTAAGCACCTTCTTCAGCTACAATTAACGTACGTTCAAACTGACCTGTTCCAGATGCATTGATTCGGAAATAGGTAGAAAGTTCCATCGGACAACGAACGCCCTTAGGAATGTAACAAAACGAACCATCGGTAAAAACAGCTGAATTGAGCGCTGCGTAATAGTTGTCGGTATACGGAACTACAGAACCCATGTATTTTTTAATGAGTTCGGGATGATCATGCACGGCTTCGCTAAACGAACAGAAGATAATTCCTAATTCACCCAACTTTTCTTTGAATGTAGTTTTTACCGAAACTGAATCGATAACTGCATCCACCGCAACACCCGTTAATCGTTTTTGCTCTAACAAGGAAATACCAAGCTTCTCGAATGTTTTTCTCAACTCAGGATCTACCTCATCGAGACTATTCAGTTGCTTCGTTTTCTTAGGAGCAGCATAGTAAATGATGTCTTGAAAATCGATTTTTGGGTAGTTCACGTGTGCCCAAACAGGTTCTTCAAGTGTAAGCCAATAACGGAAAGCCTTTAAGCGATATGCAAGCATCCATTCCGGCTCTTTTTTCTTAGCAGAGATAAATCGAATAATATCTTCATTCAGCCCTTTGGGAGCAGAATCCATCTCGATATCGGTGGTAAATCCCCACTTATAATCGGAATTGATATGCGATTCTAATATTTCGTTTCCCTCAGCAGCCATGAATCTTTATTTTAAACGGCAAAACTTTCCCCGCATCCACATGTACGTGTTGCATTCGGATTATTAAACGAAAATCCTTTTCCATTCAATCCTCCCGAATATTCCAACACCGTTCCGACCAAATACAGAAAGCTCTTTTTATCCACCAGGATTTTTACTCCTTTGTCCTCGAATAATTGGTCTCCATCACGACGTTCCGCATCAAAATCCATTTTATAGGATAAACCCGAACATCCTCCACCTTCAACACCAACGCGCAAGTAACTATCAGCACTGTGGTTACTTTCTGCCATCAGACTAAGTAGTTTTTCTTTTGCAGTATCAGAAACAGAAATCATACGTTACAACCATTTAGCTTATAAACACAAGTTCGAATAGTATGTTTCAAATAAGCCATTTTTATTTAGACTTATTCTAAACAGTCTGCAAAGATATGCTATGACGAGGATTTATTCAACCTTCCAATCGAATTTGATTTAGGAGACTTGAATTATATTACCAATCTAAGTGTTGTTAGGGACGTTTAAGCTATTTGAGAATCCTTATCAACTTATATATTTGCCAATATGGGAACGGAAATGATGCCTCAGTACGAAGAAACGGAGGAAAAGATTGTCAATCATCTTGAGGAGTGGATTTTAGCAACAAATCGATCTCCAATTAATAAAAGCGTTGGAGGATTTTTACGTTCGGCTTCACCTGCTTTAAACATATTAGCTAAAACTCGAGTAGCCGCTTTTGTCTACGATTACGAGAATGGTAGCTATTCTTATTTCAACGATTATTTTCCCATTCTACTCAACTCAACTCGTCGACATATAGAGAAAGTTGGAATTCGGGTAATGGAGGAACGCGTTCATCCCGAGGATTTTATCAAGTGTCTTAACCTTACTCGACGAACGTTAGAAGAGTTTTCTAAAATGAAAGAAGATGAGAAAGACAGCACTCAACTTCGATTGTTCTTCCGAGTGAAGCGTAAAAGCGGTGATTATGTGTGGGTATTGCAAAGTAATCGTCAGGTGCGTTGGAGTAAAGATGCACCAGCTCTAGATCTAGCCTATATGATGGAATTGTTCGATTCGCACAATCCTATGAAGGTAATGGCTGTTTTGCAAACCAGTCGCCGAGTAATGGAATTTTTACCCGATGGTGAAACGGAATTACTAAGTCA
>DAOOQW010000035.1:2239-16346 GCA_035388945.1 Flavobacteriales bacterium
TGGCTTTCGGATATTTGACGGTTGATGGCGTTAAATGCATCAATCTCTTCAGCAATCTTGTCCCGATCTCGATCAGCTGCAAAAGGAGTAACTCCCCAATCGGGAATGGAAACAACCACCACATGATTCTTTATTCCACCAGCAAATTCAATCGCCCGATTTAATAAAGCGGTAAACTCTTGAACATAAACTTCCTGCGAATTGCCACGATATTGATTGTTCACTCCAATCAACAGTGAAACCAAGCCATAATCATTTCCGGGCTTACGGTCGTCAATGGCTTTGGAAAGTTCATCGGTAGTCCAACCCGTTGTGGCAATAATTTCGGGTTGATTCAGATTTACTCCAGCATCATGCATCAATCTGCTAAGCTGAACCGGCCAGCGATCTTGTTCTGCAACTGATTCTCCAATGGTGTACGAATCGCCTAAGGCTAAAAAACGAATGGGTTCTTGTGCCATCATAGTGGTAACGACAAAACTAACAAGTGTAAAAAGGAGCAAGCGCATCAAAGCTCTTTTCGCATTCGGGCTACCGGAATATTGAGTTGTTCGCGATATTTCGCTACCGTACGACGAGCGATGTTGTATCCTTTTTCACGAAGCACTTTCGCCAATTTATCATCGGTTACTGGCTTGCTCTTATCTTCGGCTGCCACACATTCTTCCAAAATCTTTTTCACCTCTCGGGTAGAAACTTCTTCCCCGGTATCGGTCGATAAGGATTCAGAGAAAAACGACTTCAACAAAAAAGTTCCAAACGAAGTCTGAATGTATTTGCTATTAGCAACACGCGAAATAGTGGAGATATCGAGGAATACTTTCTCTGCAATATCCTTCAAAATCATCGGTCTCAACTTCGTCTCATCACCCGTTAAGAAATACTCATACTGGTAATCGAGAATCGCTTGCATGGTTAGCATCAAGGTTTGTTGACGCTGTTTGATGGCATCGATAAACCAACGAGCCGAATCGATTTTTTGCTTCACAAACAAAACCGCATCGCGCTGCTCTTTATCAGAAACCTTCTTGGTTTTGCTATAATGCACCAACATTTCCTGATACGTACGACTGATGCGCAAATCGGGGGCATTGCGCGAATTCAACTGCAGTTCGAGCACTCCTTCATTGTTATTCAACAAGAAATCAGGAATGATGTGTTGTGTGCTTTTAGGTGAATCGCTCTGAGAATTTCCCGGACGAGGATTCAACTTCATGATTTCTTTGATGGCAGCTTTCAACTCCTCATCCGTAAGTTCGAGTTTCTTGGCAATCTTATCGTAATGCTTGCGCGAAATCTCATCAATACACTCACGCAAAATAACAGCAGCCGTTTTCATCTCAACGGTTTGGTGCTCTTTACGACGAAGTTGAATCAACAAACACTCTTGTAAATCGCGAGCTCCAATTCCTGGAGGATCAAGTTCTTGTACTTCTCTCAACAAACGAAGCACATCTTCTTCGCTCGTTAATATGTTTTGTGAAAAGGCTAAATCATCTACAATCGCACTTATATCACGACGTAAATAGCCATCCTCATCAATATTTCCAATCAAATATTCAGCAATAGGAAATTCTTCTTCACTCACATTTCGAAGCCCCAACTGACTTAACAACTGCTCCTGAAAACCTTGTCCGCCCGCAAAAGGAATCTCCTTACGCTCATCATCCGGACTATAATTATTCGCTGCTAGCTTATAAGCAGGAGTTTCATCATCATCGATATAGGCACCTAAATCAAAATCTTCCCGATTCTGCTCCGAATGCGCTTCTACATCACCATCATCGGTACTCGAAAACGGATCTTCGGATGTTTCTTCTTTGGTATCGTCGGCTTCGGCACCTTCTTCTAATGCCGGATTGATTTCAAGCTCTTCCTTAATGCGCTGTTCCAATGAAACAGTTGGCACCTGCAGCAATTTCATCAACTGAATCTGCTGAGGAGAAAGCTTCTGAAGTAGTTTCTGCTGTAATCCTTGCTTAAGCATCGTGCTGCAATGTTAGTGAAAAACAAGTTTCGTCAATCTGCACCGGTCAAGTTCATTATCTTTACCTCATCCTGATTGGAAAACGCAAAAAGTGCTGGTCTGTTTCGTTTTTTTCTTTGAAGAACGATTCTTTTCCGCATTTGGCGAGGATTTCAATTTTAATGCTTGAATATCAAGGACAAAAATTTACAAATCGAATAGGGGTTGAACCTTTCCCGAGGTGTCTTCCGTTAAAATACATGTTATGAAACCCGGGAAAAACCAATTTTTCAAGCCTTTAACATCTCTATTCGGAATCTCTTTTCTGTTTTTGGCTGGGTTGTGTTTTATCGCAAATCCTTCATTTGCCGCTAATTCAACATTAACACAACATCTCAAGTATACCGTATATGTGAGCGGCAGCAAGCGTGGCACTTTACAAGCCGATATTAATCGCAAGCCCGATAAATCGTTTGATATCCGTCTCGAAACCAAACTTCATTTCCCATTTACCGATGTAGTTTCACTCATTCAGGTGCACTACACAGCTCATGGTTTGGAAAGCTCTTCCTCACTCAAACACATCAACGACGATTTAAAAGAGAAAATCACTGTAAAGCGCGTCGATGGTGGATATGCACTTACTGATGTGGATGGAAAAAACACCCAACTTCTAGGAAAAATACCCTTTAGCGTGGGCCGATTATACCACGATGAACCTGTCGGAATGAAAGAATTATTCTCCGAACGACTCGGCACATTTGTTCCCATCCGATCACTCAAAGCAGGCGAATACGAGCTTTTGCAACCCGATGGGAAAAAGAATGTGTTCGTTTACCGATACGGCATCTGCACCGAAATGCGCACCGAAATGATGGCTTGCAATGTTCGGTTTGTGCTAACCGATTAAAATTCCAGGTTTTTCGGTGTACGCGGAAATGGTATCACATCGCGGATATTTCCCATTCCGGTAACAAACAATACCAAACGTTCGAAACCTAATCCGAATCCACTGTGCGGAACCGTTCCATACTGACGGGTTTCTAAATACCACCACAAACTTTCGCGGTGAATTTTCATCTCATCAATGCGGCGACTAAGTTTTTCGTAATCTTCCTCGCGCTGTGAACCTCCAATGATTTCACCAATTCCAGGGAAAAGTACATCCATCGCGCGAACCGTTTTTCCATCTTCATCTTGCTTCATGTAAAAAGCTTTGATGTCTTTTGGATAATTAGTTAGAATAACGGGTTTCTTAAAATGCTTTTCTACCAAATAACGCTCGTGCTCGCTTTGTAAGTCAACTCCCCATTTAACGGGATATTCAAACTTTTTACCGCTGCGTTCTAAAATGCTGATGGCTTCGGTATACGTCAAACGTTCGAATGGCTGCTCAGCAACAAAATTCAATTTTTCCAGAAGCGCCATCGGATTGCGATCTTCTTTCTTCATCTGGCTTTCTTCCTCAATCAGGCGTTTTTCTAAGAATGCCAAATCATCGGCACAATGCTCCATCGCATAACGAATGAGGTATTTGAGGAAATCTTCCGCCAAATCCATATTGTCTTCCAACTCGAAAAATGCCATTTCTGGTTCTATCATCCAGAACTCAGCTAAGTGACGAGTGGTGTTAGAATTTTCGGCACGGAATGTCGGTCCAAACGTATAAACACGCGAAAGTGCCATGGCTGCCAGTTCCGATTCTAATTGTCCGGAAACGGTGAGGTTTGCATCTTTCCCAAAGAAATCTTGAGTAGAATCAATGCTTCCATCTTCGTTACGTGGCGGATTTGCAGCGTCTAATGTGGTAACACGAAACATTTCACCTGCACCTTCTGCATCCGAACCTGTGATAATAGGAGCATGGATGTAGTAAAAATGGTTGTCGTTGAAATACTTGTGTATCGCAAATGCTAAAGCGTGACGAATGCGCAAAATTGCTCCAAACGTATTGGTACGTGGGCGTAAATGGGCAATCTCGCGTAGAAATTCGAGTGTGTGTTTTTTCTTTTGAAGAGGGAACTTTTCAGCATCTGCTTCGCCTAATACTTCAATCTTAGTTGCAGATAGATCGACTGCTTGTCCGGCACCTTGTGAGGCAACTAAATTGCCCGTTACACGCAGGCTGCAGCCCGTTTGAACTTTCTTAAGCAGCTCTTCATCGAACTTAGAAAGATCCGCAACAATTTGAAGATTATTGATTGTTGAACCATCGCTTAGTGCAATAAAGGCAATGTCTTTATTACCACGTTTGGTTCGTACCCAGCCGGATACAGTAATTTCTTGGTTTTCGGGTTGGGTTTTAAGCCAATCGGCAATTCGTTTCTGATGAAGCGCACTCATAGGTTAAATCTATTGAAGGCGCAAAAATAGTTCTTCCAATGGAATTCAAGGCCATTAACCTTGAAGCAGTTTCAAATGTGCTGTGTGATGCTTGCCATGCCAGCTGTACAAGGCACATAAATACCCAATGGAACGTGTGTATTGATACTGTGGATGGGTAAACATGCGGTGAAAATCAAGCTCAGTCATTCGGTCGAATATGTAAACCAAATGTGCATGCGTGTTCTCAATCAAATCCAAAGAAATCGAAATGGGCATCTCGTAATCCGATAAGCGAGCCCATTTTTCCTCATTATAAGGTTTGATGGTTGGATTATCTTCGGTTAAAGCCAGCTTCACTCGAACGAGGCAATTGAGATGCGAATCAGCCACATGATGGATGACTTGTTTGCCCGTCCAACCTTCTGGACGATAAGGCTTGGCTAATTGTTCTTCACTTAAGCTATTAGCCACAGCACGAATTTCTTGAGGCAAACTGCGGATGTTTTCAATCCAAGATTTTATATCCGCCATGGGATAGGTTTCCGGTACCACCAATTTGCCAATCGGGAATCGAAGATGTTCTAAATTATCCATTGGTTTTGCTCGTATCTGCCTTTAAATTAAGCTTGTATTTCTTAGCAAAGTCGTCCTGCGCCCGCTTGAAATTATCCATCAACTCCTCAGTTTTCTTGTCGATTTGCTTATACAGAATTTCCAGGCGAGCTTCATCACCATCTGAATACATGCTATCGGGCTGTGCTAGGATTTTCTCTGCTTCGGTATATTCATTTTTAAGCAGTTTATCATATCCTTCTAACATCGTAAGGGCAGATTTACGAAAGGAATCGTCACCATCGTAATCTTCCATTTTTTGCACACTGCCCAAGGATGCTTCTACCTGATGACTCAATTGCTGATGACGCATACGCATTTCTGCTTCCACGTAGGAGTTAAATGCATCCTGCAACTCATCGGCTTTTTCAATCACCCGAATTTGCTGAATCACTAACGAATCGTTGTACACTTCAGGTTTTACGGATGGGCCGCCACATGCCATTAAAGTCATTCCGGCGAACAGGGATAGATAGATTCGGGACTTCATATTTACAAAGAACGCAAATCGTGGCAATCCGAAAAAGAAAATCGATTAATTACCCATAACCCTCATCCAACGTACAAACCGACTCGATCCATCATCTAACAAAATCTGCGAAAAATACCATCCCGGGGCCAATTCACTCGTGTTTAATTTGACTTGTTTGGAGGAAAAATCTACATCCAGTTGCATCATCCTACCTTGACTATCGCGGGTTTTAATACTTTGAATGGATTTGGGTGAGCTAATTTGGATGAAATTATCAGCAGGATTAGGGAAAACACGAATCTCAGCTAAATAGGCCGATTTACTCAAAAGTGGCTCTTCGCAATTACTCTGCTCAATTGCAACAATCCGATCAGAGAAGAATTCGGTAATCTCACTAACACGTGCTGCCGGCCCAAGAATAGAATGACCTGCCGGATCTTGCAAACAGTTTGGTCCGCCATTTTGAACAATTGCATTAAATACAGTTAATGGATTACTAACATTAGCAGCCTTTTGAGCTATAGAACAAGAACCCGAAGCCCAAGGCATATTCCAAACGTGAGCACATCCTAAAAAGCCAAAAGGATCAAGACAATTATAACTTAAGGGAGCCATGATAGGCGTGGTGTTGCAGTCGACAACCACATCAGTCGTTTGATGAAACAAATACAACAAAGGTTCTTCTCCTGCACTTTGCTCAAACAGATTTCCCAGCATGCCACCGTAAAAATTGGCCATGCCTTTTACTTGGGAAGTATGTCCATTGAGTGCAATTGTTCCTTCAATATCACCCAAATCGGGACGGGTGCGACTTATAGAAGCTCCAACAGGATTGAAATAATCGTGGCAATAAGCAAGCGGATTCGATGGACCCGGAGCATCACTCAAGGCTCCAGCAGAATAGGGTTTTTCTTCAGGGGTATCTAAAAATGCAGCAGCAAGTGAATTAAATCCACCAGCACTCACACCAGCGAGATAGACGTTTTCGGCACAAACGGAATCCAAGTTAGCACGACCTTTTAGGAATCGAATGGCTCCTTTCACATCCTGCATTCCGCGATAGATAGCACGAATGACTTCATTGGTATCTGCCGGATAGACGCAATTCCCTTGTTGAGTAACAGCTGTGCAAGTTGCAGTATTGCTTCCACCATTGGGATTGGGGTGAAATCCTAAGCGATAACTTACCGATGCTACTACATAACCCCGACTTACAAAACGAGGTGCTAATAATTGAATGTCGTTATCGTTGCGGTTGCCGGCAATCCAAGCACCACCGTGGACTAGCACAATTAGTGGTCGATGGGTATTTTGATCGCCTACCGGTTTATATAAGTTGAGGTATACATCAACCGGATTTCCAGCATAGTTGATGGAGGTTCCGTAGGGAATATCGAATTCGGTTCGGTAGCTGTATTGCTCAGTTGTGTAAGGCGATTGAGCCTTTCCTGAAATTGTAGAAAGAGAAAAAACAGCGAGCAGTAAAAAACGAATCATCCAGTTCATGAAAGCAATTTACAGCTTTTCATAAACATCACTTGAAAGTTTGATTGGGTGGATAAAAAGAAATCCCGTCTTGCAAGGAGGCGCAAAACGGGATTTCGAACTGAATCACAAAAACTTAAAGCGTACCGCGACGTTCTTGTTCGCGTTCGATAGATTCGAAAAGGGCTTTGAAGTTTCCTTTTCCAAATGCACGAGCACCGCGACGTTGAATGATTTCATAGAATAAAGTCGGACGATCTTCTACTGGTTTAGAGAAAAGTTGAAGTAGATAACCTTCATCGTCACGGTCAACTAAAATGTTTAGGCGACGAATTTCATCCATGTCCTCAGCGATGTCACCTACACGTAAGGTAAGTTCATCGTAATACGTTTGAGGAACTTCAAGGAAATCAACACCACGACGGCGTAATTCGGCAACGGTTTCGATGATGTTGTCGGTTGCAACAGCAATGTGTTGAACTCCCGGTGTTTGGTAAAAATCTAGGTATTCTTCTACCTGAGATCTTTTCTTTCCTTTAGCAGGTTCGTTGATCGGGAATTTGATGAACTCATTGCTATTGGTTACCACTTTCGACATCAAAGCAGAATATTCGGTAGAGATATCTTTATCATCAAACGAAACGATGATTTTAAAGCCCATCACTTCTTGGTAAAATTTCACCCAAGTATTCATTTCACCCCATCCAACATTTCCAACGCAATGGTCAACGAACATTAAACCAACTGGTTTTGAAGGCACTTGAGGTTCAGCTTTTTCGTAACCGGGTAAGAAAACACCGGTGTAGTTTTTTCTTTCTACAAACGTGTGGATTGTTTCACCATACGTAAAAATACTAGCCGTGCGAACTTCACCGAATGCATCGGTTTTAACTTCAAGTGGAGTGTGCATTTTAGCACCGCGTTTAACGGTTTCTTCTAATGCTTTAGCTGCATCTTCTACCCATAAAGCCAAAACTTTCACCCCATCGCCATGTTTTTTCACATGATCCGCAATAGGACCTTCTGGCATTAATGACGCAGTTAAAACCAAACGAATTTTACCTTGACGTAATACATAAGAAGCGCGGTCTTTCACACCTGTTTCTGGACCAGCGTAAGCGATGAGTTCATAACCCCATGCGCTTTGATAGTAATAGGAAGCCTGTTTGGCATTACCTACATAAAATTCAACATAATCGGTTCCCAATAAAGGAAGGAAATCGGCAGCCGCAGCGTTTGTTGCTTGCGGAGATAGCGTTTGTGCGTTATCCATGATGATTTGGTTTTATTGCTTAGTTGTAATCAGGTTCCATCCAAGAAAGGAAGTACTTATCGTCATTTATTTTTAGAGCAGCTTCAGTTACCATTAAAGGCTTGAATGTATCAACCATAACGGCATATTCCTGCGTGTCTTTTTTTCCAATGCTTCGTTCCATTGCTCCAGGATGCGGACCATGAACAATTCCAGCAGGGTGAAGGGTAAGATGCCCTTGAGCGATGTCGTTTCGACTCATGAAATCACCATCTACATAATATAACACCTCATCAGAGTCGATATTGCTGTGATTGTATGGGGCCGGAATCGCTTGTGGATGATAATCGTACATGCGTGGTACAAATGAACATACAACAAAACCAGCCGTTTCGAATGTTTGGTGAATAGGTGGTGGAAGATGTACGCGACCAGTTATCGGTTCAAAATTCTTAATTGAAAACGCATACGGATAATTATATCCATCCCAACCAATTACATCAAACGGATGAGAGCCATATACGTAATGATGCAATACTCCTTGTTTCTTCACCTTAATGATGAAATCTCCTTTTTCATCGTGAGTTTCGAGGTTTTCTGGGCGACGAATATCGCGTTCGCAGTAAGGAGAATGCTCTAATAATTGTCCGAAGTAATTCCGGTAACGTTTTGGAGTGTAAATAGGGGAGAACGATTCTAAAAACATCAATCGGTTATCTTCTCCGTCAAATTCGATTTGATAAATCATCCCGCGAGGAATAATCAAATAATCACCATAAGCGAATTCAAGCGTTCCGAGGAAAGTACGTAAGCGACCTGTTCCTTTGTGAATGAAAAGCATCTCATCGGCATCGGCATTCTTGTAAAAATACGTGCTCATCGATTTACGTGGCGCCGCTACTCCTAAATGCACATCCGAATTAACTAATAAGGCAGTTCTGCTTTCTAAAAAATCATCCGCAGGTGGTACATTAAAACCAACCAAACGTAATGACTTCATGTTTTTTTCAATCGCCACCTTAGGGGAAACATCAATAGATTCACCAATAGATTTAACGATTGTAGGGCGATGTAAATGATACATCAATGTGGACATACCATCGAAACCAACGGTGCCGAATAGCTGCTCATAATAGATTCCACCTTCGGGTTTATTATATACGACGTGGCGTTTAGAAGGGACTTTACCCAGAGAATGATAAAACGGCATCTGTGATGATTTGTATTGTGTATCACAAACGTAAAGGATTTCTTTTTTCCAAGCAAGCACAAAATCACAACGGAATTTTGGCTTTACAACTCGATTCGGAATAAAATTCTGCAATTATCAAGTATTGCAAAATACAATGCTGTTATTTGCCGCCTACTACTAAAGAATTTACAGCTCTAAACCCTTGGGCATGAATTAATACTTGGTAATTTCCTTTGGCTAAGTTGCTTACCGGAATTTCTATCAATTGTCCGGGATTAATATTCGAATATTTTTGCTGATAGGCGATTTTACCTGAAATGTCAATAATTGCTAATTCGGCATCTTTCAAATTCTCTTTCAAATCGGGTTTGAGCCAAGCTACAGTTGTTGCTGGATTCGGGAATACAGTAAAACTAGCTTTCTCTTTGGTGCCGGCTTCTTCGATTCCTGTAATATTGATCACATAAATCTGAATCACTGCTGTATCACTACACTCGTTTCGACCAGCAGTTAACACAACCGGAAAAACTCCTGCATCGGTAAACGTATGATTCACTTCCGATTCACCCGAAACCATCATCCCATCACCGAAATTCCAGAAATAAGATTCAGCTCCCGCTGTTGTACTTGTGAAAACAACTTCTTCTTCCTCCATTTTCACTTCAGTAGCAGAAGCGGAAAATGAAGCAGTAATTCCACTTCCAGCCTGAACTTGAACCCATTCGTCGGTTTCTAATGTTCCTCCATTCAAACTAAAATGAACGCGGTATTCATCAGCCTTAAGCTGATCTATTACCCAATTACCAATTAATGCCGTGTGACTTCCTACTAAACTATCTGTCGAAGTAAAAACCTCTACATCCCAAGCTGTACTAGTAGGATTATTCAATGTTATTTGTCCATCACCTCCTAAACATCCTTCTTTCAAAGCACTAACCTGAACTCCTGGACGATAATGCAAAAAGAATCGTCCTTGAATGGTTCCCGGTTCTAAAACTACCGTGTATTCGGGTTGTTGACGAAGATTTTGAATGGTATGTGTGACTTTATCTTCCAAGAAAATCATGGCTGTCATGGGGAAATGAATAGCCTCCGACAAACGAAATTGATGTGTTCCACCTTGTCGAACTACGACGTCTAAAGGAATAGAATCGGCATGTTCGGTGATGTGGCGACCTTGGATTGCTAAGTGCAACGAATCTTTTATTGAATACCAATAGCTCACTTGTCCGCCCGGTTCCATTTTCACGGCATCTTTTCCGTCTGTTGCTTGATTCGAATTGGCTTGTTGCGAATAGTAAACCAGCGTTTCGTCTGCCTTCCCATTTGAATTAACACTCAATCGAATGAACGGAATCGTTTCCGGAACGCTTACAGATCGAACATTTGTTACATCCGCACGATGTGAATTGTTTAAACGTAAGGTGTCTGAATTAAAAGCACGTACGAAAAATGCTTCTTGCATTCCTACATATTGAGTTGCTCCATTAATTCCTAATCCTTCATTTGAACCCAAAGGAAGCCAAGTGGCAAATTGTCCGGTATAGCGATCCGACTTAGGTAAAGTATGAATGCTACGACTAATTGAAACAGGCAAAGTTGCCGCAACTGAATTCCAATCGATGGGCGATGGATATGGGTTTCCGGCAAGATTATATCCAGCAAAACCGCTTGAACCACTTCTACTCAAAGCAAGTTTTTGAATGCCTGAATTAACTGTTCCTTTAGCCATGATGGTTGTGCCACCAGTTTGTTGTGTTTTATAACCGGTCATTCGATGCATCACCGAATTGCTTGAACCTTGTTGCCATCCCGAACTAAGTGCACTAACGCCTGTACTTTCGTTATACTCCCAAATTGCTGGAGCCGATTGAGTTTGCCAGCTAATTCCATCCGGTCCAAGTGTTGGAATTCCTCTCATATAATCTTCCATCGCTACATCCGAAAATGCACTACTCAAGAGGACTTCTTTCGTTCCTGTTCCTTCAATGAATCGTTCTGCACCTACTTTTCCTACTAATGTTCCCGCTCCTGTTCCTGAAATTAATGCTGTTGCTAAACTATCTGACTTTAAACTCAAGCTATCATTCGAATGGAGCGTGCCAGAATTGAGTTTTAAGATTCCGCGCAAATTCACCTGTCCGGCAATGAAACGTTGTCCGCTTCCATTGATGTTCAAGTTGTTATAAGTTCCTTTTACTAATGTTTGTTCCGAACTGCTTGTGTAAGAAACGGTTCCTTTGAAAATTGGAGTAGAGAATCCGGACAAAACAGTTTGTTGAGCAGTTGAGGAATGTGTTACGTTAAGTTGATCTTGTTTGCCCATCTCGAATGCGCCACTTCCGTTGATACGGTTGATGGTGTGATTGAGAATTAACTCAGTGCCCGGTAAACTATCAATCCCTAAACGAAAATCTCCTCTAACAGTAATAGCATGTTGCGTACTTGCTTGACCACCCGGCTCTCCTGGATTATAGAAAAGTAGATTCTTACACGAAAAATCCTCATCCGTTCCTAATAAAACAACGTGGTCTTTAGTGGTTCTAACCCACAGGTGATTATAGTTAACCGAAGGAACTACTTGATCTACTGCATTGGCCCAAATTTCTCCATTTCCGAAAAAGGTGGTTCCGTTGTTTTCTTCAAAGGTTGAATCGGTTAGTAACACATTAGATGCATCTCCTTCAATTACCAATACTCCAGTACCTTGATCTAAAGTTCCTCTTTGTTGAATGGCATAAACATCCAAAATCTTATCGCTAAGTTTCAACTTGGATCCATCATTTATAGATAGATTCCGAATAACTAGATCGTTTTGAAGCGTGTATTCCGAATTAGTTGTGATATACAAATCGCTTCCAATAAAATGTCCGTTTCCTCCAATAGTCACATTTGCACCACCTGCTAATGTTAGGTATGACTCCGTGTTATTGGTGATTACACCATTGTTTGTGAGTGAACCATAACAGCTCAAAAACGAGTTGAACGTACTTTTTAACGTTACTGCAGCACCCTCAGATACCAACAGATTCCCGCAACTAACAGGCTGATTGCCATCTAGTTCGGGATAGTGACTTAGTCCGCTAGGAATGATAACCGAATTACATCGATTGGGGACTTGTGCAGGATTCCAGTTTTGTGGATTATTCCAATCGGAGCTGATTCCTAACCAAGTGCTTGTTGCAGCCTGAGCAGGAAAGAAACTAAATCGAGCATTTTGAGCAGGAATAGTAACGGGTGATGATGAGCGAATAACAGCTGTTGAATTCGATAATCCTAATGCCGATTGTGCCCAACTGTCGTTTCCTGCCGGGATGTTTCGTGTGTGAACATCGCTTCTACTGGCTCCTCTTAAACCGACTTGAAACAATTGATTATAACCTTGCCAGCAGTAGGGTGCAGCATTATAGGCAAACGAAATTTTATTGTTTTGTTCTTCGAGGATGATTTGAAAGTCGAAACGATTCCGGTTTTCACCACAATATCCGGTTCCTTCCGCATCATCCAAAGCTTTGAAATTATTCCATTCTATTGTGAAAGTTCTGTTAGGAGCTTGTCCTTCTGTTCGAGTGCGAATACTTGCTAAACCAGCAGTCCAGCGTCCTTCCAAATCGGCATTTAAAGCCGAAACAATTCCTTCGATACCTATTTCACTTTCAAGTACTTGGGTAAAAGGAATGACAATACCTGCAGCTTTTACCGGATCGGTATTTCCAAACCAAATCCAACCATTCGTAGCTACACCACATTGAGTATAGGTTGTTCCATTATAATTGAAAGCAAAACCTATAGGTTGATCAGGGAAGAAATCTTCGTCGGTTGGAGAAACAGAAGTACTTGTTGCCGGATCGGCCGAGCCACTTGCTAAAAGAAGAGTTTGATTTCCCGAAGGAAGTGGCGTATAAGGAATATTACCCGAATAACTAAAGCCATATCCACACGCTACTTGTCCAATAGCTGTATAGCCACCGCCAAGTAAAATCAATAAGGTCGTAAGGATACGTGTTTTCAAGTCGGTGTGCTCTATGATAATTAGCTTTCACCTTTATACAGCCCTTAAGCATGAAAGGTTTCAGAACGAGAGTACACCAAAAAGAAAAAGGAGCCGAAGCTCCTTTTTCTTTCACAAACCACCAATTGAATTCTGTAAATCTACCAAAAACAGATCGATTGGCATTGGTTATCGGGGTCAATAACCACTACAAAAGTATAAAATAGAATTGATAAAAAAACACCCATTTTTCTTTTTGAATAAGTTGGGGTTTATTTTTTTGCAATTCGGTAGTAACGATATCCTGATTTGAAATGGACACATGCTACATAAGTACCAGCTGGCAATGTGCTTCCAGGAATACTTAAGTCAAGACCTTGGTTAGGATCGAAACTTTTTTCAAAAACGAGTCTTCCCGTTAAATCACGTAAGATAATTTCTGATACCGTATTTGCCGCTTGTGTATGAACAAGGTGAAAGTCGGAATCGGAAGGATTCGGGTAAACGTTTATTTCATCCCCTGAACCTAAATCTTCCATACCTACCAATGCTACAATGATAGTTTTAGTTATCGTATCTGCTCCACAAGGATTTGAAATGATTAATGTGATATCATATGGACCACTATCTGGGAAAGTAAACGAAGGATCACGAAGTGGAGAAGTTCCAATCGAATCGAAAGCCCATTCGTAACTTAAGCCATTTTGCGAATTGTTATTGAAGCTTATGGTATATCCTCCAACACCTTGTGAATAAGCAAAGTTCGCGATTGGGAATTGGGATTGAATTACTTCAACCAAAGGTGAACTTCC
>DAOOQW010000036.1:0-16308 GCA_035388945.1 Flavobacteriales bacterium
TCGTCCATACCGTGAGAAAGAAAGCGGTGGCGGATATCGCTCATCAGGAGGAGGTTCTTCTTCTGGTGGCGGATTTAAAGGCAGAAAGAAATACTAATAGCGTTTGATTAACGCTTGATAACCTGACGACTAAACGTGCGTGTTGGTGTAATAACCGACACCACGTATTGTCCGGAATTGAGTTTCCGAATTTTATCTAACTGAATCAGGTTATTGACATACGGATACACGTGAATTTTCTCTTCGGCAATTTGTTTTCCCGAGAGCTTGAAAATCTTCACTTGAATATCTTGTTCACTGGTTGAATAGAACTCCACAGTGACACCTTCTATAAACGGATTAGGATACACGTTTACCACACTATCTTGAACTGCACGATCGAGTGCTAGCTGAGATAGTATGGCGTGAGCTTTCAAGAAATCAGGAATTCCAAATCCCTTTTTAGCATCCGGAGCATCGTACTGATCAGCACTTTGTTCAATAGCCTTGAAGATTTCCATTGCACTTGCCTCTGGATGAGCTTGCCACAAACAAGCCGACATGCCCGCTAAAATGGGAGAAGAAAAGGATGTACCGTTTGATTTACCTGGCATTCCTCCCGAAGTAATTACATAAGGCTGTTGCCCCATAGCTGTTACATTGGGTTTGATTCGCCCGTCAGGAGTTGGACCTTGCGAAGAGAATGATGCATAGTTACGATTGACATCAACCGCTCCGATGCTTAAAACACTGTCGCCATCAGCCGGAAAGCCAATGTATTTCCAAGGATCAGCGCCTGAATTACCAGCAGAATTAACGATCAGCATTCCCTTGCTAGCAGCTATATCTGCTCCGATAGTGATACGAGCTGTTTTGCCATCGAGTTGAGAATAGGTATGACTAGCAGTTGAATCATCAAACACCGTGTAGCCCAAAGATGAATTTATCACATCAACACCAACACTATCGGCGAATTCGGCACCGCGAACCCAATTATCTTCTTCAATCAGATTTTCTGAATCGGCATCTTCGGTGCGTAAAAGCCAATATGATGCTTTAGGAGCAGTGCCGACAAACACACCGGGAATATTTCCTGCCATGGTCGACAAAACGGATAATCCATGCGAGTTGTCTTCAAACACGGATGTTCCACCTTGAACAAAATCGCGGGTACCTAATAATCGTCCGGAAGAACGTAAAGAATCGAAAAAAACGATTTGATCTACATGATAGAAACCAGCATCGAGAACAGCAATATGAATTCCTTTTCCTTGAAAGCCCATTTGGTGAAGTTTATCCCCATTGAGCATTTTTATTTGTTGATCTCCATTGCCATAAAACGCATCTGCACCTTGAGCAAGTAACAGTTTCTTAGCTGCATCTGCTTCGTATTGCTCTTGCATTTTCATGAGGTCGGCAATGAACTGATCGGCGGGTGATTTTTGCTTAACGCGAGCTACTTTATTCGTTCTCGCTACAAAAGGAAGAGCTTCAATAATTGGCAACAAAGTAGAATCGGTCAATTCAATGGTTACTGCATTAAACCACTTACTTTGATTGATTACTCTTGCTCCAGCAGCTTGAATTTGTGCCACATAAGCAGGATTTAAAGGCAAATCATTTTCCTTAAAACCGATACCTTGTTTTGCCCTACGATCAATAGCACGAGTTGATAAAAATGCTTCGGGATTTGAAAGCGAATAAGGAGTTCCAACCTTGTCGGTTAATTGTACCCAATATTTACGATTGAATGTTCCGTTTGTTTGAGCAAAAGCAGATAGATTCAGGGAAATTAGAAGAATTACTACAAGCTGTTTCATCATTGCACACCAATTTCGATTGCTTTCATGGTAAATACGACACCGCTTTTAATGTTAGAAGTAGGAACAACGTATTTCACATCTACATATTTCTTGAAAACCATTCCTACGTTAGCTGCAAATACTTCGGTAGTTCGAAGTTCCGAAACTAGATTTTCGGGATCGGTATTCACAACTGTGATGGTTGAATCAAAATCGAGTGTACCAGTTGTAAAAGGCTTATGAACCTCGGAGAAAGTTAGCGTTTGAGCCGTAAGAGAATTGAGTGCGTTTCCATTCCATTCGATTGATTCCCGAACAGGGAAAACCATTTTGATGAAGCGAACATCTTCTTCCACTTTCTCAACCTGAGCATCGGTTTTAACACATTGCCAAACATCTTTCAAGAACCAACTTAGTGTGTCGGCAGGTTTTTTCCAACGCTCAATTCGAATAGCCGAACGTCCTGAATTATCGATGAATGTAGATTCGAAATATTCCTTTATCAAAAAGGAATTGGTATCAACGGTTTGATTAAAATCATCGTAAATGATGGAGTCGCATTGATAGATGATGTACGAACCTACTTTGTCGCTGAAGTAGTTGCGGTATGAAGGATCGGGCGCAATAACCGAATCTTTTTTACAAGAAGAAATCAGTAAACTTAAACAGGCAAGGCTAAATAGGATGTAGCGTTTATTCATCGTTTTTTTATTTTTTAATGAAACCTCCTCCAACAAGGTCATTTCCCTCATAAAACACAGCCGATTGTCCCGGAGCAACTCCCGAAACAGCATCTAAAAAATCTACTTGTAACAGACCATCAGGACGCATATTGAGAATGCTGGAAGTACCTTCGTGTTTATATCGAATTTTAGTAAGTGCTTGAAAATCTTCGGGAAGCTCAGCATATTTCATCAGATTTATATCCCTCACATTCATAGTATGCTTCACCAATTCTTCTTTCTCACCTAATATTACCGTGTTTGTTTCGGGATTGATATCGAGTACAAATACCGGTTTTCCTAAAGCGATTTCCAAGCCTTTGCGTTGTCCAACCGTGTAAAAAGGATAGCCTCGATGTTTTCCAACCACTGTTCCATCCGACAAAACAAAATCACCCCCATCAACCTGTTCTTCTAAACCTGGAACTTGACGTTTCAAGAAACCACGGTAGTCGTTATCGGGCACGAAGCAAATCTCGTAGCTCTCGCTTTTATTCGCTAGATCAACAAATCCGCTGTCGGCTGCCATTTGCCGTATTTCACTTTTACGAAATCCTCCTAAAGGAAAACGCGTACGGGCAAGACTTTCCTGGCTCAATCCCCAAAGCACATAAGATTGATCTTTATTCAAATCTAGACCACGCGAAATCACATAGCGACCATTATCCTGAAAACGATGTTGGGCATAATGACCAGTAGCGATAAACTCACAATCGAGCATATCGGCACGCTTGAGAAGTGCTTCCCACTTGATATGCGTGTTACACAATACACAGGGATTAGGTGTTCGTCCAGCTATGTATTCGTCGACAAAATTATTGATGATGTAGTTTCCAAATTCACCGCGTATGTCGAGGATAAAGTGGGGAAAACCAAAACGCACAGCCAGACTTCTTGCATCGTTGATTGAATCGAGGCTGCAGCATCCCGTTTCTTTTTTAGTTCCACCTGAACTGGCATAATCCCATGTTTTCATGGTGATACCAATTACTTCATATCCTTCTTCGTGTAACATCATGGCTGCGACAGAACTGTCAACCCCACCACTCATCGCCACCAGTATTTTTCCGTGCCTGCTCATTGTCCCGGTAATATTTCGCTCTCGTCTTTCTCGAGCTTTTCAAATTTTTGGATGTTCGGTTTGTCCGAAACACCATCTTTAAACAATTCAGTATCCTTTATGTTCCCGTTCTCATCGCCGTGATACCAAGTACCTTGACGTAAATCATTGATATAATTTCCGCTCAACTTCATCTTTCCATTCGCGTGGTAGTAAATCATTTTGCCATGGAGTTTTCCGTCTTTGTAGTTGGCGGTCATACGTTTGGTTGAGTCCTCAAAATACTGAATCCAAGGACCTTGCTTGATATCGTTTATGTATGTTACTTCTTCCGAAACTGGACCTTCGGGGTAGTATACATACCAAGTTCCGGTCTTCATACCCTTGATATACGTTTCGCGAGATAATACTTGTTTCTGTTCGTTGTAATAGGTCCAAACGGAATCTTTCTTTTGGTCGACATAATTCCCATCAGATATCATGTTTCCCTTGGCATCAAAGCCTTTCGCATGTGAACGACGACCTTTATCCGAATAAAAACAGACCATTTTCAATTCGCCTGTTTCATGATAATACCTAAAAACTCCTGTTGGATTATCGTCTTTGAAGTTGCCTTCATAACGAGGAGTTCCATCGGGATAGTTTTTGCGCCAAAATCCCTGTTTTTTCCCTTTGGAATCGGTTTTATTCAAGGTTGCTTGACTACTAGCGGAACTAGAAAAAACAAGCACGAATAAAAATAAAGACAGGATTTTGAGGGTGTTCATGTTAGGACAAAAATAGGGAATATTTTAAGCAGAATGGTTTAGGGTTTCGGAAGGAGAAGTTCAAAAACACGTGTATTTCCAACACCATCGCGCGCTTCAATACGAAAAGGATGATCGCCTTCACTAAGTTCATCGGGGAATTTATACGTCCATTCACCATCACTTAAACCAGGCTCGAGTAAAATCCAATTCCCATCCAGGTACGCTTGCATGGAGCTGATTCCAGAGAGCTTATCCGAAATCTGAACCCGAATACGCCCGCTGGCTGTTTGTTTCAACGGAATTTTCTTCCTTTTCTTGCGAATGAAAGCTGGAATTACTTTAACACTGGGTGAAACAGTATCGGCCACAACCTGAAAATCGCCAAATTCAAATGTTTCAGCTTCGAGCCAGTCCTCTGCCCTATTCGTTTTTAAGCCACGCAAGTTAGTTCCGTTTTTTTGAGCAACAACCAATTTAGCTTGAAGACTATCCGGCACATTAGAAGGCTTGAAACGAAGTCTGACTGCTTGATTTACAGGGATATATTTACTACCTAATTCAATCCAAGGGGAAAAAGAGGAAGGGTGTGAAATGAGCTTGATTCGAGCAGTGTCAAACAATGTTTCTTCTTGGAATTCTGCTTGAAAATCAGGCAGGCTGATGGTTTGAGCTAAACCGGGTAGAACTGGAATATAAGATGACGAAACTTGAGTAGGTGTAATCTCCCAATCAGGCTTTTTCCCTCGCACTCGAATAGAAAAGCGAGTTTGATTATTATTCAAATCACTCAGAACATAGGTAATTGTGTAAATGCTATCCTCCGAAAAATAATAATACCCACGATCTAGTTGCTTTTTATAAATCCCAATCATTGGGTTATCTGGTACTACGCAACGTTGAATTTTTCTGCGTGTTTTCAAACGTTCCGGATAATCCTGATAGGCATTCACGCTGCGGGTTTCATCGAACGAAAACTCATCAAACCGAGCTTGAAAAACTTCCGTAGAATCAACTAACAATTGAATTTTATATATCCCCGTTTTGCTTCGAAGTTTACCAATCACATCACCTCCTTGAAATCCAAATCCAACCCAACCAGAAACAATAGGCATTTTTATTTTGGGTGAAATTCCCTTTTTCTTGGTCTTTTTATTGACAACCAGAGGAAGATTCAAATTGGTTTTCAGGTTATTCACACGGCCATAATCGTCCATCGGGAAGATTGATACGGCATTGATTTCAGGAGCAAAATCATCCTTTTCGGCATATCCAAACAAAAGAGGATTGAGGACATTTTCGAATCCTTGATCACGAATCTCAAAATGCAGATGATGAGCAGTAGAAGATCCTGAATTTCCACTCCAACCAATAAATTGTTGTCGGCTTACTGGAAAATCAAGAGGATCGGGCAAAACATCTAATTCATACTCGCGACTTTGCTGCTGGATTGTACTAACATATTGGTTAATCGTATCGTTAAATTCGGCAAGATGTCCGTAAACAGTAGTTAATCCGTTCGGGTGATTGATGTAGATGGCGTTACCATAACCCGATTGAGAAACCTTTATACGACTCACATATCCTTCGGCAGCAGCAAGAACAGCTTGATTCTTTCCTTGGGTTGAAAAATCAATACCTGAATGAAAATGGTTGGGTCGAATTTCTCCAAAACCAGCCGTTACTTGAAGAGGTATCGACATAGGTGAAGAAAAAAACTTTTCAGGAACCTGTTGTGCATTCGCTAAACAGGCTGATATCAGGCATATTAAAAAAATCATCCGGCTCATCTACAGTTCTTCAGCGAATTCTTTGCAAATTATTATGAGAAAGGCTCTGGAAGCCGCAGAAAATAAATACTTTTAAGCCCGTTAATTAACACATCAGGCAATCGCATTATGACGGATCTACTTGGGAAATCAGCCGTTCTCGAGGGCAAAATCAAAAAATTGATACATTTGCACGTCGCGTTCAAAGCGGAGAATTCTGCATTGAAGTCTGACAATCAAAGATTAACAGAAACCATCAACAAGCAACAGGAGCATATCCAACAACTTGAGGAAGGGAATAAAGCGTTAAAACTCGCTCAAGCATTGATTCAAGGTTCCGAAAATGAGGATCCTACAGTGCTAAAGGGCAAAATCAATGAGATGATTCGGGACATTGATAAATGTCTCGCATTACTGAATAAATGACCCAGAACAGATGCAAGATGTATCGATAGAAATACAGTTAGCTAACCGAAAATACCCCTTAAAGGTAAAATCGGCTGAGGCTAATTCTGTTCAAAAGGCTGCCACACTTATCAACCAGAAGCTCAGCGAATTGGAAACTAAGTATGGGGTTAAAGACATTCAGGATTTGTTTGCAATGAGTGCTTTGCAGATAACTACTCAGTTGATTGAGTTAGAGTCGAACAATACTGGAAATCAGGATCAAGTATTTTTCCGTTTAGAGGAAATGGATCAGTTGATTACCAGCATTTTGGACGAGAAATAACGTTTCCTTTTTTCGGTTTAGGGTTCGTTCAAGTTGTTTGTCATAACGTACAAACTACATGGAAATACTCATTTATGTGATTGTGGCAATAGTAGGACTCGGAGGAGGGTATGCCTTTGCCACGACGGTTTTAAGGAAAAACATTGAGCAGAAAAGTGCTCAATTGGTAAAAGAAGCGGAAGCGGAGGCAGAAGTCATTAAAAAAGACAAAATGCTTCAGGCGAAAGAGAAATTTCTGCAACTGAAAACAGAACACGAGAAGTCGATACAAATTCGAAATCAAGAAGTTCAACAATCCGAAAACAGAGCTAAGCAAAAAGAAAGCATGCTTAGTCAGAAACTGGAAGAGACAAAACGCAAACAAAGTGAATTAGATGTTTTGCGTGAAAATCTAACTCAACAGTTAGATGTAATTACCAAGAAACAATCGGAGCTTGATAAACAACATCGTCGCCAAGTTGAGCAACTTGAAATCATTGCAGGTTTATCGGCTGATGATGCTAAGAATCAAATGATGGAAGCTTTAAAGGAAGAAGCAAAAACAGAAGCTGCTTCCCACATTAAAGACATCATGGAAGAATCTCGATTAACGGCTAATAAAGAAGCTAAACGTATTGTGGTTCAAACCATTCAACGTGTTGCGACAGAACATGCTGTAGAGAATTCAGTTTCGGTTTTCAACATTGAAAATGATGAAGTAAAAGGACGAATCATTGGTCGTGAAGGGCGTAACATTCGTGCAATTGAGGCTGCAACAGGTGTGGAAATCATTGTTGACGATACGCCAGAAGCTATCATTTTAAGTTGTTTTGATCCTGTTCGTCGTGAAGTTGCACGTTTAGCTTTGCACCAATTGGTAACCGATGGTCGTATTCACCCTGCTCGTATCGAAGAAGTGGTGGCAAAAACGAAGCGTCAAATTGAGGAAGAGATTATTGAAACCGGAAAAAGAACCTGTATCGATTTAGGAATTCATGGTTTGCATCCAGAGTTGACACGTATGGTTGGACGAATGAAATATCGTTCATCTTATGGCCAGAACTTGCTTCAACACTCGCGTGAAGTAGCAAACCTTTGTGCGATTATGGCAGCTGAGTTAGGACTCAATGTAAAACTTGCAAAACGTGCTGGATTGCTCCATGATATTGGAAAAGTTCCCGACGATGAGCCGGAATTACCACATGCTATCTTGGGTATGAAGTTGGCCGAGAAATACAAAGAGAAACCCGAAGTATGCAACGCCATTGGTGCTCACCACGACGAGGTAGAAATGACCAGTTTGATTTCTCCAATTATTCAGGTGTGTGATGCTATTTCAGGAGCTCGCCCAGGTGCAAGACGTGAGATTGTTGAATCGTATATCAAACGATTGAAAGACATGGAACAACTGGCTCTTTCTTATCCAGGTGTTTCAAATACATACGCTATCCAAGCAGGACGTGAATTGCGTGTAATTGTAGAAAGTGAGCGAGTAACGGATAAAGATGCTGAAATGCTATCATTTAACATTTCGCAAAAAATCCAAAATGAAATGACTTATCCAGGTCAAGTAAAAGTTACTGTGATTCGTGAGACACGTGCAGTTGCTTATGCGAAATAAGTTCATTGATTCAATTTCGTATGATTGAATTTTCATCAAAATGGTTAACTAAATGCATTCAGACTTACTATCTGGGTGCATTTAGTTTATGGTACATATTGTTCCCATTTGATGCTTTCGTATTACCCATATCTGTTGGGTTTATGACAATCTATCCGTTTTTGATCTTGACTGTCTTGTTGTTTTCTGCTTCCTTTTTTCTTCCCAAGCAAACTAATCTCCCAACAAATCTCAAATTGGCATTAGTTTTCTTTACTCTAATTGCTTTAGCAGGAATTGTTCACTATAGTTTTGTCCAAGGTAAATCGGAAGCTAAGTTTGAAATCAGAAGTCTGATACTGCAAGTGTTAACAGTATCCATGCTCTTTCAAACTTTTCGTTTTGCCGGTTCTGAGCTATTTTTCAAAAAAGTATACCAATTAAGTATATTACTATTTGTAGGCCTTTGTTTGATTGGTTGGTTTGAATTCTATACAGGAATTCATATCCAAGGTTTCCACACCGAAAAATTAATCCAATTACCTGTAGGAAATATCACATTTGCACCTGTTTTTATTTACGATAACAACAATACATTTCTGTGTTACCTCTTTTCTCTAGCTCTTATAATTCTCTTAAGTAGAGTTGGTAAAAGACATTCATTTCCACAAGTTACTTCCATTATTTTCCAACTTCTCTTTTTCTCCATTGTCGCTGACTCTAGATTTGGGAAGATTATTTCGGTTGTTTTCTTCATTTTCTATATCGCAAGTTTTATCAATATCGACTTCATAAAGTCTAATAGTAAGCTAATTAAATTATCAGCTTTCTTTCTTTTTTGCGTTATAGGAGTTTTTGCATTTAACTCAATTTTCCTAGGTCCATTATGGAAAAATGGAAGAGACTATAAATTGAATTCCATTCAGGTTATTTCAGAGAATAATGGTAAGCCTGTATTTTCAAGTCCCGATAGTTTAATTAAGGTAATTGGAAAAGAAAAAGTACTTAAAGCTTACGAAAAATATGAGATGCATGGCAAACTCAGCTCCATATTTATTCGAAAAAACCTTTTACTAAATGGCATTTTCCTGACCAAAGAGCATCCACTATTTGGTGTTGGACCAGGACAATATTCCTGGTATACGATTAAAAATAATGTGCCTTATGTAACTGGAACAATTACTAGTCCACATGAAGGTTTAACTGAACTCGTAAGCCAATATGGTATTCCATTAACACTTCTATTCTTCTTCGTGCTACTGTTAACTTTTTTACGTTTTTTCAAAGGAAGAAAGTTCGATTTATTCAAGACTGCAAAGTGGATTTTATGCTTGGCTGTTTTTTGGATAGTAGCAGCCATGCCATCCGCTTGGTTAGTATTAAATTGTGGATGGATTCTAATTGCTATAATTTTACTTTCACCCGAAAATGTAACTAAAGCAAGTGAGCAGTAAATCGTCCCGATCGTTTACTCAGAATTTCTTAATTCTCTTTACTGGGAATTCTATCGGTCAGGCAATTCCATTTCTTCTTGCTCCCTTTATAAGCCGAATATACAAACCCGAGGAAATTGCCGTACAAGAAAACTTCTTAGCCATGGCATCATTAATTGCCATTGTTGCGGCCGGTAGATTTGATCTTGCTATTCTCATTCCTACTGATGACAAAAAAGCAAAATCACTTTTTAGTCTATCATTTATAATTACAACAATAGTTAGTCTTTTATCACTTATTACTTTATTATTTACTAATCAAATAGCTCAATTCTATAACACTCCTGAATTATCCCAATACCTAGTTTTTTTAGCACCTAGTATTTTCCTACTATCATCACTTAGTATCTATAATCAATGGGTACTTCGAAATAAAAAATACCCGCTACTAACCAGTATGCGCGTTCTTCAATCACTCGTACAAAACTCTGGATATGTAGTTTTGGGGTATTTAGGTTGGGGAATTTCTGGTTTATTTTGGGCATGGATAATTGGCTTATTCCTTCCAATAGCATGGATGACGATTCAAGAAAGAGGCATTTTTAAATCACTTTCTAATTCCCGAAAAGAACTTAAAGATGTAGCGTACGAACACCGTGATTTTCCCATGGTTAATTCGATTCATGCTTTTACCGATATATTAGCTACACAGTTCTTGCTTTACTGGCTTATTACACACAATTACGGAGCTTTAGCATTGGGGCTTTTTTCTGTCATGAACCGTTATTTACGTGCACCTTTAAATCTTGTAGGAAGCGCTGTTGGACAACTGTATTTCCGTGAAGTTGGTGCTAAACAAGGAGAAAGCTCAGAACAACTAAAATTGTTTTACCGTTCCATTCGAATTATTTCACTAGTAATAGTCCCAGCATTAGTTTTAGTTCTTTTCAAAGGACCATGGATTTTTGAAATATACTTGGGCGAGAACTGGCGTGAAGCTGGAGTACTAGCACAAATCATGGCACCTGCAATTTTATTCAATTTCATAGCCTCGGTTGTGTCCACTACACCATTAATATTTCACAAACAAAAACCAGCGTATGTCATTGGTTTAACTGGACATATATTGAGTTTAGGAACATTATTCATAGGCTCACTCACAACGTATAATTTCCATCAAATATTGATGGCTTATTCGGGTGTTTTAAGCTTGAATTATATATTTCTCATTTTCTGGTATAGAAGTCTAATCCCCAAAGCAGCGATATGAACGTAGTTGTAAACGGACTTCCATATTTCTCCAGAAAGCTAGTTGCTGATTTACAAGGATTTGCGCCACAGCATCGTTTTCGCTTTTACGATACCTATAATTCGAAAATCGAGCAGGTGAAATTCGCTTGGGCAATAAGAAAAGCCGATGTTTTAATTTCGATAAATGGTGTCTCTGATCGAAGCGGTTCGATGGATTTGGCTTTAAAGATGAACAAGAAAATCTGGTTTAACTGGGTTGGAACAGATGTACTTCTTGCTGTGGAACGATTTAAAAATAGTTCAATATTTCGTGATTACATTGATCGGGCAGTTCATTCAACCGATGCGCCTTGGTTACAAGCTGAACTAAAAACGGCTCAAATAGAAGCTAAAATAGTTCACTCCAAATGGTTAGATATTCAGTCAAATGCGAGTGATTTCCCAAGACTACAAGTTTATTCATACGTGGCTGCTAACAGAGAGGATTTCTATGGCTGGAATACCATTCAACAACTTGCCCTTGCTAATCCTGAAATCCCTTTCATTATAGCAGGAAGTGATGGAACACAATTGAATTCAATTCCTCCGAATGTTCAATTTAAAGGCTGGTTAACTACTCAAGAAATGACTGAGCTTCGAAATGCTTCGCCCATTTTCATCCGACTTGCTGAACACGATGGCTTCTCCTTAAGTGTGCTTGAAGCTCTAGCTGCTGGATGCGAAGTAATCTGGAAATATCCGTTCGAAAATTGTCATCATTTGAAGGATATAGAAGTTGATTTTAGCAAGGTTGTGAACTTAGTTAAGGAACGTAACTTCACCCCTAACAAAGAAAACATCGCGTACATTGCTAAGAACTTTCAAAAGGAAGTGATATTGAATAATTTCATTCAAGAATTGGAGAAAATTGTCGGATAATCGAATACATATTGCCCTAGTTACAGCTTGGTTTCCGCCACGTAAAAGTGTTGCAGTAAATCGAATGTTAGCATTTGTTAATTACATATCCAAAGAGCGTTTTAAAATAACTGTCATCACGTTGAATGAAGGCAATTCTCCAGCACATGAGACGAATCAAACCGGCGATATTTATCGAGAACAAGACGAACAAATAATTCCGTTCTTAAAAAATAAACAGGGAGAAAATAAACTACTTCATTTATCCAAAGTAGTTTGGAATGTTTTGCTACTAAAGGTTCTTCAATACCCGCATAAAGCCTGGATGAAACGAGTTGAAAAGCGACTTGAATTCGTTCATTCAAAAAACCCAATTGATTTAATTATTAGTTCATTTTCACCCATTGAAGCACATTTAGCTACGTACAATTTTCTGCAAAATCACAAGTCAATTGCTTGGGTTGCTGACATGCGTGATGAGATGTCGACGAATGGACAAATAAATAATCAAACTCGAAAACTCCTTCAGAAAGCAGAAATTAAAATAAACAGTAGAGCTCAAGCAATTACAACCGTTAGTAGTCCCATACTTAATGATATGAGACGAATTATGACGCAAGTTCAGGAGTTTGCAGAAATTCGGAATGGTTTCGATAATGATTTAAAACCAGATCGCAATCATAATTCCGTATTCACAATCATTTACGCGGGAACATTTTACGGACCGAGAAAACCGCATACATTTTTCGAAGGATTGAGAATTTTTCTTTCTACTCACACAGTAGAGTTCAAAATTCAATTCTTAGGTACTCACCATAATTTTTCTATTCCCAAAGAATTTGAAAATAAATGTGAATTCATCCCTCCGGTTGATAATAATAAAGCTCTAGAATACATTTCAAAAGCCGATGCCAGCTTATTGATTTTAAATGAAATAAATAGAGTTGGTGTGTATTCAGGGAAAATATTTGACTATATCTCGGTACAAAAACCAATTATTTCGGTATTAAATCCCAATGATGTTGCTGCCGATTTAATTCGAGAACAAAATGCTGGTTATATAGCTGATTTTAATCAACCAAATGAAATTGCTCGTTCGATTGAATTTGCTTGGAAAATATGGAACGATAAGAGTTATTTACCTGTTGATGAAGCAAAAGTTAAAACCCTTCATCGTAAATACCAGGTTAAAATATTAGAGGATCTGATTTTAAAAATTGTTTCGAAATGAACGTTTTACAAATTGGCTCCGACTCCATTCACCTCCGGCATTTCTGTAAAGCAATGTCGAAATTGGTAGGTAATTTAACCTTAGTCACTGAAACACCATTCTCTCCAGAAGGCACAAATAAAAATCTGGTTTACCCATTTAGAGGATTGAATTTATTGGGTTGGATTAAAAATTACCATTTACTGAAAAAAGAAATTCAGTCTATAAAACCCGATTTAATTCATATTCACCAAGTAAATCGACTTGCATGGATTGTATGTCGAATTGCAAAATCTCTTAGAATACCAGTAATTACAACTGCTTGGGGAAGTGATGTTCTCATCATTCCTCAAAAAAACAGCTTGTATTATTCCATCACTAAATCGGTTTTGGATTATAGTACTTATGTCACTGCCGATTCTCATGAAATGATTAGGGCAATGCAGACAATTTCGCCAGCAGATAAAAAATATGTTTATCTGCAATATGGAATTGACCCAGTTAAACCACAGTTGAAACAAAGAATCATTTATTCAAACCGCTTGCATAAAGAGCTCTATCGAATTGATTTAATTATCAATCTTTTCAGTGAGTTCTATAAACAACATCCGGATTGGAAACTCATTATTGGCGCAACAGGAATTCAAACTGATTCATTAAAAGAACTTGCAGCAAAACTACTGCCTTCATCAGCCTATGAATTTATTGGTTGGGTAGATCAAGAAACCAATGCTAACTTTTATTCACTAGCTCAGATTTACATTTCCCTTCCCAATAGTGATGGAACATCAGTTAGTTTGCTTGAAGCGATTTCGGCTGACTGTATCCCTGTCGTGAGCGATTTAGAAGTAAGTAGAGAGTGGATTACAAACCAAGAAAATGGAATAATCTACCATTCTTCTGAAAACCCTTTTGAGCAAGCATTGAATGTTGATTCAGAAAAATGCTTTCAAATAAATCAGGAACTCATTACTAAACATGCACTTCGAGCAACGTGCATGAATAAATTTGAGGAATTATATTTCAAGCTGAAGGCTATATGAATTGGAAGGAAATCATAGCTCAGCCATTACTCATTTTAACTCTGTTATTAGCGGCGGTTCTTCCTTTATCACAACCCCTAATTCCTTTAGTAATTGTTTTATTACTCGCTTTTTATAGCTGGAAAGGACATTGGAAATTTAGCTGGGATTTAGTTAGATCATCGCCTGAAATCCTTGCTTTACTTGGCTTCTATGTTTACAATGTGCTTGGCTTAATAGGCACTGAAAATTATTCAAAGGGATTTATTCATTTAGAAATTAAATTATCGCTATTCCTTTTGCCTTGGTTGATTTTTGCCAGATCTGATTTGAATCTATCCAAGAAAAAATTAATTAATCAAACCTTTATTGGGGCTTGTTTAATCTATTGCATTTGGCTGCTTGGCCGATCAACATTTATATATATTACAAAAGGTCAAAATGAATTCTCATATGAGTTATTCTCGAATGGATTTCACCCTTCCTATTTAGCCATGTATTTACTGCTTGCCATTCGCTTGTGTTACGCAGAAATACAATCGATTCAAACAAAATTAATTATCCCTTATTTGCTCATAATAGCCGTATTCGTTAGTTGCATTGTTTTATTATCCTCTAAAATAAATCTCTTTTTACTCGTATTTTCCTTCCTATATTTTTTTGTGGAAGGATTTATCCGTGCAAAACGAAAAACCTATTGGATATATACAGCAGCTGCTTTCATAGGAATAATAGCGGTTTCAGTTTTTTATAATCCAAGTATTTCCGAAAGAGCCGAACGAAGTTTTCAAGTATTTTCGAATTTAAATACGGTTGATAAATCCGATACTGAAAGTAATGCTGCCCGCATTCTAATTTGGCAATCGGCTTGGACATTAATGAAAGAACATCCCATGGGCGTTGGTGTTGGAGATGTAAATATTGAATTAGAAAATCAATATCGACTTGATGGATTTACCGGTATTGAATCCAAGAAATTAAATGCGCACAATCAATTTTTACAAACAGGTGTTGCTTTGGGATTTCCAGGATTAATTTCCTTATTACTACTCTTCATTCTTCCTATTATTTCTCGTAACAAAAGACAATCGGGAATATTGATGTATTTCCTTGTTATTTGTTTTGTGAATGCTTTGGTGGAAGGAATTCTTGAAACTCAAAAGGGTGTTGTATTTTTCGGCTTCTTTTACTGTCTATTATTAAAAGAAGATGAGCGCATCTAAACGGGTAAGTGTTGTAATACCATGCAGAAACGAGGAAAAGTACATTGCCAAATGTATCGAATCGGTATTGGCAAGTAACTACCCAAGCGATATGTTAGATGTGTTTGTTTGCGATGGAATGAGCACTGATTCAACTCGAGAAATAGTTAAAAATTTCCATGAAAACAATCGTGTTACCCTATTAGATAATCTTCAAATAACTACTCCTTTTGCGTTAAATCTAGGCATTGAAAAATCCTTAGCTGATATCATCATCATTTTAGGTGCACACGCCGAATTAGATAAAGACTATGTGAAACTTTGTGTCGAAACATTCGAAATCGACCCCGAGATAGGCTGTGTAGGTGGAATCTTGGACACTATTTCATTAGATGAGAATTCGGCAGCAATTGCCCTTGCCATGTCATCTGTTTTTGGTGTAGGAAATGCGCATTTTAGAACTGGATTAAAAGCTGGATACGTTGATACGGTTGCTTTTGGTGCGTATCGAAAAGAAGTATTCGAACGAGTTGGATTATTCGATTCAGCCTTAACTCGAAATCAAGATGATGAATTTAATTTCCGCCTCATTCAAGGTGGATTTCGTATTTATCTGAACCCAAACATTCGGGCAAAATACTACGTTCGTTCAACCTTTTCTAAGCTGTATAAGCAATACAAGCAATATGGTTATTGGAAAGTGTATGTGAATCGAAAGTTCAAAGTTGTAACAACACTTCGACAATTAGCTCCACCACTTTGGGTGCTTTTTCTGATTGCATTGCCCTTTGCATGGCTCATTCATCCAATATTGGGGACAATTCATTTAATTTTGCTCCTGCTTTATGTGCTTATGTCTTTGCTTATGAGCTTAAGAATTAGTCGGCACGTAAAGGAATTTGGTCT
>DAOOQW010000037.1:0-15933 GCA_035388945.1 Flavobacteriales bacterium
CACGAATGCGAAGATGTTGTATACCGCTGCCACACGAGCACGTTTTTGTTCTTCGTCCATCGAATTACGAAGGATGATGTAGGCGAAATAGATTAGTAATGAAATGGCAGCTCCATTGAGTTTCGGATCGTTTACCCACCAAGCGCCCCAGGTAAAATGTGCCCAAACGCTTCCAGTTGTTATTCCTAACATGCCAAGAAGAATTCCAACATGCGAGTAATGTTCGGCTTTGATATCATCTTCGAAACGACCGTTCGACAAATAACGAATGCTAAAAACTAATGATGCCCCAAGGATGAAAATCATCGAGAACCACATAGTTACGTGGAAATAGAGATTTCGAATGGTTTCGTGCAAGATGGGTAGGCGAGGTACAGTGCCTAAGAATCCCATAATGATGGAATAGAAAACCAAACAAACACCCAGCATTTTCCACCAGTTTCGTGATAGGAATGATGCTGAGTCGGGTGATTTTGACATAGAAGTTGATTCGATTGACGCGGCAAAATTAGTCATTATTGCAATCGGTTGCTTGGTGGAAAAGGATCTAATAAATCCACAATCTTACCAGAGCCTAACAATCAATTTTTTTACATATTGTAGAAAAACTATCTAATCAATATGCAATACGATTCTCCACTCGACTCCAATCAACGAAATCAGACTACTTCTATCGATGAATTAGCATTATCATATCTATTAAAAACCTCTAAATGGTCGAAGTTTTTAGCGATACTTGGTTTTGTCCTAATAGGCTTAATTGTCTTATTAGCTATCATTATGGGAACTGTGTTAGGAAACACCATTCCCAATGTTCCGGGTTTCGTAATCACAATCGTTTATTTAGTAATCGCTGGAATTCTTGTTCCTCCGATGCTTTCTCTCATGCGATTTTCTAATTTTATTCAGCAGGCAGTTTCGCAAAGAGATAATTCAATGCTGACTGAAGCTTTTGGACAACTTCATTCGCATTACCGTTTTATTGGGATAATGAATATTGTAGTTATTGGTTTATACATCCTAGCTTTTCTTGGAGGAATGGCTTCAGCAGCGTTTATGCGTTAATCCTATGGCTGAAAATCTTCGGACTAAAGTCCGAGGTTGCGTGAGCTAGATTAATCCGCGAGCTTTTAATTCGAGGTATTTATTGACGGTGTTGACCGATAAATCCGCCGGACGTGTATAAATGGTTTGAATACCATGTTGGCGTAGCAACTGAACCAATCCAAGTTTCATAGTTACATGCTTACGGGCTGTGGTTTGGATGTAGATTTCTTCTAAGTTTTTACCTGCTTGTTGAGCTAAGTCGGAGATATCGGTGTTTTCGAAAAATATCACGACCAACAAATGCAGCTTATTGATTTTACGAAGCAATGGTAATGCGCGTTCCAGCGCGTGCTGACTTTCGAAATTGGTATACAAAAACAGCAAACTACGCGAAGAAATTCGTCCACGAACTGCTGTATATAATAACTCGTAATTAGGTTCTAAATCCTTTTCCGCCAGTTGATACAAGGCTTCCAACATACGTTTCATGTGCGAACGTGAGCGCTCTGCTGGCACAACCGTAACGGCGTGACTCGAAAAGTGAATCAGTCCGGCTTTGTCTTGCTTTCTTAGGGCAATATTGGAAATCACCAAACTGGTATTAATCGAATAATCGAGCAAACTCAAGCCATCAAAAGGCAATTCCATCGACCGACTTTGATCGATCACGCTGAAAATCTGCTGCGATTTTTCATCCTCGTATTGATTCACCATGAGTTTTCCCCGGCGACTGGTAGCTTTCCAGTTAACACTTCGGTACTCATCACCACTTACATACTCCTTGATTTGCTCAAACTCGTAACTATGTCCGATGCGTCGTATTTTTCGGATTCCTCGGGTAGAATTCAAATCGGCAAAGGTGCGAAGCTCGAATTGCTTCATTTCTGCAACCGATGGCATCACTGCTAGTTCTTTGCTCAATTCAATTTCGAAGCGACGTTTGAGAAGACCGATGCGGGTTTGAACAAACAAAATCACATTCCCAAAACGATACAAACCACGTTTAAGCGGTCGTATAGAATAGCTAAGTCGAACGATAGATCCGCCGGATAAATTAGCCTTCATGCTAAAATCACGCATCTGCAATTGCTCCGGTAATTCGTCGATTATTTCGGCATGTAGAATTTGGGATGAAAGGTTGGCAATCGACAATTGAACTTCTTGCTTAGCACCTAAGGATAAAATCCTTGGAACAACCCGTGAAGCTTGAAAACGAATTCCTGTCACATACAACATCACCCCTTCACCAATCGTAAATGCCAATAAAAGGGCAAGTGCAATTTGTGCAATCGGAAAAACAATTTCCCAGGCAAACGACAGAGCAAAAAGTCCTGCTATTATTCCCAAGGAGTAGTTAAACCGAGCGGTTGGCTGTATGGAGCGAAGTAATTTCATTAACGAGGAACTTCGGTCTGCTGTAGGATGCGTTTGATTACTTGAATGGTATCTAAACCTTCCATTTCACGATCGGGACTTAACTGAATGCGGTGATTGAGTACCGGAATTGCCACCTGGCGGATATCATCTGGAATGACAAAAGAACGTCCGTTTATAGCTGCAAAAGCTTTCGAAGCGCGCAAAATAGCTAGCGATGCACGAGGTGAGGCTCCTAGGAATAAATCGCTGTCGTTACGTGTTTGATGCACGATTTGAGCGATGTATTGCAATAACTCATCTTTGATGTAAACCTGCTCTACCAGCTGACGAATTTTAGCAATATCATCAGGATTTAGAATCGATTTCAAGTTGTTGAGGTACGACTTGTTGAAATCGTCGCGGAAGCGGGAAAGGATGGCTATTTCTTGATTTAGATTTGGATACTCGATGCGGATGCGGAAAAGAAAACGATCGAGTTGAGCTTCTGGAAGTCGGTATGTACCTTCTTGTTCGATTGGATTTTGGGTAGCCAACACGATAAACGGACTCGCTAAATCGTAGGTTGTACCATCGACGGTGATTTGTTGTTCTTCCATCACCTCAAACAAGGCAGCTTGAGTTTTAGCTGGGGCACGATTTATCTCGTCGATGAGTACCACATTGGCGAAAACGGGACCTCGGTTAAAGGTGAATTCGGATGTTTTAAGATTAAACACACTCGTACCCGTTACATCCGAAGGCATCAAATCGGGCGTGAATTGAATACGTGAATAGTCGAGCTGAAGCGTCTTTGCCAGCAATTTGGCACTTAGCGTTTTAGCAATTCCGGGCACGCCTTCGAGCAGTAAATGTCCGCCGGCAAATAATCCGGTTAGGAGCTGTGTTACGAGTTCGTCCTGACCAATCAACACTTTACCAATCTCGTCACGAATCGCATCAGCGGCTTGCATAACGGGTAAAACGGCGAGTTCGGGACCTTCTGCCAGAGGATTGGCTGCTTCATTCTGTTCAGGTGAATTAGTCTCGGGAAGTCCGGTAGATTCGGGTGTTTCGTTTTCTGTGCTCATCGGGCAAGGGAATAAAACTGGGATAGAATTTTATAAAATGCGAGGATTTCTTTGTCGCTTAATTCCACATAAGGTTGTAAGCGGGTTGATTCATCGCGAATGGATTGTAAAAGGGTAATTGGAACACCCGAACGTTGCGAAATGAGGCGGATGTTTTCTTCGTTAAGTTCTTGAATTGGAATGCGGTACTTTTCGCGAATGAAGCTATAAAAATAGCGCATTTGGTGGCGAAGTAGGGTAGGGTGACTTCGTTGATGAAAGTACAAACGACCAATGGCTTGTACAAATTCGAGTGAGCTATTTCGGGGTGATTCAATAACGGCAATAACACGTTGTTTTCGTCTTGTATTGAAAAGTAGATACATCAAAGCAAGCAGTAGAATCACATATAAACTCCAACGAAGCGACTTATTTGCCAGAATAAAACTAAGAGGCGTTTCATTTGGAGCCTCCATTTTTTCCATGCCTTGCTCATCGTGCTCTACGCGGTGATATTCATCCCAATAAATACTTGCTTGAGGTAAATAGCTGAGCACTTTTGCTGCATAATTAGCTCGACTCGCTTGAATGAGGTGATAATTGGTGAATTGAATCGGACTTGTATGCAGATAAAACATACCAGAACCATGTTTTACCCGTATGAAATTCACGTAGTTAGGCTCAAAATAACCAAGTGGTTCAAACTTGCTCTGTTCGCAAAATTGAGTTGAATCGAAACAGCCAAAATCGTAGGAAACACGTTTGTCGTTTTCTTGAAAATGGAATGGAATACCTGTTTCTTCTCGTAATTCTGGATGATAGAAATTGGCTTTTACTAATGTGTCGTAAAAATAAAATGTGTTGGAATTATTCGCATTGATACATAAGCTGTCGTATAGTTCCGACATAATTAAATTAGGAAATGCTTTCGCAGAAATAAAAGCTGTATTTCCTTGAGCAACCCAGTTTAAAAGTTGATGCTGTTCTTCTTCGAATAAATAATCCTCTTTACCAACAAAGAAATAGATTCCTTTATCGCTCGATTTTAGCGAATCTTCTTTCCAAGATTTTGTTAATTCCTTGAATTTGAAATTCGGGTTATAAGATTCGAGAATTTCACGAATCACATAGGTTCCATAAGGCTGTTTATCTTCGGGCTTGTATGTTTCGTACCAATTGAAATAAGGCGAGGAACGGTTGCTTGCATAGATAAAAATACCAACCAACACCAATGCTAGAAACCCGATTAGTAATCCGTTAGGAGATTTTTTCATTCGCGCCTCCCTTCCTGATTACGCCCGATTTCCTGCCTGAATTGCATGAATCGAGGTTCTAATTTGCGATAGGTTTTTTCGTCGGGTGGCGTGTGGCTGTACCAACTTTTCTCGAACCAACGAGTTAAATCGCGGAATGGTCGAAACAACGGTGTGTTTCGTAATTCAGCTACATAATCGGCATTGGTTTTATCTTTTTTCCAGCGGATGAATTTTTCGCGATGTAGATCGGCAAGCGTTTGCAGATAAAGCAATCTTACTGCAAATGCATAATTCCCATTTCGCAAACATTCGTCGAGTTTTTGTTGCAGAATTTGTTCGGGTGATGCTTCTTTTTCAATATCTACTTGCAACCAATCGGGATCTTCTTTTAAGCGTGGATTGGTTTGTTTGGCTTGATTGATAATGAGCATAATCAACACAACCAACACAATCAGAATGACAATAATTAGAACTACTTGACCAATTCCTAGAAAAGAAGATTTTCCACTAGTCTCAATTTCTTGTTTAGGTAATTTCTTTTCCTCCTTTTTTGGTTGAGGTGGTTCTTTATAATCGAGTCCTTGAATCGCCCTTTGGTAAAGCCTTTCATCGAATTGCTTTTTGCCCGTTTTTTCGTTTTTGTATTGACGGCTTAAACTATCGATTGAAAATCCAGCTGGTCTTCCATCAAAAATTCCTTCCTCATCATTTATACTTATTGTTTCATCCTCATCATCATAATCAGCGGTACTATCATCATAAGTGATAACCGAATCAGCTACTACAGTATCTGATTGTTGAGCAGTTAACAACTGACAAAACAGCAAACACAATCCCACCAAAATGCTGTGAATCTGTTTCATTCGTTTACTAATCCAGCTTTACGTAAACGTTCGAACAAACCTGGGGCTTCACTTATTTCCCGACAGGAATAAAACGAAAATGACATGCCCGACAGAAATAAAGGAATCACCAAAAACAAAGCAGTAGTCTGAAGAAAGACAATGGTTCCAACCTTAATCCAGTAATAGGTAAAGTCGCCAACTTTGAAATTCCATGTTAGAACTGAAGTGTCCATTAAAGGTAAAATCAGGTCGGCCAAGAGGAAAAAGAAAATGGCAATTAATCCTAAACTTAAGAAAGTCCCATAATGACGCATGAGGTTTTCGAAAGCATTTTTAAATATTAATGAGGTAGCTGCACCAAATGATAGTTCAGAAACTTGCCATCCAGCAAGCCAAAGCAGCATAAAGGGGAGAATCAGATAAAATAGCAAATAGAAAAATCCTATATCAGGAATAAGAGGTAATACTAGAATTGATAGAATTAAAACGCTTCCACCAAATTTGGATAATTGGAATTTAAAACCTGTTTTACTGCGCGTTTCACCCGGAGCTAAAAGCAAGGATTCGCTTCTCCAGTAATTTCCGAAAATTGTTGCAGCTAATGCTCCACCAATAATAAATAGTTCAGCGAAACTGTACTTGAAATTAAATGGTAATATCTCGGGTATTTTATTGATAAACCAAGTGTTGTAACTGATATTCAATATCTTATCCTCGGGCAATAAAAGCAATAAGCTAATGGTATATAAGAGTGATATTCCTAACAGGTATTTCCAATTTTTAGAAAGGATGCGAATGAACAAACTAAAACTATCACCGAAAATAATGCTGCTACTTTTCACCTGATCCATTTCGGGAGCAAACTTGGGTGTTTGAGGAATTTTCTGTTCATCGAGTCGGAATGGTACACCAGATCGGGATTTCCGGAATGGAAAGATGACAAAATAGGCAACAATAAAACCTGCTTGTAACAAGATAAAACCGAGTCGTATGAAATTGTCGAGTTCGGTATAGCGGGTGATGAATCCTTCGATTAGTGCGGCAACCAGGATAATGGGAGTAATTCCCGCCATGATTTTTATTCCACTACGTGCCGAAATACGTAATGCTTGCAAACGCGTAAAAGTCCCCGGAAAAACCAAGCCTTTTCCCATCACCAAACCAGCGCCACCAGCAATGATGATAGCCGAAATCTCCATCGTACCATGCATCCAAATGGTTAGCGCCGAATCAACCAATAAACCACGACTGATGAAATAATACTGGAAAACGCCCACCATGATACCATTCGAGACGGTTGATCCAATCGTTCCAATAGCGAATAGAAGTCCGAAGAGGAATGTCCGAAAAGCTACAATCAAGTTGTTTTGTGCGATGTACAAAAACATGTTGAGCGCATCCTTATCCTTATAAACCGCCATGGGATCGCCCGAGCTGATGTTCGAATTGGTCATGCTCACATAATCGGCTCCGAGAATCGTTTGGGCAAAATTGGTGTCGTAATGACTCGATAACGCGCCAATCAACATACAAAACACAAATAGCACGAACGAAAAAATGAGTTCTTTCCTGCTATGGTAGATAACGGCAGGTAAATCATCCGTCCAGAAATAACTGAATCGATTTTTGTGATTTACTGTGTTTCGAAGGAGTGTTCCAAATACTTTTTGAGTGAGTTGGTTGAGGTAAACTCGAACTACACGATTGCCGTAATACGTTCTGGCATAGGATAAATCGTCGCTCACCTGAACAAATAACTCACTCGCTTTATCCGGATCACGTTTCGATTCAGAAAGCATGCGCTCGAGCTCAATCCACTTATCTTTATTTTGCTCTATAAAGCGCGTTTCTTTCATGCAGGGAAAATCCAGTATCTTGGAAGCGGAAAAATAGGAATTATACTCTTACCAGAATGCGTCGTATCGAAATCATTACGCCTCAAAACGTACCTATACTTTATCAGTTAGCATCGGTGCGCGAACGTATGTTAGCTTTTTTGCTGGATATATTGATTTTACTGATCACGCTCTATATCATCTACCTAATTTGCGCTTCTTCTTTTGATGAAGATACGTTAATGACCATCACTTTCCTTTTTCTGCTTCCCATTTTTATGTTCTATTCGTTGGGGATGGAAGTGTTTAATAACGGTCAAACTATCGGTAAAAAAGCCATGCGCATAAAAGTGGTGAAACTTACCGGTTTAGAGCTTTCCCTGTCGGATTACCTCTTGCGTTGGGCTTTTCGTTGGATTGATATCTGGGGCTCTTTAGGTTCTATTGCAGCTTTAAAAGTAAGCTCCTCCACCCGTGGACAACGAATCGGCGATCTACTAGCCGACACCACCGTTGTTCGTACAAATGCCGATTTTACTGTATCACTTCAGGAATTATTGGCCATAAAAAGTACAACCGATCACGAAATAGCTTATCCGGGCATTAAGCGTATGAAGGAAGAGGAAATGCTACTGGTGAAAATGGTGTTGGATCAATACAAACGATTTCCGAATCCGGCACATCATCGCGTAATTGAACAAACGGCAAAAGGAATAGCAGAACGTATCGACTTAGACCACGTACCTAAAGACAAACAAGGATTCCTCATTCGGGCTTTAACCGATTATGTGACCTTGACGCGTTCGGCTTAGTGAGATTTAGAATCTCAAATTCACCCCAACACTTGGTAAAATCGGCAACTGATTAATTCGTTGGAATTTCACCCGGTTGAAGTAAAATATGTTGTCGCGATTGTAGGTATTCGTTACGCCAGCAGTAAGTTCTAGGGTAGTATTTTCTCCCAAAACAACTGTACGTTTTAAGTTCACATCTAAGCGGTGATATGCAGGTAAACGACCTTGATTTAACGCTCCGTAAGTTGATCCTAACGTACCATTAGCGGAAGTATAATCGCCATTGATGTTGCTGCTTAAGTTGATGTTTTCGTAGAAACCTTGTGTTTGCGTGAAAGGGAAACCTGATCCATAATTCCAACGTGCGCTGAAAGTCCAGTTAAGTCCTTTCCCAAATTCATAGGAAGCCAATAAGTTCACATTGTGGCGACGATCCCAAACCGGACTATAATCGATCAATTCATCCTCACGAGTAACTTTCATTAAGGAATAAACAGCCCAAATATAGAAGCGTTTGTAATCGTATTTCAAGGTCATATCAATCCCTTTGGAAATACCTTTTTCGAGAATGAAATCTTTCTTCTGTACATCTGGTTTATCCTCGTTTTCGGCGTTATCGTCGTAGAGTTTATTTCGGTTGATATTCGTTAACTGATTAAAATTGAAGTAATAAGCTTCCACATTCCACTTAATGTGTTTGGTAAGGTTGCTTTCAAATCCGAAAATAACATGTTGTGCTTTTTGCAGTTTGCTCGTACGTGTTTCCCCTTTGAACTCAGTTGGTGTATTGTCGGGTGCAGTTAAGAATCCGTAAAATAAATTCACCACATCACGATCGGAAACTCCTGCAATTAAATTCTGACTGTATAATCCGCTTGCAAACTTCAATCGGAAATTGTCGGTAACATTGTATTTCAAGCCCAAACGTGGCTCGGGAGAAGCTTCTCCTAAAGATGCGTAATAATGAAGTCGGAAACTTGGTTCAGCAACTAGTTTTCCTACCGTAAAGTGATACTTCGCGTAAAGTGCTAATTCGGTATTGTTTACGTCTTGTTCAATCTTGCGGTTTAGTTCGTTAAAGAAGGTGTAATTCGTATTTAAACCAATCGCCTCAACGCCCCATAATAAATCGTTTTTACCAAAGAAATATTTGAAGTTCAAGGCTAAATTAAAGCCCTTGATTTCGCTGCTTCGCGAAGGCAAAGTTTGCTGATCTAGGTTGATTTTATAATCGCTGTAGCTAAATACTCCGTCCATCACAAAATTCGAATTCCCCGGAACCAAAACGAAGTTTGCTCCTGCACCAAACGTATTCCAATGTAAGTCCTGCAAACTTTGGTATTTCACGCGGTCGCTGAAATTAAAACCAGTTAGGTTTAGCTTACTACCATTATCACCATTGAACGACAATTTACCATACAAATCGGTGAAGTTGAACGGCAATCCCGCTGTATCTACATACGGATAAAACACTTTAGAACTCTGTTTCAAATAGGAAGATCGTCCGCTAAGGATGAGGAAGACGAACTAGCCTTTCCATCTTTTTGGCGACTTAATGGACCTTCGAGTTGAAGCTTAGAAACGAAAGGACTTGCCGACACTTTTCCACCGAAACGTTTTTTATCACCGTCTTTGGTGGTGATTTTCATGATAGAAGAAACACGTCCGCCATTTTCGGCACTAAAACCTCCTGTGTACACATCAGCATTCCGAATAACGTCAGTATCAAACACAGAGAAAAGTCCGATTGAGTGGAATGGATTGTAAATTATCATTCCATCCAGAAGAACTTTATTTTGGATAGGCGAACCTCCGCGAATATAGAGTTGTCCACCTTGATCTCCTGTAAACGTAACACCAGGAAGAACTTGCAGGTATTGAGCAATGTCGGGTTCAGCTCCAATGGTTGGAAGCTTATTCATTTCTTTTGGTGTGATGGTAGTTAAACCCACGCCAATGCGGTTTTGCTCTTCTTCTTTTTCACCTCTTACTTCAAACTCCTTAATGTCGACAGCTTTCGACTGAACATAGAGGTTCTGAGTAAGAATTTGTCCCGCCTTAACATTAACATTTACGGATGTTTTCTCAAATCCAATGGAAGAAAAAACGAGTGTGTAACTTCCTGCTGGCACTTTCGTGATGGTATAGAAACCATTTACGTCCGTTTGAGCCACAAATTGAGTTCCGTCGAGGTGGACATTGGTGAAAATAACCGGTTCCCCGTTTTTCTTATTGTAAACAACTCCTCGGATTGTTGCTGTTTGGGCAAGTAGCAAAGTCCCGACAATACTGAAAAAGAAGGCAAGAAAGTAACGATTCAACATACGTGTATTCTGGTGATGGGCGGCCAAAGATAGAACGATTCCTCGCATCCCAACAGAAACAGTTAAGGGCTTTTATCGGACGATTTTAAAAATTAATAGAGAATGGATGTGGGATAGGAGCAAAGCTTCCGATATAAACTAAACGTCATAATGTAATTTACACTGAATGATAGAGCATTTCTGGTTTATTCCTTTGGTTCCTGTGATTTGATAAACCAATCGGTGTTCTCCAGATATTCTCCTTGACCAAAATCCCTTCAATCCAAATTTTAAGGGTTCTAGTTTGCCTATTCCTTTGAATGGATCTTTACGTATAGCCTGAATTAGTTCTTTAATCTTATTTACTATAACCGGATCATGTTCGACCCAAAACGAAAATTCTTCCCATGCCAATTCGGTAAATTCAATTGTCATAATCGAAACGAATTAATCGATTTTATAAGGAATCGTCTTGGACTTTTCTAACTGCTTAATCGACTTCTGTAATCGGTTTTGATTTGCTTGGGTTGATAATAAATGCTCTGTTTCTTTTAAGGAGTTATATTCTTGAATAGACATTATTACAATAGCTTCTTCTTCTTTCGCTCTAGGAACAATAATTACATCCATCGATTTGGTTACGTAATCGAAGTACTCCTTCATTCCTTTTCTCAACAAAGAGATCGATATCGCTTTCATAGTTCAGCATTTATTCTTGCAAATGTACAGAATGTTGTACACAATAGCGTACAAAATTAATGCACTTCATCGATTGATTTTAGATTAAAAAATTGAATGGTAATTAGTTGGAACTATTCATCCCCATAAACCGGCATTCCCTTCACCGGAAAGATTTTCCCCTTCTTCAAATCAATCCTTGCTGCAAGTAAACGCATTCCATTGGTAACCACTAAAAAGGGGACTTTCATACTCAAATTATACCGCGCTGCTTGGTCAAACACCGATTGATTCACTTCTACCTCAGCTGCCTTGCACTCAATCAACATCCAGGGATTCATCTCCGAATCATACACCACAATATCGGCACGCTTCGATAAGCCATTCACCTTCAACGAAACCTCTACAGCTATCTTATTTTTGGGATACTTCAACTCATCCAACAGGTAGTGTAAAACATGCTGCCTTACCCATTCTTCGGGTGTTAGTGCTACATATTTGTTTCGAAAAGCGTCGAAAATTTGCGTTCTTTGTCCTGCTACCTCCCGTGTGAGGGGCGTGATAGCTGGCAACAGAAGTACCCGTAAACCTAAATTAGTAGGACCCATGAAAAGCAAAGAAGAAATCGTCAATAATTGGTTGCCCCGATATACTGGGATGCAGCTCGAAGACTTTGGCAAATATATCCTGCTCACCAACTTTTCCAACTATGTGGAGAAATTTGCAGCCATTACCGGAGCCAAAGTAGTAGGTCTCGACCGTCCCATGCCTTGTGCTACAGCAAATGGAATAACCATCATTAACTTTAGCATGGGTAGTCCCAATGCTGCCATTATCATGGATTTGCTATCAGCCATCAAACCTAAAGCATGCTTGTTTTTGGGGAAATGTGGCGGATTGAAAAAGAAAAATAAAGTGGGAGACCTGATCCTTCCTATCGCTGCTATTCGAGGTGAAGGAACATCTAACGACTACTTTCCTGCCGAAGTGCCTGCCTTACCAGCATTTAACTTGCAAAAAGCAGTATCAACCACCATTCGTAACCACAACAAAGATTATTGGACAGGAACCGTTTTTACTACCAATCGTCGCGTTTGGGAACACGATAATGACTTCAAAAAATACCTACAGAAAATTCGTGCTATGGCCATCGATATGGAAACGGCGACCATTTTTTCTGTCGGATTTTACAATAAAATTCCAACTGGAGCACTACTTTTAGTGAGCGATCAACCCATGGTAGCTGGAGGAGTGAAAACCGAAAAAAGCGACTCCGCGGTTACGACCAATTATGTTGATTCACATATTCAAATTGGAATCGATTCACTCAATGAGTTGATCAATAACGGAAATACAGTAAAACATTTAAGATTCGAATAATTGCATCAAGCCTAATTTCTCAGGCATTTTCTCATGGCTAAATCAAGTACCTCATCCGTATCGGTAGAATCGGTTTTTAAAGAGTTGCAGGCACGTAAATTCGCTCCTGTTTATATGCTCTGTGGAGAGGAATCGTATTACATCGATCAACTTTCCAATTACATCGAAAACAATGTGCTTACCGAGGATGAACGCGAGTTTAATCAAACGGTTTTGTATGGTATTGATGTAACAGCCGATGATGTAATGGCAACTGCCAAACGATATCCGATGATGAGCGAATATCAGGTGGTGATTATCAAGGAAGCACAGCAATTAAGAGATATTGAGAAATTAGTTCCTTACCTGAATAATCCGCAATCGAGTACTGTTTTAGTTATTTGCTACAAAGGAAAAGAGCCGGATAAACGCAAGGAATTTTATAAATCTTTGTTGAAGAACGATGCTGTTTATTTTGTTTCAGAGCGACCGAGGCAAGAGAAAATGCCTGAATGGGTTAACCGTTATTTTACTAAAAAGGGTTATCGCATTACTCCCAATGCCGCTATTTTATTGTCGGAATTTGTGGGGAATGAATTAGAAAAAGTCTGCAACGAAGCCGATAAATTATTTCTGAATTCACCTGCTGGTTCCGAAATTAATGAGAAAGACATCGAGCGTCAAGTGGGCATTTCACGTGAATTCAATGTATTTGAATTTCAAAAAGCATTAGGCACTCGAAATGTGTTTAAGGCAAATCAAATTGCACTCAATTTAGCCGGACAAAAAGCCACGCCATTGCCAATGGTGATGGGAAGTTTGTTTAGTTTTTTCAGCAAGTTATTACATTACCAATGGCTTAAAAGTAAGGGCGAAACAAACATGGCTTCTGAAATGGGAATTTCACCTTATGTGATGAAAGATTACGAAATGGCTGCACGGAATTATCCGCCATTTAAACTGCTTCGTATCATGAGTCATTTGCGCAATTATGACCTCAAAAGCAAAGGCCTCAATAACGAAAGTGCCAACGAAACCGAATTGTTAAAAGAACTCACCTTTAAGATTGTACACTGATGAATTATTGGCTGGTGAAATCGGAACCGGTAAAATACGCCTGGTCTAAATTTGTAAAGGACAAAAATACAGTCTGGGACGGCGTTAGAAACTACCAAGCACGAAACAATCTTCAAGCGATGAAACTAGGCGATCTCGTCCTGTTTTATCATAGCAACGAGGGAATGAACGTGGTTGGAATTGCCAAAGTGGTGAAAGAAGCCTATAACGATCCTACAACCGATGATTTACGTTGGTTCGTCGTAGAATTAGCTCCGGTAGAAGCCTTGAAAAAACCAGTTAGCCTTGAGCAAATGAAATCGGATGAGAAATTGGCAAACATTGGATTAATTCGTCAGTCGCGTTTAAGTGTGATGCCATTAACCAACATCGAATTCGACCGAATTTTAGAATTGGGAAGCTAATCATACCGCTAATTTTATTTAGAATTATAAAAAATTAACCAATCTGGTTAAGCTATATGGGTGTAACCATAAATCATCCTACTTTAGGCTTGCTCAACCTTTAGCAATATGTTCATTTATAAATACTTTTCTAAAAGAAACATTAATCCGTTCTTTTATCTAGTTCCACTTGTATTTCTAGTCGTTTCTTGTTCAAATTCATCTAATGAATCCAAACAAAATGCGACACATGTTGCAGAGGTAGATTCCTATTCTGTTCCTCAAAAAACGATTTTAGCCACATTACCTGATTCGGCTCAGGTAAAAACGATTCTTTTAGCAGATCAAGAAAAACTCATCCACACAAACATTCCTCGCAATGGTGCTTCAGCAAGAGCAGCTGTGAACATGGATGGAAAAGCGCAGCAAATTTTAGTTGAAAGTCCAATCACAAAACCACTGAGCTATACCAAAAATGGACAGGGACAAATCAACCTCGATCGAAATGGAAAGCCATTTATTTTAGGAAATGGTGGTAGAGCATCCTTTAAGCAATTCACTTCAGAGACTGGATTGGCTATGGATGTTGTAGTATGTGCTTTTACTGATGCCAGTGGAAATATTTGGTTTGGAACTTTGGGCGGTGGTATTTCGAAATACGATGGTAAATCATTTACTAATTATTCCACTGCACATGGTTTACCCAATAACCAGATTTATGGGATTACTCAAGATAAATCGGGACGTATGTGGATTGCTACTTTAGGTGGCGGAATATCATGCTTCAATGGGAAAAATTTCACCACTTACAAAACCGAACAAGGTTTAGCTAGCGATTTTGTAAACTGTATTTTGGTCGACAAAAATGGCTTAATCTGGAGTGGAACTCGTGATGGAAAAGTATCCAGTTTTAATGGGAAGAAATTCACGAATTATAACCTTGCTAAACTTCCCGGTGATGATGTTATAAATAGTATTTACGAAGATTTAAATGGAAATCTATGGTTTGGAGCAGAGATTTCTGGGCTACATCGCTTCGATGGTAAGCAATTCAAGAATTATACAACCACTCAAGGTTTAGCTGGAAATGTTGTTCGTTGCATTAAAGGTGATTCAAAAGGAAATATCTGGATTGGAACTTTCGATAATGGAATTTCTTGCATTCCTGCTCAACAAAATAATCAAGCTGGAAAAGCAATTATATTTAAAAATTATTCCTCTCAAGACGGACTTTCCGAAAATGATGTTTTCTCCATGCACGTCGATCATCTCGATCGAGTCTGGTTTGGTACCGATGGAGGAGGAGTAAATTGTTTAAATCCTGAATCGATAGCTGATTCGAGTAAAGGACGATTATTTACTTGTTATAATTCCGAATTAGGATTGGCTAATAATTCTGTATTTGGAATTACAGAAGATTTAAACGGACATATTTGGTTATGTACATATGGTGGTGGAGTTGTTCGATTTGATGGCGAAGCATTTACTGTTTTCTCCGAAAAACAGGGCTTAGCGGCCAATAACATCATTTGTATTAATCAAGATAAAAGCGGGAATTTATGGTTGGGTTCCATAGGGAAAGGTGCTTCCTGTTTCGATGGAAAATCATTTACGAATTACTCTCCTATTCAAGGTTTGGCAGGTAGTGTAGTCACCTGTATGATGAATGACCGCAACGGCAATATGTGGCTTGGTACCGATAATGGTGGTGCTGTATTGTATGATGGAAAATCATTCACCAGCTACACAGTTGCTCATGGATTAAGTTCTAATTACATCATAAGTCTTTATCAAGATCGTTCGGGTGCTATTTGGATTGGTACAGTGGGTGGCGGAGTGTGTCGCTTTGATGGAAATTCATTTACGAGCTATTCCACACCACAAGGTTTAGCGGGTGATATGGTGATGAGCATACTCGAAGATAAATCGGGTA
>DAOOQW010000038.1:0-15630 GCA_035388945.1 Flavobacteriales bacterium
TCATTTGCGAAAAAAGTAAAATTCGCTGTCAACATGACTGGCTTAATCGTAAACTCTACTGGAGTTCATGTTACCGGCGATTTTCAAGCCATTGCTGGATTCGAAAATGGTGATTGGCAATCCAACACAACTCCGCTTACTCAAGAGTCAGCAGATACCAACATATATAGTATTGTAGTCGATATTCCCGCTTTTGCTAAATACGAATACAAATTCCTAAATGGGGATCAATTTTATGATGTGGAATTTGTTCCAGTTGAATCGCGTGTTGGATACAATTTCAATGATAATCGCTGGCTTTATGTCGATTCTCTAGCTAACGATACCACTTTCGTTGGTGCTATTCTTTTCGGTGGAAATGCTCCTGTCAACAAGAAGCTCATTCGGTTTTTAGTGAATATGGAGAATGAAACTTCCGTAGCAACGAATGGTGTCCATATTTCTACAAGCTTCTCAGGAAACAATCCGGCTAGAAATATCCTGTACAACTTCGATTCACTCATCTACGAGGGAATTCTTTATGCTGATTCTAATGTAACTCACTCATTTCGTTACTATAATGGTTCTCTCTCCAGCGAAGCAGAAGTCCTTCCGCTTGATTGCTCTGTGAATGAAGAGCGTCAAATTACTCTCGTTGACCATTTCGTGCTTCCCGTAGTTTGTTTTGCCAGCTGCTCTAATTGTAATTCAGTTGGTCATGAAACTATCACTTCACCTTCACTAAGTCTATTTCCTAATCCAGCACAATCTCATGTTCAAATAACTTCTTCCCAATCTTCGATTTCATCCTATTCTATCTTCGACATGGCCGGTCAAGTGGTTCGTAGTCAAAAGCTCAACGAAGTGAAATCCTGTGTTATCAATCAAGAAGAATTGCCTGCAGGAATCTATTTTGTTCAGTCCTCTTTGACTGATGGATCTACACGCACTTTACGCCTTATTTGGAATTAATTCATTCCTACTAAACAATCAAGTATGAGAATTTATTTGACCCTAATTGCTGGACTCTTTCACTTCTGTGTTCAAGCTCAGTCTAATTTTTACAACATATCAACGATCCAGAAAATCGAAATTTATTTCAGTCAAACCAATTGGGATTACCAACTCGATTCTGCCAAAGCAGGAAGTGAAGGGTATATTATGGCCGATTGGGTTCAAGTAAATGATGTTCAATTCGACAGTGTTGGAGTGAAATACAAAGGCAATAGTTCCTACAACGCAAACAACACTAAAAACCCGCTTCACATTGCGCTAGATGAATTCAAATCCAATGCATATCAGGGCATTACCGACATCAAACTTGGAAACGGATTCTCAGACCCATCCTACATTCGAGAAGTACTATCCTACCAGATTCTTGGAAATTATATGGATTGTCCTAAAGCAAACTTTGCTCAAGTCTATATCAATGATGTGTATTATGGTGTTTACTCAAATGCTGAATCAATCAACAAACAGTTTTGCGCCGATCGTTTTGGAACATCCAGTGGAACATTCATTAAGTGCAACCCAATCGTTAACCCAGGGCCAAGTAATAAGTGTAATCTCAAGTTCTTAACTTCCGATTCTTCCTCATACTTCAACTTCTATGAAATGAAGTCGGATTTTGGATGGAATAAATTGGTCGCACTTTGTGATAGTGTTACGAATACTCCTGCTAGCATCGATCATGTTTTAGACATGGATCGAGTTATTTGGATGCTTGCTTTTAACAATGTGTTAGTCAATCTCGATTCTTATTCTGGAGCATTTGCCCAAAACTACTACCTCTATCAAGACAACACCAATCGCTTTAACCCAATCATCTGGGATTTGAATATGGCATTTGGTGGTTTTCCAAATCTAGGAAGTGGAAACTCATCCATGGGAAGTTTAAATCTTTCCGCCATGCAACAAGTGGCCTTGAATATTCACGCAACTGATGCGTATTGGCCTTTAATCAAGGATGTTCAAGCGAATCCCATGTTTAAACGTATGTATCTGGCTCACGTGAAAACGATTGTTTCCGAAATGTTTGCTGGGAATGAATACCAAACGATGGCAACCAATCTACAAGCTATAGTAGATACCGCCATTCAGTCTCAAACGAATCCAACTTATTCATATAGTCAGTTTCAAAGTGCAATGACTACAAGTGTTATGGCTGGTCCATTCACGATACCCGGCATTTCAACACTTATGTCTGAACGAGTTACTTATTTGCAAAATACAAGTGATTGGAATTTAGTGGCACCATTAATCAATACTGTAACGGCAAGTCCATCTCCTGCAGTACTTTTCGAAACAGTACATTTTTCTGCTGCAGTGGCTGGGAGTTCGATCGTTTATCTCGGTTATCGTTTTAGTGAAAATGATCGATTTACCCGAGTACAAATGTTCGACGATGGTGCTCACAACGACGGAGCCGCTGGTGATAATGTTTTTGGTTTAGACTTAACTATGAACTCCCTGTTTTGCCAGTATTATGTGTATTCCGAAAATACTGATGCCGGTATTTTTTCCCCGCAACGTGCCGAACACGAGTTTTATACACTCTTAGCAGAAACACAAGAAGAGTCTGATAGTCCGCTAGTAATCAATGAATTCATGGTGAGTAACACCAATTCTGTTACTGATAATGCTGATGAATTTGAAGATTGGATTGAAATCTATAACTCAACCAATCAAGCCATCGATTTAACAGGAATGTTTCTTACAGACAATCCTCTGAACCTCAATAAATGGGATTTCCCTGAAGGCTCAAGCATTCCGGCTGGTGGTTATTACATTGTTTGGGCGGATGAAGATTCTAGTCAGGGAATTAATCACTGTAACTTTAAACTATCGGCAGTAGGTGAATCGCTTTATTTATTGGATGAAAACCTCGCTTTTGTCGACTCAATAACTTGGGGACCACAACCTTCGGATCGCAGTTTGGCTCGTATTCCAAATGGTAACGGTCCATTCGTGTTAAGCACACATTCATATAATGCATTTAATCCAACAGCAAACGGATTTGAAGTATTGTCTGATCAAGGAGAACTCATGGTTTATCCCAATCCAGCAAAGGATATTCTTTGGGTTCAACAAACACAACTGAAATCCGAAACGCTTGTATTAATGGATGTTTCAGGAAAGATAATTCGTTCTCAACAATTTTCTGGACAAACAAAATTAAACACATCTGATATTGCTCCTGGGATGTATTTATTACGTGTTGGTTCTCATGTAAAAAAGATACTCATTCAACCATAAAAACGACAAAGTGCCAAATAAAAAGCCCCTGTCCAAACTGGAACAGGGGCTTTTTTACAATCAACTATTTTTACTTAGCTGCCACAAGCTTCGCAACCTTCTGGATTATCTAGGGAGCAAGAAATCTCTCCTTGAGCATCCATCACCATTACATTTTGTGCTTCAGCTACTACAGCAACTTTTTGTGGCTCAGCTTGCGATGGAACGGTAAATTTAATCGCATCAGCTGCAGCTTTCGAACGCAAGTAATACATACCTGTTTTCAAGCCTTTCTTCCAAGCATAAAAGTGCATAGAAGTTAACTTAGCCATATTCGCCGATTCCATGAAGATATTAAGCGACTGCGACTGACAGATATATGCACCACGATCGGCTGCCATATCAATAATAGTACGTTGACGAATTTCCCAAACCGTTTTGTATAGCTCTTTAATGTTATCAGGAATTTCTACAATGCCTTGGATAGAACCGTTTGCACCAATAATCTTGTCTTTCAACTGTTCATTCCAGATACCCAAATCAACCAAGTCGCGAAGCAAGTGCTTGTTTACGATGATGAATTCACCAGAAAGAACACGACGTGTGTAGATATTGCTAGTATATGGCTCGAAGCATTCGTTATTACCTAAAACTTGTGAAGTAGAAGCTGTTGGCATTGGAGCTAGCAATAAGGAGTTGCGAACGCCATATTTAGCTACTTCTTCTTTCAACACATCCCATTCCCAACGATTCGAAGGAGTTACATCCCACATATCAAATTGGAATATGCCTTTCGAAACAGGTGAGCCAGGATAGCTTTCGTAATGACCGTCTTTAATTGCAAGGTCTTTTGAAGCCGTCATTGCTGCATAGTAAATTGTTTCGTGGATTTCACGATTCAACTTCTGTGCTTCCTCACATTCAAATGGATAGCGAAGCAAAATGAATGCATCAGCCAAACCTTGAACACCAATTCCTATCGGACGATGGCGCATATTAGAACGCTCAGCCTCTGGTACTGGATAGTAATTTCTGTCAATGATCTTGTTGAGGTTCAGCGTAATCTGATAAGTAACCTCGAACAATTTATTGTGATCAAATTTTCCGTCAATAACGAAACGCGGTAAAGCAATCGATGCTAGATTACAAACAGCTACCTCATTTTCGTCGGTGTACTCGATAATCTCTGTACAAAGGTTCGATGATTTAATCGTACCCAAGTTTTGTTGATTGCTCTTACGGTTACATGCGTCTTTGTAAAGCATGTAAGGAGTTCCTGTTTCAATTTGTGCTTCTAAAATAGAAGACCAAATTTCACGTGCTTTTACTGTCTTACGTGCTTTTCCTTCGGCTTCGTAACGCTCATAAAGTTCCTCGAACTTCTCACCCCAACAATCTGAAAGACCCGGAGCTTCGTTCGGACAGAATAAAGACCAATCGCCTTCTTCTTCCACACGTTTCATGAAAAGATCCGGTACCCAAAGTGCGTAAAATAAATCGCGGGCACGAACTTCTTCTTTACCATGGTTCTTTTTCAGATTCAAGAAATCGATAATATCCGCATGCCATGGCTCAATGTAGATGGCAAATGAACCTTTACGTTTTCCTCCTCCTTGATCTACATAACGAGCTGTATCGTTGAATACACGAAGCATAGGAACGATTCCGTTAGATGTTCCATTGGTTCCGCGGATGTACGATCCTGTAGCACGAACGTTATGAATGCTTAAGCCAATTCCACCGGCACTTTGACTGATTTTAGCACACTGCTTAAGTGTGTCGTAAATCCCGTCAATACTATCATCCTTCATAGTAATGAGGAAGCAACTCGACATTTGTGGCTTTGGTGTACCTGCGTTGAATAAAGTTGGAGTAGCGTGTGTAAACCAGCGCTCCGACATTAAATCATAGGTCTTGATTACGTTCTCGATATCGTCTTTATGGATACCAACCGAAACACGCATCAACATATGTTGAGGGCGTTCAACAACCGAATTGTTGATTTTTAGGAGGTAGGATTTCTCCAATGTTTTAAACCCGAAATAATCGTATCCAAAATCCCGGTCGTAAATGATTGTTGAATCAAGTAGTTCGGCATTTTTTAAGATGATTTCATACACATCATCTGCAATCAAAGGTGCAGCCTGATTGGTTTTTGGATCCACGAAGAAATACAAATCCTTCATCGTTTCTGAGAACGATTTCTTAGTGGTTTTGTGCAGGTTGGAAATAGCAATACGTGATGCCAAAAGTGCATAATCAGGATGCTTTACAGTCATCGAAGCTGCTGTTTCAGCGGCTAGATTATCGAGAGCTTCTGTTGTTACGCCAGGGTAAATCCCCTGAATTACTTTCATGGCAACACTTACCGGATCCACGTGTACTGGCTCTAATCCGTAACAGAGTTTCTGTATACGAGCCGTGATTTTGTCAAACTTAATGGACTCCTGTCGGCCGTCCCGCTTGATTACGTACATGGTTAGTTAGTTAGGTGTTTTTAAAAAATGTCTTTTTCAATCAAAAATCTTCGTCGAAACGAATGGTGTTGTCGATCTGTTTGCCCATTACTCCGGCTTTCTGATACTCGCCCACTTTCTTTTCAAAGAAGTTGGTTTTTCCCTGTAGCGATATCATTTCCATAAAATCAAATGGATTGCTCGCATTGTAAATTTTAGTGCAACCCAACGCAATTAATAATCGATCTGCTACAAACTCAATGTATTGACACATCAAATCCGCATTCATTCCAATAAGAGAAACTGGAATCGCATCGCTCACGAAATCTTTTTCTATTTCAACGGCATTTGATATAATTTCTTTTACGCGCTCCTCACTTAATTGATGACGTAGTTGTTTGTAAATCAAACAAGCAAAATCACAATGTAATCCCTCATCACGAGAAATTAGTTCATTTGAAAAGCTCAAGCCCGGCATTAATCCACGTTTCTTCAACCAGAAAATGGAACAAAATGAGCCCGAGAAAAAGATTCCTTCTACAGATGCAAACGCTACCAAACGTTCCGCAAATGTTCCATTCTCAATCCAACGTAATGCCCAATCTGCCTTACGTCCCACAGCTGGAACATTCTCAACCGCATGAAATAACCTGTTTTTCTCCGCTGTGTCGTTAATGTAGGTATCAATCAATAATGAGTATGTCTCTGAGTGGATGTTCTCACACATGATTTGATATCCATAAAAACAACGAGCTTCAGGATATTGAACTTCTTTCATGAAGTTAATCGCCAAATTCTCATTCACAATCCCATCACTGGCTGCGAAAAATGCCAACACATGCTTGATAAAGTGCTTCTCATCTGGTGTTAACTTGTTCTCCCAATCAGTAAGGTCAGCATGTAAATCAATCTCCTCTGCTGTCCAAAAACTAGCTTCAGCTTGTTTGTACATCTGCCAGATGTCGGTATGCTTGATCGGAAACAATACAAAACGATCCTTGTTTTCCTGCAATATCGGTTCGTCTGCTATTACGTTTTTCATTAGGTCGACTTCACTCGTTATTGATGTAGGTAAAACGTTGCTCATTTTGTTTGGTATTGATAATCAGTTAGTTGCGTTTTGTCTGTTGGCAGTCGATAATCTTAAAAAGCTAAGTGGCTTTTAAACAGGGAGATATCGCGAAACCTTTAGGAAAAAACTTACTTCACAAAAATGGGTCGGAAGGGGGCTTCTCACAACTCGTTTTTGTTAACATTTGACTGCACTTTTTAACATTTCGGCTGGAGCCTTAGGAGCCATTGATTTTCAGTACAAATAAGCATGGGCGAGCACTTGGGAATACTACCTCTTTAGGGAGTTATAAACACGACAAACGCTTGTTAGTTTGACAGTTAATCCAGAGTTAACATAGTCCACTCAAACAATTCTGTCAAGCACATTTGCAGAGATGAAACGCTTTGATTATACGACTTAGTATCTACCCCTATTTACTACCCTTTTCCCACTCCTTGGCAATTAACTCTAGCTGAGAATACCACTCTTCTCCATAAGCTCTTGTTAATGCTTCCTTTAAGAATCGATAAACTGGAACTTGTAGTTTCGAGCCACATTCACATGCTGGTTTGCAAACATCCCAAGTATGATAATTCAATGCATCTATATCGACTAGCTTCTTTACGCGTACTGGATATAAATGACACGATATCGGTTTTCGAAATTTTGTCTTTCCTGCTAACCATGCTTGCTCAATTCCACATCCCGCTATTCCTTGCTCATCAAAAACCGTATAAGCACATTCTTTCCCATCAATAAGGGGTGTTACTACATCCCCATCCGAATCAATAGTAAAAACACCATCTCGCTTTACAACTTCTCTTCCTTCAGGCCGGATATACGATTGAAAATGCTCATATTCTTCCTCCAAAATCCCCGGTTCCTCTTCTCCCAAAGGTGCTCCCGCATCTCCTTGAACACAACAAGTGCCCTTACAAGCTTGAAGGTCACATACAAACTTCTTTTCCAATAGGTCTTCCGAGACCAGAATATCTCCAACAATCAGCATGGGACAAAGGTACACACCTCATCCTCAAATTCCGTAGGTTTGCATCCGCAATTAAAATACTCATGGCAGCATACGATAATCTGGAGTTCGAAGACATGCTTTTTGAAGCTGATGAACTCATCCGGAATAACAAAATTGCTGATGCCGTTTCTCTTCTAGAAGGCGTCATCGCTCAAGCTCCCGATTTTGGAAAAGCATATAACCACCTCGGTTGGGTGTATGAAACCAAATTGAAAGATTATACCCGCGCCGAAAACATGTATCGTCAATGTCTGGCATTTAATCCCGATTATTCTCCTGTTTACCTTAATCTAAGCATCGTCCTTTCTTCCCTTGGAAAATACGACGATCTTGAAGATTTACTCAATAAAGCAATCCTTGTCCCAGGTACCGATAAAGCTGCCATCTACAACGAATTTGGAATCTTGTTCGAACTAAAACAAGACTACAACAAAGCCATCGAAAACTTCAAAACTGCTATTCGTTTCACTTTAAGTGATGTGAATGTCGACACATATATGAAGTCAATCGACCGGTGTCGCAAAAAACGCGAACTTCTTTCTTCTATCTGATTTTTCCTTCATCTTAAATAATTCTACCTCATGTCTCAACCGGACGATCTCTTTAAAAAAGTCTCCGCCCACGCTAAAGAATACGGTTTCGTATTCCAATCTTCCGAAATCTATGATGGACTCGGCGCCGTTTACGATTACGGTCAGAACGGTGTTGAAATGAAAAACAACATCAAAGAATATTGGTGGAAATCAATGGTGCAGATGAACGAAAATATCGTGGGTATCGACTCCGCTATTTTTATGCATCCTAAAGTGTGGAAAGCTTCCGGTCACGTGGATGGTTTTAGCGATCCGATGATCGATAATAAAGACTCCAAAAAACGCTATCGTGCCGATCAACTCCTCGAAGAACAAATTGAGAAGTACGAAAAGAAAGGGAAAAGCGACAAAGCTGCCGAATTGGAAGCTGCCATGAATAAGGCATTGAATGATAACGATTTGGATGCCATGCTCAATCTGATTGTGGAACATGAAATCGTTTGCCCAATTAGCGGAACACGCAACTGGACCGATGTTCGTCAGTTCAATCTCATGTTTAGCACTCAAATGGGTTCTTTGGCCGAAGATGCAGATGCTGTTTACTTACGCCCCGAAACGGCTCAAGGGATTTTCGTGAACTTCCTCAACGTTCAGAAAAGTGGACGAATGAAAATTCCTTTCGGTATTGCTCAAATTGGTAAAGCTTTCCGAAACGAAATTATTGCTCGCCAATTCATTATGCGCATGCGCGAATTCGAACAAATGGAAATGCAGTTTTTCGTTCGCCCTGGCACCGAAATGGAATGGTTTGCCAAATGGAAAGAAACACGTTTGAAATGGCATTTAGCGCTTGGCACACCAGCAGCTAAATACCGTTACCACGATCACCTTAAACTGGCACATTACGCAAATGCTGCAACCGATATCGAATTTGAATTCCCTTTTGGATTCAAAGAAGTAGAAGGCATCCATTCACGCACCGATTTTGATCTTAAACAACATCAAGAATTCTCCGGTAAGAAGATGCAGTACTTCGACCCCGAAATCAATCAAAACTATATCCCTTATGTAATCGAAACTTCTATTGGTCTCGATCGCATGTTCTTACTTACACTTTGTAACGCATACAAAGAAGAGGAAGTTGGAGAAGGGGATAAAAAGGAAATTCGTACTGTATTAGCCCTTCCTCCTCAATTAGCTCCTTTTAAAGTAGCTATTCTTCCTCTTACCAAGAAAGATGGACTTCCTGAGAAAGCTCGAGAAATATTAGATATGCTCAAGCCTTCTTACCGCTGCCATTACGAAGAGAAAGATGCAATCGGAAAACGTTACCGCCGTCACGATGCTATTGGTACTCCTTTCTGTGTAACTGTAGATCATGAAAGCCTTGAAACAAATACAGTTACCATTCGCCACCGCGATTCAATGGTACAAGAACGGGTTTCTATTTCTGACCTCACATCCATTCTTGAGAAACATGTATCGATGCGTTCATTATTAAGCTAATCCGCTAAAAATTAGTTTTTTGATGTCTTGGGTATTGCTACCTAAGATGAAAGTTTATAATCGGTTCCGGTACTTTTTTTCTAATAAGAGAAAACGTGCTGGAACCTTTTGTTTTAGGGCTATGGGACAAGCTTGTGGACAGTTTTAGCTATTCCAAGTACAAATACTACCTCTCGTTTTTATATGTAAAGAATAACAAGAATTAGATGCATTTATGACTAATTAAGCCGCAACCTACACATGCGTTTAAAGGTAAACTCTACCTGAAAAGCGAGAGATTATGCACGTATTGTCCGAACTGGAAAAGTTATCGTTGGTTGCAAGCAGAACTAGTAACATAGTTATTATTACCGACTCCAATCGTCGTATTCATTGGGTTAATGAAGGTTTTACCCGTATTACTGGGTTTAATATGGAAGAGTCTATTGGTAAAAAGCCTTCAGAACTCCTCTTTGGTCCTGAAACCGATTTGGTAAAAGCCGAAGAAATATCCGCTCGTTTGAATAAAGGAGAAACGGTTAAAGAAGAGCAAATTAACTATACAAAAGACGGTCGAAAATACTGGGTACAGCTCGATATCACGCCCGTCTTGAACGAAAAAGGAGAACTAAATGCTTTCGTTTGCATTGGGGATGATATTAGCATTCGAAAAGAAAAAGAACAAAAGCTTCGTCGAAATTGGAGGGAGTACGATGAGATTTATGAGCAGGCTGTTATGCCAATGTGCTTCACCAATACTCAAGGAATATTCGTTCGAGTAAATCAAGCCTATTGTGATTTGTTTGAATGCAAACGCGAAGATTTGCTTGGTAAAGATTTCATTCAAACTCATTTCTCTAAAATGCCCGATTCAGGGCAGATGGAATTACGCCTCGAAGCAGATCGCATTGTTAAACAGCGCGATACCACTAAAAAGGAAATGCGTTTCAGCACCTTTAGTGGTAAACCTCTCGTGATCGAAGTAATCCGCAAAATGGTAGAAGTTAATGGGCATCCTGTTGTTTCTATTTACCTAGTCGATACTACCGAAAAACGAGACTTTCAACTCAGAATTCTCGAACAAAACAAACGACTTAAAGAATTCGCTTTCCTCACTTCACACAAACTTCGTCAACCACTTGCCAATATTCTTGGTCTCATCGAATTGGTGAAAAGTGAATCCCATTCAAGACAAGACGTAACAATCACACTCGAAACACTTCGAATGCTTACCAGTCAACTCGATGGCGTAGTTCATGAAATGGGACAAGCGCTGGCGGAACTGGATGTCGAAGTAGAAAAAAGTCTCTTCTTTAACGAACAGGAAGATCAACGCATTCATGATGTATGGATTGTAGATGATGATCAGGTGATAACCTACATCACCCAACGTCTAATGAAGAATGCTGATCCGACAGTGAAAGTAACCGAATTCCTAAGTGCTAAAATGGCACTCGAGAAATTACGTATCGATCAAGCCCAACCCGATATTCTTCTGCTCGACATCAACATGCCAGGTATTACCGGATGGGAATTCCTCGATGAATTACGCTCTATGCATCGATTTGTCAATGTTTATATGTACTCATCTTCAATCGACCCCGAAGACGTGAAAAAGGCTCGTAGTTATCCTATGGTTCGCGATTTTCTATCTAAGCCGATTGATATGGAAACAGTTCGGAATCTCTTATCAATTCCGATTATCCGCTCACAGGTTTCCTGATTCTAACTTTCACTTTACAACAAATCAAGTAGGATTCGGTTTCTTTGTTTCATGAACCGAATTCTTTACGTTGCCTTTCTGTCTCTTCTCATTTCGTTTTCATCCTGCAATCAATCAGATGCAAGAAAAGGGATGACCACCATTGCTTTTCTTGATGCTTTCGAAGACGCAACTATAGCTGAAGCGAAAAAAGGCTTCTTTAGAGCCTTACGTGATAGTGGCTACATTCCTGAAAAAAACCTTCAGGTAATCTACCGAAATGCCCAAGGTGATATTCCTGCTTTAACTCAATCGGTCGATTATTTCATCTCTCAGAATGTTAGCCTTATAGCTACAAACACTACAATCTCAACGATTTCTGCCGTTCAAAAAACAAATCAAATCCCTGTTTGTATGATGGTTAGCCCTAGTCCCGAACTAGCCGGATTGAGAAATGCAAAAGGTCAAGATCCCGAGAATCTATTTGGGGTTTATGAAACCCTCGAATACATCGATACTGCAATCACACTCATTCACGATGTTTTTCCTCAAGCGAAACGTGTTGGAACGCTCATCAATCAAAGTGAACCTCAAAGTGTTGATGCATTAGAGAGAATTCGGAAAGATGCCGCCTCTCTTGGACTTGAAGTTATTTCATTACCCGCAAATAGTTCTGCCGAAACTCAATTGGTGATGGAAAGGTTGATTGATCAAAAAATCGACGTGTTTTTTGCGCTCCCCGATAATACAATATTCTCTTCTTTCGAAACGGTTGTAAGCTCATGCGATAAAGCCAATGTGCCCATCATTACATCCGAAGCTGGACTAGTAAGTCGTGGCGCAGTAGCTGGTTTTGGTGCAAATATGTACGATTGGGGATATGCATCCGGACAAGAAGCCGCTCAATTCTTAACGACAAGAAAACTTCCGGCAATCAAGAAATTGAACAAACGTGTCCGCATGTATAATCCTTCCCAAGCCAAACGGTTTAATTTTCAACCAGGACCAGAATTCAAAGCAGTTAACTGATGCAGTTTTATTTAACAGCCATCAGCTTAGGTCTTGCTCTTTCCGCTTTAGGCTGGGGTATTTTTCTAACGCTCAAAATTTTCAATATTCCCGATATCACTACTGATGGGAGCTTTACACTTGGCGCGGCTATTACAGCTGTTCAACTAACCAACGGAACTCCTTGGTATTTGGTTCTATTTTGTTCCATGCTTGGAGGCGGACTCGCAGGAATGCTTACTGGAGTTATACATACTCGCCTTAAAGTGAATGCGCTGCTTTCAGGAATTCTTGTAATGACCGCACTTTATTCGGTTAATCTGATGGTCATGGGGCGGTCAAACATACCGCTTTTGCAGGTGAATCATTTATTTATCGCCTTCCAACCTACCGGCGCTTCCTACATCGACCAAGCAATCATTTTGTTGGCAATCATGAGCATTGTTGGATTGTGCTTAATTTTCATGCTAAAAACCGACTTTGGTCTTGCCATGCGCGCAACTGGAAATTCCGAATCCATGGTCAATGCAATGGGAGTGAATACAAATCGAATGAAGATTATTGGTTTAGCTCTAGCAAATTCCCTAACAGCTTTCAGTGGTAGCATCGTTGCTCAATTACAGCAGTTTACCGATATAAACATGGGAATTGGAATTGTGATTTTCGGTTTAGGTTCAGTTATGATTGGGGAAACATTAATGGATGTTTTTAAACGTCAAGGTATTGCCTGGCGGATAATAGGAGTGGTGATAGGCTGCCTCATTTTTCGATTGGTTATTGCCTTTACTCTAGCTTCTGGAGCAGACCCGAATCTACTCAAACTTATCACTGCTGGTGTTGTGCTCTTATTTGTGAGTATTCCACGGTTTAAAGGAAAAACAGCATTCAGATGATCGAAATACTCAAACTGAATAAGACTTTTCACCTCGGCTCCGAACGTCAAGTGATTGCTGTCCAGAATCTGGATATTTCATTTGAAAATGGGTCGTTTAATCTTTTAATAGGATCAAATGGCTCAGGAAAATCAACCCTACTGAATCTAATTGCAGGAACCATATTGCCTGACTCGGGAACCATCTCGATTAACGGAAAACCAATACAATCAATTCCTTCCTACAAAAGGAGCACATCAATCGCTCGTATTTTTCAAGATCCAACAGCTGGAACGGCACCAGACCTTTCCTTGCTCGACAACTTCCGTATAGCCTCACTAAGAACTCAAAAGAAAGGGCTTAGAATTGGCGTGGATGCAGCATTTCGTAAAGTCGTTGCAGCGCATGTTAGCATCCTAGACATGGGGCTCGAAAATCGACTCAATCAACCCATGGGCAGTTTCTCAGGCGGTCAACGGCAGGCGCTTACACTACTCATGGCCACCTTTGATAAACTCGACGTTTTATTGTTAGATGAACCTACAGCAGCTTTAGATCCTAAGTCGGCAGTCCGTATCTTGGAACTAACTCAACGCATTGTAGCCGAAAAGAAAATAATAGCCATTATGGTAACACATGAGCTTCGTCAATGCATTCAGGTTGGAACCCGCATTATTCAACTCTCCGAGGGCCAAATCATTCGGGATGTTGCAGGTAATACTAAAACACAATTACGATTAGAAGAACTAGCTAATTGGTTCGCATAACCCCAGACTGAGGTCCGAGGCTGCCGATCTTTTATCTAATATTCAACTCCCTTTCCCCCAGCATCCCCGGACTTCAGTCCGGGATTTTCACTCCCCATCACAACATTTTCCATCTTCCCGTGTTAAGCTGAGGTTAATTTCCACCATAAACGCTACCTTTGAAATCTATTTCCCCGTCAACCAGGCCTATGAATATTATTCCGGGAGAATTGCTTGCTCAGATCGACTCTCCTGCCGATCTAAGACGATTCAAAGAAGACGACCTCGTGCAAATCTGCAATGAGTTACGTCAATATATCATCGACATTGTATCTGTTAAAGGCGGGCACTTCGGCGCGAGCTTAGGAACAGTCGAGCTTTCAGTTGCACTTCACTATGCATTTAACACTCCATATGATCAACTTGTTTGGGATGTTGGTCATCAAGCTTATGGGCATAAAATGCTTACTGGGCGTAGAGAAGTTTTCCATACGAATCGAGTTTATGGAGGAATTAGTGGCTTCCCTAAAAGAAAAGAAAGCGAATACGATACATTTGGTGTAGGACATAGTTCTACTTCTATTTCTGCTGCTCTTGGGATGGCTATTGCCTCTCATTTGAAGGATGAAAAATCACGTCAACATATTGCGGTTATTGGTGATGGCGCTCTAACTGGCGGAATGGCTTTCGAAGCGCTCAATCATGCAGGTGCTTCAAATAACAACATGTTAGTTATCCTAAACGATAACTGCATGTCGATTGATCCTAATGTGGGTGCTCTCAAAGAATACCTCACCGATATTACCACTTCACACACATACAACCGTGTGAAAGATGAGGTCTGGAACTTATTAGGGAAGATTTCCAAATTCGGACCGAATGCTCAGGCTATCGTTCAAAAGATAGAAAATGCGATTAAGAGCGCTGTTTTGCAACAAAGCAACTTATTCGAATCACTCAATTTTCGCTATTTCGGTCCTGTCGATGGGCACGATGTAAATCGTCTTGTTCAGGTAATGAACGACCTGAAAGATATTCCTGGTCCCAAATTGCTACATGTCCTTACGGTAAAAGGGAAAGGATACAAGCTAGCCGAAGAAGATCAAACACTATGGCACGCTCCGGGACTTTTCAATAAAGACACAGGTGAAATCATTAAATCACCGAAAAAGGGACCAGAACCACCTAAGTATCAGGATGTATTTGGTCATACTATAGTTGAGATTGCCAAAGAAGACACACGTGTCGTTGGAATTACACCGGCAATGCCTTCGGGATGTTCGCTCAACATTATGATGAAAGAGATTCCCGATCGGGCTTTCGATGTGGGAATCTGTGAGCAACATGCGGTTACTTTCTCTGCTGGTTTAGCTACTCAAGGAATGATTCCTTTTTGTAACATCTACAGTTCGTTCATGCAAAGAGCGTATGATCAGGTGATACATGATGTGGCTATCCAAAATTTACATGTTGTATTTTGTCTTGATCGTGGCGGTGTAGCAGGTGCTGATGGCCCAACTCACCATGGCGC
>DAOOQW010000039.1:0-15191 GCA_035388945.1 Flavobacteriales bacterium
AATGTCTGATCATAGGATCAGGACCCGCTGGATATACAGCAGCAATTTATGCCGCACGTGCCGATATGAAACCGGTTATGTATCAAGGTTTACAACCTGGCGGACAATTAACAATTACCACCGAGGTGGACAATTTCCCTGGTTATCCAAATGGAATTGATGGTACTAAAATGATGGAGGATTTGTTAGCTCAAGCACAACGTTTTGGAACAGACGTTCGCTTTGGATTAGCAACAAAAGTTGATTTCTCTGGTCCGGTTCATAAAGTTTGGGTCGATGAAACCAAATTAATCACGGCTGATACTGTGATTATTGCGACAGGTGCATCAGCTAAATGGTTGGGTTTAGAATCAGAAAATAAATACAATGGTTTTGGTGTTTCTGCTTGTGCAGTATGTGATGGATTCTTCTATCGCGGACAAGAAGTTGCAATCGTTGGAGGTGGCGATACTGCTGCAGAAGAAGCTACCTATCTAGCTAAATTGTGTAAAAAAGTAACGATGATAATTCGTCGGGATGAATTACGTGCTTCAAAAGCCATGCAACATCGCGTATTCAATACTCCAAACATTGAAGTACTATTCAATACCGAAACACTTGAAATTACTGGTGAGCAATCGGTAAGTGGAGCGCGTTTCAAGAATCGTGTAACAGGTGAAGTATTTACACGTGATATAACAGGTTTCTTTGTTGCAATTGGACACGAACCAAACTCTGGAATTTTTAAAGATTATTTAGATATGGATGAAAATGGCTATATCAAAACGATTCCGGGAAGTTCTCGTACAAATGTAGCTGGTGTTTTTGCATGTGGTGATGTGCAAGATCATATCTATCGTCAAGCTGTAACTGCTGCTGGTAGTGGTTGTATGGCTGCTTTAGATGCTGAACGCTATTTAGCCACAGTTGGTGTAGAAGCCTGATATTAACATACTTGTTCATAAAAAGCCATGTAGAATCTGCATGGCTTTTTTTATGTTTACAATTCTGAAGCTGCCTATAAGCTATCGGAAGATTATTAGAAACCACTTATTCATTTATACATAGGCGGTCGCATATTGCGACCACCTTCAATTTTAAATATGACTACAACCAATAGCTTAATTCATGTGCCCGATGAGGTTATCATGAGCAAAATCATCGTTATTAGAGATAAAAAGGTAATGCTTGATCGAGATATTGCAGAACTTTATGGAGTAAGCACCAAACGATTAAACGAACAAGTAAAACGAAATCCTAAAAGATTTCCGCCTGATTTCATGTTTCAAATCACCCAAGATGAAAAAGAAATCTTGATTCAACAATTTGAACATTTAAATGCGCTCAAATTCTCCTCTACTCTTCCTTTTGCCTTTACCGAACATGGTGCTGTTATGCTTTCCAGTGTACTTTCAAGTGAACAGGCAATTGAGATAAATATTCAAATTGTTCGGGTATACACACACATCCGTCAGTATTTAAGTGATACCACAGCTTTTCGTTTGGAAATTGAAAAAATCAAAAGCAAATTGGAAAATCAATCTAAAAACATCGAATTAGTTTTCCAATATCTAGATGAATTAATGGAGCTACAATCCAATGAAATTATTCGTCCAGCTATAGGTTTCCAACATAGTTTAGCACGATCATAATCACGAATATTAGTCGTGACAGAAATATTCCAGCCTAATTATGCAGTTTTAAATTCCGAATTAAAGTGGAAATGTAGCTTAGGAAAATCCTGAATGATGGTGTTTAACATCCAAGAAGATTCTGCTAAGAACACGTAATTCCCATCTTTATCTACAGCTAATTGATGACCACGAAAACGAGCGAATTTTTCAAATTCCTCTTTATCATCATAAGTTACCCAACAAGCTTTGTACACATTCAAATGCTGGAAATTACATGAAGCTCCGTATTCATGTTTGAGGCGATACTGAATTACTTCAAACTGAAGTTCACCAACAGTTCCGATTATTTTCCGGCTTCCATTATGTTGAACAAAAAGCTGCGCTACTCCTTCTTCGGTTAACTGCTGAACACCTTTATCTAACTGCTTCGATTTAAGCGGATCGGCATTGACAACTTCTTTGAAAATCTCCGGTGAGAAACTTGGAATTCCTCTGAATTGGAAATTTTCACCTTCAGTAAGTGTATCACCAATTTTGAAGTTTCCAGTATCGTATAATCCAATCACATCGCCCGGCCAAGCTTCATCAATAATGTTTTTCTCCTGAGCCATGAATGTTGCGGGAGAACTGAATTTATAGTCTTTATTAAGTCGAACGTGATGAAAGAATTTATTCCGTTCGAACTTCCCTGAACAAACACGTAAAAAGGCAATTCGGTCGCGGTGACGAGGATCAATATTCGCGTGAATCTTAAATACAAATCCACTAAATTTAGTTTCGTCTGGTGCTATAATTCGAGTATCTGCTTCGCGACTTCTGGGTGCTGGTGCTAAACGAATAAACGTATCGAGTAATTCACGTACACCAAAATTATTGATTGCCGACCCAAAGAAAACGGGAGCAATATGTCCTTCACGAAAGCGAATTGGATCAAATGGATCGTATACACCTTCAATCAATTCAATATCCTGACGAAGTTGATCTGCATCCTTCTTCCCTACTATTTCTTCTAGTAATGGATCATTTAAACTTTGAATAGTGAGAATATCTTCTTCAATCTTGGTTTTATTCGCGTTGAAGAGATTTAAACTACCATCGAAAATATTGTAAACACCTTTAAATGTTGCACCTATACTGATTGGCCAACTTAAAGGACGAACTTTAATGTTCAATTTTGCTTCAAGCTCATCCAAAAGATCAAAAGGATTTTGTCCTTCGCGATCCATTTTATTGATAAACACAATCACGGGAGTATCGCGCATACGGCACACTTCCATGAGTTTTTCGGTTTGTTCCTCTACCCCTTTCACACAGTCAACAACCAAAATAACGCTATCTACAGCAGTTAAAGTTCGGTAGGTATCTTCTGCAAAATCCTTGTGGCCGGGAGTATCCAACAAGTTGATGAGTACATCTTTGTACTTAAAATTCATCACCGAAGTAGCCACCGAAATACCACGTTGCTTCTCGATTTCCATGAAGTCGGATGCTGCAGTATTCTTAATCTTATTCGATTTAACCGCACCAGCCGTTTGAATAGCACCACCGAATAACAGTAATTTTTCGGTTAATGTAGTCTTCCCGGCATCGGGGTGAGAGATGATAGCAAATGTGCGGCGCTTGCCGATTTCTTCGGTAATTGTACTCATACAGGCGGCAAAAATAGCAAATCCTAGCGCCCTTATTTCATCTTTAATATTTTGATTTCAGTACGACGGTTCAATTGGCGTCCTTCGGGTGTATCATTACTAGCAATTGGCTGACGGAATGAACGTCCATAAGAACCTATGCGTTTAGATGCAATTCCATTTCTAACTAAGTATTCTTTAACTACTGCAGCACGTTGATCGCTCAGTTTTTGGTTATAATCCATTGTTCCAACATTATCGGTATGTCCCGAGATTTCGATAGCCATGGATGGATAACGCTTAAGTGTTGACAGCAATGTATTCAATGATTTATAAGAAGCCGGACGAAGCGTTGATTTGTTGAAATCGAAGAAAATATTGTTCAACACAATCTTTGCCCCTTTCTCGGCTTTCACCAAAGGAATATCATGAACAACTTCCAGTTTTTCCTTTGTTTCAGGAATATGAATTTGTGCGGTATAAGTCATATACCCATCTAGATTCACCACCATTGTATGAGTTGCACCATTGAATACCACACAATCGTATGAATCGGGCTTGTAATACATGATTACAGGTTGACCGCCATATTCATTTAATAGAATTTCAGCTTTAAGTGTTTGACCAGTTGATGCATCATAAATTCGCCCTTTCGGCACCGACATCAGTGAACGATCAAGACGATTTAGCTCGAATGATTGAACGATATCGTTACCATTAGAAGTTGCATCGAGCTTAAGATTTTGAGTCGACATGGAATAACCACTAGCCTTAACTTGAATGGTATATTCTTTACCTGGAGGAAGTGCTATTTTATATTCTCCATTTTTATCGCTGAAAGATGTTTTAACAACTTCCATAGTAGCTGCATCGAGAAACTCCACTTCTCCCTTTACAGGAATTCGGGAAGATTTATCTATTAGTAATCCTGACACAAACGTTTGTGGCGATTTACCTAAATCTATTTTTCGAGCAACAACCTGAGAACCTGCATCAAACGGAATTTCAAGCACTTCGGTGTAACTGTTGAATTTGTCGGATGAAACAGTTATTTCATACGTTTTACCTGCTGGAAGATTTGCAATCGTTTCCCCATTTTCGGTTTCACGTTCGGCTACAATTTGTCCGGTAGCAGCATCTTTAATCGTGATATGTGCCAACATGGGCTTATCACTACTTGAATCGCGAATGCTAAATTGAAGTGAGCTCAATAACTCAGCATCTTCCAAGAAATTCATGATGTAAATATCCTTGTCGCCATATCCTTCTTCCCGATAAGAAGAAAAATAAGCACGTTTCCCATCCTTCGACAAAACAAAAAACACATCATCTTCTGGTGAGTTAATTGGATAGCCTAAATTGATAGGAGCACTTAATTTTTCGTTTTCCCAAGTAGCTTTAAATACATCGAATCCACCCATTGAATTCAATCCTTTAGAAGAGAAATACAAGGTTTTTCCATCGGGATGAAAATACACTCCATCTTCATCGTAAGCCGAATTAATCAATCCACCTGCATTACGAATGTTATGCGCTTTACCATTTTCGTCAATATCAGCAATGTAAATATCCTTGCCTCCATATCCACTTGAATCGGTTTTCACGGAAATGAAAAACAGGTACTTACCATCAGCTGAATAGGTTGCGTGGTTTTCGTATCCTTTCGTATTGATTTCTTTCATTGCACGTGGCTCCGACCACATAATACCTTCCAATTTCGATTCGAAAATATCTCCTCCATTGCTGGTCCGGTAAATCAAAAGCTTTTTCCCATCAGCCGAAAGATTGATACTCGCCTCATGATCTTCTTTATTAATTGGCTCACCAATGTTTTTTGCTGGTGCCCAGTCTCCATCTATTTTGTATGTGATATAGATATCCTCGTAGTAAAGTGAGTCTTCTCCGTCCACCATTCCTCCTGTCGTATTCTCACGGCGAGACGTAAAAATTAATTTGTTTTCATCTTCCGAAATAACTGGAGCATAATCAGGAAATGCAGAGTTCACACCCGGTCCAAGATTATCAATACGAACACGAACAGGCTTTTTAACCAATTCAATTCCAGAACGACATTCTTCAATAGATTTATTAGCTTTCTCTTTTTTAGAAAAATCAGAGCCAGCACCTAAAGCCGCTATATAACCTTCATACACTCGAATTGCATTCTCAAAATCGAGATTGTATTGGTAGGCTTTTCCCAAAGAATAAAGAAAATCATTCCCCAAATTACTATTCAACGAACGCGCACGTTCTAAATAAGGCAATGCCTTCAAACGATCAATTTGTAAACTCAAATAGCATAACCCAATTTGTTGATTTAAGTCGGCATTATTGGGATTAAAATCCTGAGCAATTAAGTATTCCTTTAATGCTAGAGGAAAATAAATGGGGCCACGTAGAAAGTAGAAATCACCTTGCTTGTAGGCCTCATCTGCTAGTTTGAAATTAGCTTCTTGACCGGGAAAATTTTTTGCCCGAAACTCAACATTGCTGACCTGAGCCGACAATTGAACGGAAACACCTGCGATTAGCACAAATAAGAAAAATCGCAATACTCCGCTTAAACGAATGCGCATGGGTCGATTTTATAGGGTTTATTAGACGAAAATAATGTGTTAAAATCAACTTAACATGTTTTTTACGACTAAAATCGACTTGATTACCAACATGCAAATGTTGATGAGTAACACTCCCTATTTTAGCGCAAAGTCAAGCCAGTTGCGAACGATAGTAGGTCCTTGAGGTGTTAATATTGATTCGGGATGATATTGAACTCCCCAAATAGGTTTACTTTCATGAATAAATGAAAGTATTTCTCTCTGATTATCGCGAGCAGTTACGATCAACTCTTTAGGAAAATCATTATCACTTGCTGTCCAGGAATGATAACTACCCGCTTCAAATGTTTTTGGACAATCTCGATACATTGGAATGGATATTTCAACCTGAGCTTCACGAGCGATACCATGATACACCTGAGCTAATTGATTGAGTTTTCCACCGTATGCTTCAGCTATTGCCTGATGACCAAGACAAACGCCTAAAACAGGTTTTGTATTAATTGCAAGCTGAACCAGTTCCATCAAATGTCCCATTTCGTTTGGCAAACCTGGTCCGGGAGAAATAACAACAGCTTGAGAATTGGTAATATGTGCAGAATTCACCTCATCAACACGAAGCGTTAAAGGCTTCTCCCCATGAAGCATCTCAATTAGATGTACCAAATTATAGGTAAATGAATCGTAATTGTCGATCAAAAGTATCTGGCTATTCATGGGAAATTTTTACTCGCTTCCGGAAAGATATTTTTCTGCAATTTTACGCCATTGATGAGCACAATTAACCTGGGGACTTTTTTACGTTGTATTGTACTTATTGGAAGTATTCAAACTATCCAAGCACAGACTGGTTTAAATAAACCATTTCGTTCGGATATTTCATTCGACTATGGGTTTATTCGGTTTAAAGGTGATCTTGCTACGAGTCCTTATGGAATTGGAAATTACAGTATTGGCGGTTCATTCCATCAATCCTATAAAGCTTGGAAAGCTGATTTTCAAGTAGCTCAATCTTTAATTACTTGGAACGAACAAGCTAGCCTGAATAGAAATAATTTTCAAGCTAAATCGATGCGTTACGGGTTATTGCTTGGTCGATATTTGTTTAATCCTAACACGGAGAATTTCTGCAACCCATACTTACTTCTCGGTATTTCGTCCATTCAGTTTAATTCGTACACCGATTTAAAGGATGAAAACGGACTTGATTATTTTTATTGGAAAGATGGAACAATCCGAGATTTACCGGAGGCATCATTCAATCAAACAACTTCCAAAATCCTTAGACGTGATTATCAATATGAATCACCTTTAGCCATCAACCAACAAAGTATTTGTTTTCCTTTAGAATTGGGATTAAGAGCCAATGTTTCACCACGAATGGCTGTTCAATTTAGCTGGCAAAGTGTTTTCATACAATCCGATAATATCGATCGCAATACCGATAATCCAGGTTGGGATAATATTCACCAGATTACAGCTAGTGTCTGCGTTTCGCTTAATACAGTTCGTAAGGTTGAACCAAAGAAGTCAAATCATCCTGTTATTGATTATCAAGATGTGGATTATCAGGCTTTACTTTCGACGGATGAAGATGCAGATGGAGTTTTAGATGTAAATGATCGTTGCTATGGTACTCCCAAAGGTGCGCCTGTTGATGAATTTGGCTGCATGCAAGATGAAGATCAGGATGGGATTCCAGATTATAAGGATTTAGAGAAAACAACAGCTTCGGGGGCTTGGACAGATACTTTAGGTCGAACCTATTCGGATGCATGGTTACAAGAACATTATTCCGATTCTACCAGTTATTTTGTTCAAGTACTTCGAAAAATAAACCGAAATTCTCGCCCATATCCAGTTCGGAAATACATTCCTGAATCCAACATTCAGCGCTGGAATCAACTGTTAGAAGAACATCCCGAATGGCGTACTGTTAACTATGGAAAATCAAGCGAAATGCCTGAAGAGATTCGTGTTGTAGACGCTAATCACGATCAGTTTATCAGCCTGAAAGAATTAGAAAAAGCCGCCAACGATTTATTCGATGGTAAAAAAGGTATCACCCGAGAAATTCTCGAAAAAGCTATGATTTATGCGTTTGGTGATCAGTAGTATCAGTTTCATATTAGCTGCTCTGTCATCTTGGGCACAGCCTACGATTTCGCTAAATGGGCCTAAGCAAGCAAGGTTTGGACTACCGACTGTAATTAAAACTGAAATCGTTAGAAATTCAACAACTGGTCCTGTTCGATTAGTAACTGAATTGCCTCAGGGCTGGATTTTACGAAGTTCAGACAGCAATCTAGGGTTAATAAATCAAGAAGGAAATCTGGTTAAAACAGTATGGTTGAATTTGCCCTTACAGGATACCATTCGTCATTCCTTATTAGTTATTATTCCCGAAAATCATTCCGGAGACGCAGTTATTAAGGCTCATTTGGAATATTATTCAGGTGATAATATTCATCACATAGCATGTAGTCCGTTTGCTATCGAAGTAAGAAAATACTATTCTCGATATTAATAGGATCCGTTCCTTCTCCTTAGAAACCATTCCGTTCCTAATAAAATCAAAATCAGGAAGAAAATCCACTTGAGTTGAATCAATTCTTTCAAGCTAACCTGACTTCTAGAAATCGGCTTTACATCTTCTCTAGCCTGAATTCGCTCAGCAATCTTTACCAGATCACGCGGCAAAAACAACTCGCCCGAATTGCGAATTGCTAATGTTCTTAGTAAGGTATGATCGGCTGTAATAGAACTTAACTCAGCTAAAACAGGCTTTACGACAAATCGCCCAGCTGCTGTATAACTCTTACCCGCTAAAACCACCGAAGCTTCATACCGGTAATCACCCGGACGCATAATACCAGCATTCAACGAATAGGCTGTCGTTGTTTTACTCATGCTGTAAGCGTATTTGCGATTCTCCGAATCAAACACATTCACCAATACATCGGGCGTATTCACCAGCTCATAAGAAGCATTATACACTTCAGCTTCGAATGTAACTTGCTCATTTTCGTTAAAACTGTTTTTACTAACGATTCGGAAGTTTTTACGTTCGTTTCGTACACTCAGATATTGAACGATTTTAGAAATAAATTCATTAAATAAGTTCTGATCATCATGCTCCAAATAATCCTGCAATCTCCAGCGCCAAATACCTTCTCCCAATAAAATTCCTGTTTTCCGAGTTGCATCCGAAGAAAAAGCCAATAAAGGATAATCCGTTTCTACTGAGCCAATTTTTTGACGCAACATAACAGCTGCCGATGGTTGAACACGATAGTTCGCATACGGAACCTGCAAAGGCTCAAACGTGTTAAATGCTTTTCTTAAATCATCGCTAAGCGTAAATAATGCAAAGTCCTTATTTAAACGTGGCGATGCATCATTCATTGAACCTTTGCCACTCAGAAATTGAACGAGCGGTTGAACGGTATTTAATGCACCAGGCAAGGAAGAATTCCCAGCAATAAACCAAGCTGGAACATTCGAATTATCTAACTCCTGAACCACACGTTGAATCATGTTGGTCTTGCTCGGAAGTTGATGCAAAATAACCAAACTGTATGGTTTCACACTGGTGGTAAACTCCGAAGCTAACTTCACCTCTACTTCATAATTCCCGTTCGATTGCAAACTTTGACGAATCGCTGCAACATCTGGATGTGGTGCATCAGCAAGAATTAAGATCTTTTGCCGACTGTCGATTACTTCAATAAAAAACTCGCGAGTATTATTGGCTAAAGTAAATTCACCATCAACAGTACTCAAACTCACTTTATACCTCAAAACACCCGATTTATCAGCCTTAAGCTGAAATGGATAGGTTTGAATAAATGCTTGATTGCTAATTGAAATAGGTTGAGTTGCCAGCACTACTCCATCTCGCTCAATTTTCAATACCGAATTTTTTCCGGGTAACTTATTGGCATTCACCACTACTTCAACCGGAAACGTATTATCGAGATAAGCTAATTGATTGTGATTAATTCGGGCAATCATTAAATCGCGCTGCAGGGTTGTGTCACCCATGGCAATGGTGTAAATCGGCGCTTTAATTTCGTTAGGAATGTATAGCGGATTTGAACCTTGATTGTAAATACCATCGCTGGCAACAATCAAAGCCCCCACATTGCGATTCAAATACAGGGTATTGATTTCCTGCATGGCTTCCGACAGGTTCGTTTCCTTGCCCTGAAAATCCAAACGGAACGAATCGTTGAGCGTATTATCGAAACTGTATGACCTAAAATCGTAGGTCTCTTCTAGCTTTTCACGTAAATCCTCAATTAATCCAGGATATTCTTTTTTGTAGAAAGCCGAATCTTTCACCTGACGAATCGAACCGGTATTATCTTGCAACAGCACAATTACCGGACGTTCACTTTCCCGATTAATCAATTTAATCAGAGGAGAGAGCAACAAAAAAGCAATAATCGAAACGGCCAAGAAACGTAGTCCAAAAACCAATTTCTTCAGCCAAGGCTTGGCTTCTTTGAGTTCTTTGCCCTTGCGGTATAAAAGCCAGGAATACAGAAATCCCAGTATCAGGCAAAAAACCAGAAACCAGGCAGGATACTGAAAAACAAATTCGAGGCTCAAAAGAAAATCCGGTTAATTCAACTAAAACTAATTACGCTTAGGTGCGCATTCCTCCACAAACGTTCAAAACTTGTCCATTGACATACGCCGCCATATCCGAAGCTAAAAAAACTGTTGCGTTCGCCACATCTTCTGGTGTACCGCCACGTTTCATCGGAATCCCTTCTATCCATTTACCTTTCACATCATCGCTTAATTCGGCAGTCATTTCGGTTTCAATAAATCCGGGAGCAATGGCGTTGCTACGAATATTTCTTGAGCCTAATTCTTGAGCTACCGATTTGGTAAATCCTTCAATTCCAGCTTTCGAAGCAGCGTAGTTGGCTTGTCCAGCATTTCCACTTCCTCCTACAACCGAACTCATATTGACAAACGCCCCATAGCGATTCTTAAGCATGGGTTTGATAGCTGCTTTGGTTAGGTTAAAAACCGACTTCAAATTCGTATGAATCACGGCATCCCATTGTTCTTCACTCATACGCATGAGCAAACCATCCTTGGTAATTCCGGCATTATTTACCACAATGTGAAGCGTGCCAAATTCAGCCACTACATCATTCACCAAAGCTTCTGCAGCAGCATATTCGGCCGCATCCGAATGATAGCCTTTTGCTTTTACGCCAAGAGCTTTCAATTCTTCTTCGAGTTCTAAAGCTTTTTGAGCACTCGACATGTATGTAAATGCTACATTGGCGCCTTGTTCAGCAAATTTTAAAGCGATACCGCGACCAATTCCGCGGGTGGCACCAGTTATAATAGCCACTTTGTCTTGAAGTAATTTCATGCGTATACGTTCTGAGCCCCAAACCTACATGAATTCGGGCGCATAGCCAAGTTCCGACTTTCCAATTTTTCAGTAAAAAACAAACAATGTTTCGTGATTAAAATTTGGGCGGTCGAGCCGGCTATCCGCTACTAGTCCTCGCTGTAAGCCTTCGCATAAGCTTCGGCTTAGGCTCCGGGCTATCCGCTTCTATCCGTACCGCTCTGTGCTCAACTAAATCTAATCCGATAAACCTGAATAATTACTGCGAAGCAGCCTTTTGCAAACGCTTCCACTTCAGCCACTTACGATAATGAAACAACTTATAAAAAAACAGTTGTGTTCGGTTTCGTTTTTCAATCTGAAGATAAATGGGGTCTCTACCTTGTGGATATTTCCCTACAACATAATCTCCATCATCCCAACGGCTTTTATCTACAATAATTTCTATCGTTTTCATCTCCTCCACCATGCTAATGTGCTTCAAACCTTCTTCGTTTGCCATCACTGTTAGCGTAATAACGGAATCTCTAAAATCTCCTCGTTGAATGGTAAATCGACCCAAATTATCCGCAATTAAACCCTTAGCAATTCGTCCTTCCACATAAGAAATCACAGCTCCCGGCAGCACCTGTTGATTGTTTCCAATTGCTTGTCCGTGAAAATGGTCATCTTTAAACGAATACACTCCCATTCCTTCTTTCACCTGAATGGGTTTCACTTGCACGCAGGCTTCCTTTTTCTGATTCGGCTCTTGCTTTTGAGCGTGTATCGTTAATCCACTTAAGCCCATCAAACCGGCAAGCCATAGTCCTCGAGGTTGAATACTATTCCGATTTACATGAGTAGCTACAATCTTACGGTTCAACTGTTCTACTCGAAATCGTCCACAGGTTTCACCTGAAATAGTGCTGAAATAGCGAATCAACTCCTGATCGGTAAAGCCAGCAAAATCGGTTACATGTTTTGCGCAGCTCTTGCAATACTTACCGGCATCAACAGCTTGCATTTCGTCCCAAGTTTCCGAACAGGGAAGCGGTACATCTATAAGTAGCTTATTCGATTTCACGAGGCTTGTGTTTGAAAATCCGTTTCACCTTATACCAAACGCGTTTATGCCAAGGTGGTCTTATATAAATGATTTCACCAATGATGGTATTTTCTGCTAAATCCAATTGGAGTTGCAATGCAGATCCTTGTAATGCCACTAATTGTGAATAAACGAAATCGATTCGTTTCGTTTTATAACCCACATATGAAATAGTCAGTTCAATTTTTTCATCCGGTTTCAGATTAGCTGGAATCTGCAAAACAAATTCCCCATTCACATCCGTAACACATTTGACACTTTTCTGTTTGAATTCTATAAAAGCAAATGGCAATCGCTCACTGGTTCCCCGATCTTCTAGAAATCCTTTCACGTGTATAAAACCCGAGTCGGCTTCAACATGAATAGATAATTCAATGTCCTTGTTATGATCTGCCACTTGAACCATTTCTGATTCCATTTGAGCTTGAAGAGTCAAACTACTACCAGCGAGTGCTGCCCAAATCCACCAGCCTTTATAGTGATACTTTACTGGAGGAACTTCCAAAGGTTTATTCAGCTTCGAAATGGGAATTCGTCCACATATAGGTGTATGCCGATTCCGATCTAAATATTCGCTCAGTTGCTGATCCGTATAATGGGTAAAATCCATCACCGATTTTTCGCATTGATTACAAAACCTACCCGATTCTGTTAATTCCATCCCCGTCCAATCTTCCCGACATGGATTTGGTATCTTAATTTGAGCACCTGATGGAAGGTTCGTTTTCATAAATCGTAAACGAAACTAGCTGAAGTAAATCGCTATCCCAAAAACAAAAAAGGCCCTCCATCGCTGGAAAGCCTTTTTAAGTATTATGAATTAAGTATTATGTATTAAGACAAGTTCGTATACTTTGTACTTTCTACTTTGTACTTAATACTATTTTTTGCAGCAATCTTTCTTAGCAGTAGCTGCTTCAGCTCCAGGTTTGCAGCAATCTTTTTTATCTCCTGTTTTGCATTCTGCTTTCATTTCACCTTCTGGTGAACAGCAAGCTTTAGCTGATGCATCGTTCATTTGGTTGCAAACAGTTCCGTCGTTGTGAGCACATGTGTTTGTTGAATCGTTCCATGTACATGCTTTTCCAGTTGCAGCACAAACACCTGATTGCTTGCAATGAGCTTCCATCATCTCGTGATTACAAGTACCTGGCATACAAGCTTCATCAGTATTCGTTGTAGCAACTACAGCGATGTAAGGAGCAATAACCAAAGAAACGATACTCATCAATTTAATCAAGATATTCATCGATGGACCAGAAGTATCTTTGAATGGATCTCCAACAGTATCACCTGTTACAGATGCTTTATGTGGTTCTGATTTCTTGTAGAACATTTCGCCATTAATCATCACACCTTTTTCGAACGATTTTTTAGCGTTATCCCAAGCACCACCTGCGTTTGATTGGAAAATCCCCATCAATACACCTGATACTGTTACACCTGCTAATAAACCTCCTAATACTTCAGGTCCGAAAATAAATCCTACTACAACTGGAGTTACGATAGCAATTGCACCAGGCAACATCATTTCGCGAATAGAAGCTTTAGTCGAAATAGCCACACATTTCTCATACTCAGGTTTTGCTTTGTATTCCATGATACCTGGAATTTCGCGGAACTGGCGACGAACTTCCTGAACCATGTCCATAGCAGCTTTACCAACCGCTTGAATACACAATGCCGAGAAAATGAAAGGAATCATACCGCCGATAAACAAACCAGCTAATACAGGTGCTTTGTAAATATCGATAGCCGAAATACCTGCAATACCTACGAATGCAGCGAAAAGTGCTAATGAAGTTAAAGCAGCTGAAGCAATCGCGAAACCTTTACCAGTTGCAGCAGTTGTGTTACCAACAGCATCTAAATTATCGGTACGCTCACGAACTTCTGGAGGAAGTTGGCTCATCTCAGCAATACCGCCTGCATTATCCGCAATCGGACCGAATGCATCAATTGCCAATTGCATAGCAGTAGTTGCCATCATACCAGCAGCAGCGATAGCCACACCGTATAATCCAGCAAAATGGTAAGAAGCCATGATACCAGCAGCTAAAGTAATAATTGGAATTACCGTTGATTTCATCCCTACAGATAAACCACCAATAATGTTCGTTGCGTGACCTGTAGAAGATTGTTGAATGATGGAATTAACTGGAGCTTTACCCATTGCAGTGTAATACTCAGTAACAATACTCATGACAGCTCCTACAACAGTTCCAACAACGATTGCAAAAAATACGTTTATGTTAGAGAATTTATATCCACGTAAATCAAGCGTTTCTGGTAACATCCACATTACAATAAAGTAAGAAGCTACTACAGTTAATAACATCGAAGACCAGTTTCCTAGGTTCAATGCATTTTGCACGTTTGATTTCTCATCCTTAATGGTAACAAACCAAGTCCCGATAATAGAGAAGATAATTCCTAAACCGCAAATCAACATCGGTAATAGGATTGGTGACATTCCACCAAAATTATCAGTGCTAGCGTCAATTTCTTGACCTAATACCATGGTAGCCAAAATGGTTGCTACATAAGAACCGAATAAATCGGCACCCATACCAGCTACGTCACCCACGTTATCACCCACGTTATCCGCAATAGTTGCCGGATTACGAACATCATCTTCCGGAATACCAGCTTCCACTTTACCTACCAGGTCAGCACCTACGTCAGCTGCCTTGGTATAGATACCGCCACCCACACGGGCGAAAAGGGCAATCGACTCAGCACCGAGGGAGAAACCGGTCAGTACCTCAATCGTACGGATCATTTCTTCTGAATCCACGGTAGCACCGGGCGCGAAATACTGTTTTAATACGATATATAAACCGCCAAGGCCGAGAACAGCCAGGCCGGATACACCCAGACCCATAACGGCACCGCCGGTAAAGGAGACATTGAGTGCTTTACTTA
>DAOOQW010000040.1:0-11914 GCA_035388945.1 Flavobacteriales bacterium
TTCCTGTTAATGTGAGTGATTGAGCTGTAGTGCCTGATTGTGTCAAACCTTTAATACGTAAATCACCCACACTAAAACCACTTCCCCCAATACCAAGCACATTTCCACTACTTAATGTTGAAGTACCTCCGTTTTGTCCTAGTCGAATCCCTAAGCTGGTCCCAGTTGAATTAAACAACAAACCGCCCTGGAATGAGTTTCCCGAAGCGGTATAGGATACTTGAATTAAACCGGTGTTGCTAGCACTAAATGTAGCATCCGACTTATAAGTATCGGCCGAAACATTCGAAAGAATGACATTCCCCGTACCGGTGTTTGTCAAACTAAACGTAGAATTATATGTGTTTCCTCCGTTAGATGTATTGTCAGTAGCACTTGTTCGAGTGATGGATACCGGATTATTAAATGTACCACCATTGAAATACACATTCAACATGGTGCCTGAAATTCCACAACTCAATGTTGTACCGGCAAATGTGCAAACTGATCCAGAAACAAAAGCAATGTTTCCATTTGTAATACTTCCTCCATCAAATGACGCTGTTCCATAAATGACTAAGGTAAATGCCGACAGATCGAGCGAACCTGAAGTCATGGTGAAGTTGTTCAATCCAGATATTTCTTCAAATACTGGATCGTTTGTTTGGTTGGTAATGGTAACATCATCCCCAATATCAGGAATGCCTGCAGGTGACCAGTTGTTGGGTTCGCCCCATTGGGTGTCAACTGATCCGGTCCACACATAGCTGGTGGCATGGAGAGAGACTGTCAGCACACACAGTATCGCCGGCAATAAAATTTGCAGGGGACTCATCCGGAAAAAATAGCCGTCTCGTTTCATAAGAAATCAGAATTATATCTCTGAAGTCTTACTATATAAACATAGCCTTAGTTGCAGGTTTTGGTAGGCTATAACATGGTCTACTTACCGCTGCAAGAAAAAGATTGAAATCGAATGAATTATCAAGTATGAAATTTTCAGATGTCTGAAATTCAGGCGTTTGGCATTTTTGAGGAAGTTGACTATTCCTGTAAGAAATGACGAAATGTTCGTTTTCGATTTCAAATCAACCGCAGTGCGTACTATCCTTTCAAGTTGTTGGGAGTTGACACTTATGCCTGAAAATCAACCCATTTACCGTGGTCTTTGATAAGCTGAATCAGTTCATCCACGGCGTTTTCGGCTGGAACGTTACGTTTCACCACTTCTTTGCCTTTATAAAGTGTAATCTTACCGATGCCAGTTCCTACGTAGCCAAAGTCGGCATCTGCCATTTCTCCAGGTCCGTTAACGATACATCCCATAATTCCGATTTTGAGTCCTTTGAGATGATCGGTTCGCTTGCGGATTTTAGCAGTAGTTTCTTGAAGGTCGAATAGTGTTCTGCCACAAGAAGGACAAGAGATGTATTCGGTACGTGAGATACGAACACGCGCTGCTTGTAGGATGCCGAAAGCAGTTTGATTAGTTTCTCGGATTGCCGGTTGATCGTTGGTTGCATCTAGCCAAATTCCATCACCCAATCCATCAATCAATAAACCTCCAAAATCGGTTGCGGCAGCTAATTGGAAAGTCGACAAGTCGGGTAAATCGTAGCTTCGACGAATGATGACGGGCGTTTTAATTTGTTGTTCTTCCAGATAAACGACTATACGACGAAGTTCGGCCATTGCATGTGCGTTTTGTGTGGAACAAACTAATACAGCCGAAGGATCGAGTTTAATTTTGTCGAATAATACTTGATCGAAATCCTGAATCTCAACCGCAATAAATTTCTTTTGGTTGGGTTGAAGACTTCCTTGTTTGTAGGAAGAAGATTGGATGAGCGGAAACAGATTAAATTTCCCCGGTGTCCAAACCGATTCGTCACAAATAACACCTAAAGTTCCGGGTAATTCAAAAGCCGGAATTTGAGTTCCACTAAAGATAAAATCACAGGCAAGGTCAGTCAAATTCCACTTATCCATCGGAACTGAATACGCATATCCGACACGATAAAGAACAGCTGGGTTTTCAAGCGAAACTTGACTAAAATCCATCACCACGCGAGGTACATTTTCTCCACCAATATTTCCAGCTTCTAGTGTAGTTCGGCGTGAATAATTGAAAGGGTCGATTGGATACTGATTTATAGCTGGAATATTCGCGTGTTTCTCACGATTTGCATAGCGTTGAACGAGTGCACGAGCAACGGGAATTTCAAATTCAGGCTCTTCGGTCAAAGAAACACGAATGGTATCGCCTAATCCATCTTCGAGTAAAGTACCAATTCCAACAGCCGATTTGATTCGTCCGTCTTCGCCTTCTCCTGCTTCGGTCACACCTAAATGGAGTGGATAATTCATCCCTTTCTCCATCATTTGTTTCACGAGTAAACGGTATGCTTGAACCATTACCTGCGTGTTCGACGATTTCATGGAAAGCACTAGATTGTAGAAATTGTTTTCCTCGGCTATCATGAGGAATTCCATGGCCGATTCTACCATTCCAAGCGGACTATCGCCATATCGACTCATAATACGGTCGGAAAGCGAACCATGATTGGTTCCGATTCGCATGGCAGTTCCGTATTCTTTGCAGATTTTCACCAGAGGAGTGAAGCGTTCGCGGATACGATCTAATTCGGCTTCGTAGGTGCTATCGGTATATTCGATGTGTTCGAACTTCTTCTTATCGGCGTAATTCCCTGGATTCACGCGAACTTTTTCCACGATACGAGCAGCGAGTTCGGCGGCATTAGGTGTGAAGTGAATATCGGCAACGAGTGGTGTGTTATAGCCTTTAGCTCGCAACTCACGACGAATGTTTTCGAGATTTTGAGCTTCTTTGATGCTTGGAGCAGTAATCCGAACCAACTCGCATCCCGCCTCAATCATTCGGATACTTTGCGCTACAGTAGCAGCGGTATCGAGTGTATCGGTGGTAGTCATCGATTGCAATCGAATGGGATTATCGCCCCCAAGAGCCAAATCTCCAATCATCACTTCGCGTGTGCGGAAGCGTTCATAAGAAGTAAGGCTATTACAATAGATTGGAATTTGGGGCAGCGTAATCATGCAGGTTGTTTTTTGGCAAAAGTACTCGAACTATACTTCGTCCTCAACAGGTGATTTGCATGAATAGTTCAGAATAGTGTGTAAAAAACTATTCTGGAAGAAATTAATAGGTTAATGTGAGCTATTCACCTAATAATAGATGTAAAACGAGAACAGCTTTACTCCGCAATTCGAACAATACGCTGGGTAATTTTCTCCCCATTAATCAAGCTCATTTCCAAAATATATACACCCGGTGAAATCTTGAGCATATCTATTTTGCCTGATCCATTTAATCGTTGATTAAGCAAGATTTGTCCGTTTAATGATCGAACGGTGATGCTTTCAGGTAATTCAGCTTTCCCAATAGGAAGGATAGAAAGTTCGCCCTTAACTGGATTTGGAATTAAATAAGCCGATTCTATTTGATTCTTTTCCTGATCAATTCCATTGATGTTATTCACGTATATATTTATGCGAATAGAATCTTCTGAATTAATTGGCTGACCAACAAATGAGGGCCAGATAACAATCGTATTCCCTCCTTCTTGAAAGTATTGTGGTGTTATATCAACTACTACTTCAAACGAACGCTCTTGTTGAGGAGCGATAAATTGCATGGCATCAAATCCACCTAGTGGAACTGCTGGTCCTCCAGTTGTTTCGTTAAGAAAATTCAGTTTTAGATTTCCTAAAATATTTAGTGAATCACTTGTGTTCTTAACATGAAAGAAAACATCGGTGCTGAAATTTAGCGTAACCGTGTCGGGCATTGCAAAATTGCTAATGCTTATCGATTGTGCTGTTCCATTCAAGGTAAAGCACACACTCAACAAGGAAAATAAAACATACTTCATGAGGAAGCTGAATTTTTTCTCGACAGTTTTTCTCTCTGGATGTGGGAGTAGCATTCGCATAGCCAGTTTATACAATCAAAAGTACTTGAATCGAATTCAGAATAATGGTTAAACTTGCATTATTCTTACCCGCTCAAGACTCGAAACGCAATGGATGTTTTAAATCAGATTATAGATGGATTAAGTAAGGAAGAGATTCGCTTCTTCAAAATATTCGCACATCGTCAGGATTCCTCTGGAGAGCGAAAGGATATGGCCTTGTTGGATTATATCCGTAAAAATCCCGAAAGTGAATCCGAATCAAAGATAGTTACTAAGCTCTATGGCAAGGGCGATAAGAATGCATATTATCGCCTAAAGAACCGATTGCTGGAGGATTTGAACAAGTCCTTGGTGCTTCAACATTCGTCGGATGAAGAGATTTTACAGATTTATCAGCTCTTGGCGATTGTCCGGATTTTCACCTCTAAAAATCAGCACCAGATTGCTTTTCATTTCTTACGCAAAGCTGAGCAACGAGCCCAAAAGGTTGAGAATAACGAGTTGTTGGATATTATTTATGGTGAGTTTATCCAGTTATCTCACACGCTTTTAGTGATCAACCCCGAAATATATATTGCTAAGCGGAAAGAAAACAATGAGGCATTAGCGCGCTTGAGGGAAATGGATGATGTGCTGGCTGTTGTTTCTTATCGATTGAAGATCTCTCAAAATTTTGGAGAGCAAGAGAATGCGCTGAAAAACATGCTCGAATTGGTAACGAATCAGTATGCTGGCAATGCAACATTCTTACGCTCCGGCCGATTCCGAATTAAGTTATTTAGTTTGGTTAGCCAGCTTCTGTTACAGCGGAAAGATTACTTGAGTTTGGAGGATTACTTAGTACAAACCTGGAAGGAGTTTTCCGAAGAGCACATTTTTACCCGAAACACACACGATACTAAGCTTCAATTGCTTACCTACATAGTAAATGCTTTATTCAAAAATGGTAAGGTGAGTGAATCATTAGCATTTGCTGAAAATCTGCATGCTGCAATGCAAGAGTTTAATAATCTCTTCTACGATAAATATGAGATTTTCTATTACAATGCTTTAGTAAACAATTATTCCACATCCGATATTCCTAAGGCTATCACCTTATTACAAGAAATGCAGAACCGTCCGAATTTGAAGAAGGTTCCTTTCTATGAGTTATTTATTTACCTGAATTTAGCTACGAGTTATTTTGATTTGAAGAATTACAATCAAGCCATTAAAAATCTCAATAAGCTCTATCATATTGATAGCTATCCAAAAGCCGACAAGACATTACGTTTCAAAATTTCGATTGCTGAATTAATTGTTCGGTATGAGTTGAATGATTTAGATTTCTGGAAATATCGATACGAGCAAATCTCAAGGGAATATCAGGATGAATTTTCGCGTCCATCGGGACAACGTGAATTGGATTTATTGAAAATGATGGATCGAGGTGTAAATGAGGTAGAAGGATTGAAGAACAAATCACTCCGTGCCGATTTAGATGAATTGCTTGCACACTTAAAACAAACGAGCACCGAAGATGAAGTGATTCATTATTATCGCTGGTTAAACGAAAAGGTTTATGGAAAATAAACGGGTTTATTTCGACTACAATGCGAGCACTCCCGTTGATCCGCGAGTGTTAGAAAGCATGTTGCCCTATTTCACCGAAGTGTTTGGAAACGCATCAAGTCGGGCACATGCTTTTGGTTGGGAAGCCGCTGAGGCTGTTGCAATAGCGCGTGAACAAGTTGCAAATCTGATTGGTTGCGAAACGAATGAACTCACATTTACATCTGGTTCTACCGAGTCGTTAAATTTAGCATTGCAAGGAATTGCTCGAATGTATCAGTCGAAAGGAAAGCATTTAATTACTTTTTCAACGGAGCACAAGGCTGTACTTGAGCCACTTTTTTATTTGAAGGATTTAGGTTGGGAAGTGGATGTTTTACCGGTTGATGAACGCGGATTGCCTAATCTCGAACATCTAAAAAAAGCAATTCGTTCTGATACTGTTTTTGTTGCAGCTATGTTAGCTAATAACGAAAGCGGAATCGTTTGGCCTATCGCCGAAATGGCTGAATTGACCAGAGCTTCAGGAGCATTTTTCATTTGCGATGCAACTCAAGCCTGCGGCAAAATCCCGGTTGATGTAAATGAATTGGGTGTAGATGTGTTAGCCTTATCGGCTCACAAATTTTATGGTCCGAAAGGATGTGGAGCTTTATATCTAAGACGTAAAAATCCGCGCGTGAATTTATCTCCATTGTTTTTTGGAGGCGGACATGAAAATGGAAAGCGCCCAGGTACGTTAAATGTTCCGGGAATTGTAGGGCTAGGAAAGGCGGCTGAGTTAGCTAAAGAATCGCTGGAGCATTATGCTCAAAAGACTAGTCAGCTAAGGGATTTATTTGAGAAAGAATTAATGAAGCTGGAAGGTGTGCACATTCATGGAATCGATATACAACGATTGCCCAATACGTCTGCTTTTAGAATAGAGAATGTGCCAGCAACACGGTTAATACAAGGAATGCCGAACTATGCCTTTTCAACCGGATCGGCCTGTTCCTCTGCCTTACCCGAGCCCTCACATGTGTGGACGGCTTTAGGTTTGACTGAAGAACAGGCCTACGAAACGGTCAGGTTCTCATTTGGGATGTTTAACCAAGAAGAGGAAATCCGAAACGGAATTTCAATCTTGAGAAACATCGTTAATGGCTGAATTACATCACTTTGGCTAACCAAAGAATTTGCTCACGACGAAGTTCGTTGAATAGTTTTTCGAACATTTCAATTCCTTCTTTATGTTCTGGATGAACTTCAGAGCGGCGATGGTCAGAAGCAGTTGGATTTTTAGCAATCTCAGCTGCTATTTCTGATTCGTGTTTACGAATATCGTGATTCAATTTATCGATGTGAGCCGATTGAATCAATAGTTGATTTTGAAAGTGCTCCACTTGAACTAAAACTTCTTGAGCGGTGTTTTTAGAAGCTATTTCACCAATACGATTTTGCATGATTTTAATCTCATCGCGATAAAAATCGAGACGATTAAGCCATTCGCGGTGTTCTAGGTGTTGATCGGTAATAAGTGCTGTTTTCATAATCGGGTCAGATTGGTTACGGCAAAGGTGACCTAATAAATGAGCTTGAACTATGACCTACATCATTTAGATGGCTGATTTTTCTCAGCTATGGGTGCGCATGTAAAAACGGTAAAGCAACCAAACTGCAATTGCCAAGAAGATTATTCCTGAGATGCGGTGAAATAGGGTAATTGCTTTGGGAGTTAAGAAGCGCTTTAGCTTACGCGCCATGTATATTTTACCCAGATCAATCAGGAAGTAGGAGATGAGTGTACTAGAAAAAAAGGCGATAATCAGCGACATATCACCTTTGAAACTTCCAGCAACTGCCGGCACAGCTCCAAACCAAATCAGAAATACCGAAGGATTAAGGAAATTGATACCTAAGCCTTTGAAAAATAATCCTGTATGGTTGAGTTTGGAAACAGTAGATATTTCGGGAACTTCTGTAGGACTCGTCTCTTTCTTTGGGTTGAGAATCAATACTAAACCAAAGATGATAAGGATGAGTGCTCCAATCATGGTCGTCCAAAACTGAATGGCTGGATTGCTAAAATCGACATTCACTCCCATGGCAAAAATCATCATCATCGCCGCAGCAATAATGATGAAGTCGCTTATGAGCACGCCTGCATCGAAAATGAGTGATTCTTTCCAACCTTTGTCGATACTGGTTTGGATTAACATGAAAAAAACCGGGCCGAACGAAAAGCTCAGGCCAAGTCCCATGACAAATCCATTCCAGATGGCGCTTTCCATTATTCCTTGTTAACCTGAATAAAGGATTCCCATTCTGCTAATTGCTCTTTTTTGAGCACTCGGGGAAATTTATTTTGTCCGCCTTCTTTACCTAAAGCTCGCATCCAATCGTAGAACATCGAAACAGGTAAAATTTCGAGGTGCATTTCTTTTAAAGCGGAACGTCGTTCAACAATGTAATCGTCGTTTACGGCTTTCAGCTCTTCGTCGAGTTTCAAACGGAATGCATCTGCATCTACTGCATCATCGGTTCCTACAAACCATTTATGACGGAATCCAGTTTCGTCAATTTCTCCCGCCACACAAAATTCAGTCACACCAATTCCAAAGTGATCAGCGGCTTTCATGATGCCGTGATTCATATTGTCAACGCTAAGATGTTCCCCACAAATACTGAGGTAGTGTTTCGTTCTTCCAGTGATGATGATTTCGGAGTTATCTAAATCGGTAAATCGAATTGTATCACCAATCATATATCGCCAAGCACCAGCACAAGTGGAGATGAGTAGGGCATAATCAACACCAACTTTTACCTGTTCGAGCGTTAGAACTTGAGCTTCTTTCAACGGCATTCCATCTGAATCGAAATTGCTATCGTTAAACGGAATGAATTCGAAGAAAATACCATTGTTTAGAACCAACTCCATCGAACCGGGCTTATCGGTGCCTTGATAGGCAAGGAATCCTTCTGAAGCTAAATAGGTTTCGATGTAGTGGAGTGGGTGAGCCATTAATTTCTCGAATCCTTTTTTATAAGGTTCGAAGAATACTCCTCCATGCACGTATATGCGAAGGTTTGGCCAGATATCGTGAATGGTTTTTACTTGATAATGTTCAATTATCCGTTCAATAACAATTTGAATCCAAGCCGGAACACCTACAACAATACCAATATCCCAATCTTTGGCAGCTAGAATAATTTCTTCCAGTTTGGCTTCCCAATCGCGTTCTTTTGCAATGCGTTTACCCGGTTTGTAATGTGCCTGAAACCAAAATGGAATCTGGGTGCCATTAATACCACTCAAATCTCCTTCGTAATAACTCGATTTCCATTGCAAGTCGGTTGATCCTCCCAGCATGAAAATCCCTTTTTCGAAGAGTTCGGGTGGAAGATCATAATAGGCTAAGGAAAGTATTTGTCGAACGCTTGTTCTACGCATACTTCTAATCATTGCCTGAGTAACAGGAATCTTTTTACTAGGAGCTCCTGAAGTACCTGAACTAAGCGCGAAATACTGCACTTTCCCCGGCCAAGCAACATCTTCCTCTCCTTCGAGAGATCGATGCCACCAAGCAGCGTGGATAGATTCATAATTGAAGATGGGCACTTGTTTACTGAAAACCGCATAAGGATTATCAGCCCGTAAAATTTCATCAAACCCATAAGCTCGTCCAAGCGCAGTATTCTGTGCTTTCTTGATCAGTTTCAGGAAAGTTTTCTCCTGTTTCTTCTCTGGACTTTGGCGGCGGCGTACTCTGCGAAGTGTTTTCTGCAGTGTAAGCGCCCGTTTGATTGCAATTCCTACTAATGCCATGTTCAATCAATACTTAACTCATGCGAAGCATAATCAGTTCTTTTTCTGTGAGAAACCGGAATTTCCCACGTGGAAGGTCTTTTTTCGTCAAGCCTGCGAAATACGTGCGATCTAGCTTAACCACAACATACCCGAGGTGTTCAAATATACGGCGTACAATTCTGTTTTTACCTGAATGAATCGCAATACCAACTTCAGATTTGTCCGTTCCTTCGCCAACATACGCAATTTCATCCACTTCTGCCAAACCATCTTCTAAAGTTAGTCCATCCAGAATGCGTTTCATGTCTACCGCCTTGAGGTTTTTATCTAAACTCACGTGATAGATTTTTTTCACCTGATAACTTGGATGAGTCAGCTTTTTAGCCAATTCTCCATCGTTTGTCATTAGCAATAAACCAGTAGTGGTTCTGTCCAATCGGCCAACTGGGTATAAACGTTCCTTGCAAGCATTTTTCACCAATTCCATCACAGTTTTACGTCCTTCTGGATCGTTCGCAGTAGTGATGGTGTCTTTAGGCTTATTCAGCAATAAATAACGCTTGGTTTCTTTGCTGAGTGTTTCGTCACCATATTGGATTTTATCCTCTGGACTAACCCGAGTTCCCAATTCAGTAACTACTTTCCCATTTACTTTAATCGCTCCACTTTTGATCATCTCATCCGCTTCGCGACGTGAGCAAATACCAGCATTGGAGATGTATTTATTCAAACGGATTTTTCCGTCAGTTTCTTCTAAAGTTGGGACATGCGCTTTCTTCACCCGATAAGGTGTTGGACGCTTTCCTTTTAAGAATTCAGGTCGCTCCATTGGTTCAGACCAGTCCTGATCTGACTTTCCTCGCGGACGAGGTGCTGGGCGATCACCTAATTTTCCTTTGCGTTCGAATGGACGGTCGCCATCTTTCGCGTATTTATCATCGCGTCGTGGCGGACGATCACCGAATTTCTTATCGAATGGTTTATCATCGTAGCGTTTGGGACGATCAGAGTCTTTTTTGTCAAAAGGCTTGTCATCGTAACGTTTTGGACTATCACCATCCTTCGCAAATTTATCATCACGACGTGGTGGTCGATCTCCGAATTTCTTGTCAAAAGGTTTGTCGTCGTAACGTTTTGGACGATCCGAATCTTTCTTGTCGAAAGGCTTATCATCGTATCGTTTCGGACGATCTGTGTCTTTAGAGAATTTATCATCACGACGAGGCGGACGATCACCGAATTTCTTGTCGGATGGCTTATCGTCGTAGCGTTTTGGACGATCGAAATCTTTCTTGTCGAAAGGCTTATCATCGTAACGTTTAGGACGATCTGTGTCTTTAGAAAATTTATCATCCCGACGAGGCGGTCGGTCTCCGAATTTTTTGTCGGATGGTTTATCGTCGTAGCGTTTTGGACGGTCGCTGTTAGAATAGCTGTCTTTGTCTTTACGTGGAATTAAACCATCTCGTTTTTTAGGAGCTGGACGATCGGTTCCCCATTCAGCATTATCGCCACGTTTTTCGCTTTCTTTTACGAAAGATTTGATTGGGCGATCACCTGAAGTTTCAGGTTTAAAAGTAACTGGAGGGCGGTTTCCACGCGGTTCGCGCTTGACCATTCCTTCACGTTTTTTTCCAGGAATCAGTTTGGCAAAGGCATCTACACCATAATCTTCTTTGGAAGGTTTAGGAGCAGAAGCTCGTTCCGGTTTTTCCGACTCAAATGAAGCTTTTGTCGCACGCGGTTTTCTGATAGGTGCATCCGACTCCGCTTTTGGAGCACGGGTAGCAGTTTTCCTTGGAGCTTTCTCAGCTGCAGGTTCGTCTTTTTTTACCCGTGTGCGCCGCTCCCGCGGGGCTTCTTCGAGTTCTGATTTTTTGAGTCGTTTCGGACGCGTAACACCTTCTTCGGGTTGCACTGCGTTCTCTGCCGGTTTCTTGGCCATAGGGATTTCTTGAGAGCGCAAAAGTAGCCCATTTTCCCCTATAATTAGTCAAACGGACTGAAAGCCCACGGAATGTGATGGATACTGTGCTGATCCTCAGTGCCTGTAACGGCGATCACATCGAATCGAGTTTCCAAATCGCTGTTTTTCTCGCGGATATATGCTTCTGCTGCACTCACCAGATTTCGTTGCTTTCGGAGACTAATTGCATCTTCGGGCGATCCGTAGTTGTTGTTTGTGCGCATTTTGACTTCCACAATCACGAGAAATGAATCTTTGATTGCGATGATGTCAATTTCTTCGAATCGATTGCGCCAGTTGCGTTCGAGGATATTAAATCCGTTTTCAATGAGAAAATCAACCGCTAGATTTTCCCCGAGTTTTCCTAAATCGTTGTGTAATGCCATTGGGTTCATGTGTTTTTGAAACACCGGAACCGGAACTAGACGAAGTTAGTAAATGTGCTGATGTGTTAGTGTGCTGGTGTGCTGATTTTTGATGTGCTCCCTTCGACAGGCTCAGGGAGCGGAGGACGAGCGCTGAGCTTGTCGAAGCGTGCATTAGTTAATATGCTGATGTGTTTAGTGTGCTGATGTGCTGATTTTTGATGTGCTCCCTTCGACAGGCTCAGGGAGCGAAGGACGAGCGCTGAGCTTGTCGAAGCGTGCATTAGTTAATATGCTGATGTGTTAG
>DAOOQW010000040.1:12014-13563 GCA_035388945.1 Flavobacteriales bacterium
AGGACGAGCGCTGAGCTTGTCGAAGCGTGCATTAGTTAATATGCTGATGTGTTAGTGTGCTGATGTGCTGTTTAGATTTCGTTTAACATGTGCCGCGCGCTGAGCTTGTCGAAGCGGGTGGTTGAGGATTTAATTTCTTAATGAATACTAATCACTGCCCAAAACATCAATACTGCTAATACAATTGCGAAAAGTGCTATGTTGAGAATGTATATCCCCAATGATTTAAATATGGATTTTATCCACGATTCAGAATACATTTTTTTATGAGCAAGGAAGAAATACAAAGGGAAAGAAACTAAATAAGAGCCGTAAACAAATAGATTCATTTTTCCGAAAATTTCAGCTCCAACAATGAATTCTGACAAATCGAAAATTCGAGTCAGAGCAACATAAAATAGCAAAAACGAAAAATAATGCAAAGTGAAAATGGCATGATCAAAATACATCCATCCTTTTTTACGATGAAATAGCGTCAACACCAAGGCAAATAATGGCATGTAGGCAAAAAGTGCTTTAGGAAAGTTTTGAGAAAAAGCATCCGCGAATTTTTCCCCTAATTCAAGTGGAGTGTATTTCTGCATTCTCAAGAAGCGTTTATTCATCCAGTAATCATATTCATCGTCGATTATGAAATAGGGATCATGCTTCATTAGGGAATCTAATTGTTCCTGTGATTTGAAATTATTCGGAATAATTAAACTCATTCCTTCTTCATCATTATGAAAAGAAAACGAATTATAAATTGTTGTGTCTGCTAAAAATGTTAGGTGCGATTTTCCTGGTTTATGATTAGTTTCCTCGTATTGGGGCAAAATATAGGGTAGGAAAAATGTGATAAAACTGATGAAAATGTACAAGCGAACAGGCGGTACATAACTGACTCTTCGTCCCGATAAAAATTCACGCGTTAAATAAGCCGGACGAAAAAATAAATACTTCATCGTCTTCCAAAACTTCCCCTCGTAATGCGTAATATCCTCGAAAAAGTGCATCAACAAATGCCGAAAAGTTTGACGGCTTTCAGTGTTTTCTTGTCCGCAGAAGCTGCAAAATCGATGGGTAACCGTTTCGCCGCAGTTCTGACAAATAGAATCTTTTCTTAATGCGTGTTTCGAAGACATGTGTCGAAAATACTCGGAATTATAGAATGTAACAAGTTTAAGTTGGATAAGAAGGTCAAACACGTCGAACGATTGAATTCTCTGTCCATTAGCGCTATCTTTGCACCCTCAAATTCGAATCACTTGAACGCTCCTAAACGCTACACTGTAACTGCCGCGCTTCCGTATGCTAACGGACCGGTTCACATTGGACACCTTGCTGGTTGCTATATTCCAGCCGATACCTATGTTCGCTTTTTGCGTTTGATGGGAAAGGATGTCCTTTTTATTTGTGGAAGCGATGAACATGGGGTTCCAATCACGTTAAAAGCGCGTGATCTAGGCATTACACCGCAGGATGTGGTAGATAAATACCATAAATTAATGGGTGATGCATTTGCTGATTTGGGTATTTCATTCGATATCTATTCGCGCACTTCTGCACC
>DAOOQW010000040.1:13663-15164 GCA_035388945.1 Flavobacteriales bacterium
AAACATTGGTTTTTGCCTTTAGATAAATACCAAGATGACTGGATTAACGACTGGATGCTCACTCAAAAAGACAAGTGGAAATCGAATGTTTACGGACAATGTAAATCTTGGCTCGATCAAGGTTTGCAGCCACGTGCGATAACGCGCGACTTGGAATGGGGCGTAAAAGTACCACTCGAAGGGGAAGAAGGAAAAGTGTTATATGTGTGGTTTGATGCACCAATCGGGTACATTTCAGCTTCGCGTGAATGGTCAGAGAAAACAGGAAAAGATTGGAAGCCATACTGGCAAGATGAGCATTCTCAATTGGTGCATTTTATTGGAAAAGACAATATCGTTTTCCATTGCATCATTTTCCCGGCAATTCTAAAAGCACACGGAGATTACATTTTACCTGATCAAGTTCCGGCGAATGAATTCTTGAATCTCGAAGGAGAGAAGATTTCTACCTCTCGCAATTGGGCTGTTTGGTTGCATGAATATTTGCAAGACTTTCCAGGTCGTCGCGATGAGTTGCGTTATGTGCTAACATCCATTGCTCCCGAAACAAAAGACTCAGATTTCTCTTGGAAAGATTATCAAACTCGCGTTAATTCTGAACTAGCCGATATTTTAGGAAACTTCGTTAACCGCGTAATGGTCTTAACGCATAAGTACTTCGAAGGCAAAGTTCCTACAGCCGAATTCAATCCATCTGCCGAAGTAGAAGAAGCTGCTACACGCATTTTTGAACGAGTTCCAGAATTAATGTTGAGTTATGAATTCCGTGCTGGATTGATTGAAACCATTGGATTAGCTCGCGCTGGAAATAAATACCTAGCCGATGCGCAACCGTGGAAACTCAACCTTGATACCGCCCGTGAGGAAGTAGAAAAAATTATTGCTTACAGCTTGGATATTGTAAGTCGTTTGTCGGTTGCATTATCGCCCTTCTTACCCGACACCAGTGCTCGTTTGCGCAAGATGTTGAATTTGCCAGCTACGTTCGAGTGGAACGATTTGCTGATAAGTCATCTTCCAAAAGGTCATGCGATTGGATTACCCGAAATTCTATACAAGAAAATCGAAGATTCCGAAGTGGAGCTCCAATTACAAAAATTAGAAGCATCCAAAGCTGCCCGCCCACAACCCGTTAAAGCACATTCGCCCGTGAAACCAGCTATTAGCTACGACGATTTCATGAAAATGGACATCCGTGTTGGAACCATTCTCGAGGCCGTAAAAGTTCCCAAAGCCGATAAACTTTTGCAGTTATTGGTTGATACTGGTGTGGATAAACGTACTGTCGTTTCGGGCATTGCAGAGCATTTTGCTCCGGAAGCGATTATTGGTCAGCAAGTGAGTTTGCTACTCAATTTAGAACCTCGTAAAATCAAAGGAATCGAAAGTCAGGGAATGATTTTGATGGCCGAAGATTCCGATGGTAAATTGAAGTTTGTTCAACCAGGAGAAGTGGTAAATCCGGGTTCGGAGATTCGTTGAAATAAATTACGAATTACGA